>DATLJU010000140.1:0-16570 GCA_035538735.1 Anaeromyxobacteraceae bacterium | reverse complement strand
GCAGCTCGAGCTGGAGGATCGCCTCGTCCAGGGACATCGGCTTCGCGTGGAAGGTGCTGGACTTGACCACTCGGTCGGACGGCGCCTTCTCGACGTCGAGGACCTCGTGCCTCACGTCGACGAGCCGGTGGCCGTTCGCCCGGTCGACCATCTTGTGGTTCTTGAGCTTCTCCTTGTGCTTCTTGAGCTGCCGCTCGATCTTCTCCGCGGCGGCGTCGATCGACGCGTACATGTCGCCGCTCTTGGCGCGGCCGCGTAGCAGGAATGGGCCCGCCTTCAGGTTGATGTCCGCGTGGTGCTCGAGGTTCTCCAAGTAGAGCACGACGTGCGCCTCGCTCGGCCGGTCGATGTAGCGCTGGATGTGCTGGACCTTGTCGTTCGCGTGCGACTTGAGCGCTTCGGTCGACTCGAGGTGCCTGAAGGTGATGTTCACCTGCATGAACCGCCTCCTGTGGAGTGACGCTGAAACGCATCGGCCGCGGACCGCCGGCGCCACCCGAGTGGTGCCTGCAGTGCCGCGGCCGCTGTCGCTCTGGGCTGCATGCCCGAGATCATCTTAACAGAGCTTCCCGAGCGCGCTCCCAGAGCCCCGGGAAGGTCCGCGCGGCGCTTCCTCCGGCCGAGAACCCGGCGAAAACCGAGTGGTTCCGAGGGTCGGCTCAGCGGCGCCGGACGAGGAGCGCCGTCCGACCCTCCCGGGCGATCGCCTGCCAGCCGTCGGGTGCGCCGACGTCGCCGACGGTGAGCGCGACGCCCACGCGCTCGGGGAGCGCGGCCAGTTCCTCGGCGACGACGACGTCGCGGGCGGTGTGCTCGGCGAGGAGCGCCTGGCCGGACCAGTCTCGCGGTCGCGAGACGAGACCGAGGGTGGCGTCGGCCGGCGCCAGCGCCTCCGCGCGCGCCGGGAGCGTACCGAACCGGCACGGGCGCGCCTGCAACCTCGCCAGCCGGGTCGGCAGCAGGGCGAGCAGCGCCAGGCCCACGGCGAGGGCGATCGCCGGCAGGGTGCGCTCCGCGAGCCGCTCCTGGCGCGCCCACGCCGCGAGATCGTCGAGCGCGGCCCCCGCGGCGAGCGCGAGCGGCGGCAGGGCCGGCAGGAAGTACCACCAGAATGCGCGCGAGGCGGTGCTGAAGGCGAGGACGATGAGCGCCCCCCACAGCACGAGCCCCAGCCGCGGCCCCCGGGCGCGCCAGAGCGAGACGAGCGCCAGCGGGACGATCGGCAACCCACGGTTCCACAGATCGCGCAGCAGGTGCAGGTGCCCGAAGCCGTCGGTGCGGCGGCCCGAGAGGGACGCGAGGAGCTGGCCGTGCACGTACCCGTCCCAGAACGCACCGGCGTGCGCGACGCGATCGTAGCCGAGGAAGAGCGCGGCGGGCGCGAGCGCCGCGGCCGCGACGATGAGCCAGCACCTCGGCGACCGCAGCGCCTCGCCGCGGCCGGAGGCGCGGAGCAGGAGTGCCGCCGCCACGGGCGCCCCGAAGGCCGGCACGCCCTTCACGAGCGCCCCCACGCCGGCGCACAGGCCGCCCAGGGCGAGCAGCCCCGGGCGCGTGCCGGCGCGGACGAGCACGGTCACCGACGCGGTGAAGAGCAGCACGAGCGGCGGGTCGAGCTTGCCCGTCGGGCTCCAGCGGAAGAACGAGTCGTTGGTCACGAGCAGCAGCGTGCCGAGGAACGCGGCGCGCGCGCCGAGCAGCTCCCGGCCGAGCGCGAACGTGAACGCCACCGTGCCGAGCCCGCAGAGCGCGCCGAGCAGGCCGAGGTCGAGGCCCGGCAGGAGGCGCAGCGCCGCCGCCTGGAGCCAGATCCAGAGCGGCGGGTGCTCGTGGAAGCGCGGGAGGGTCTCCGAGAGGTAGCGCAGCTGGAACGGCGTCCCGTCCTGCGCCAGGTGGCGGGCGATGACGACGTAGACGGCGCCGTCGTTGTCGTCGCGGTGGACGAGCAGCAACGAGAAGGCGAGCCCGGCGAAGAGCAGCAGCACCGACCAGCGCAGCACCCGTTCCGCGCCTGGATCGGCGCGGACTCCCTGGATCACCTCGCTCATGGGCGGGCCACCACCGGTACGCGCCGGTACCGCTGGCCGCACACGGGGTCCTCGCTGAAGGCCGCCCCGGACGGCGCGAAGCCATCCAGGGCCGGCGCCGGCCGCGAGCACTCGGAGAGCACGATCGCGTCGTCGAACCGCGGGCCCGGATGGTAGACGAGCTCGACCGAGCCGCTGCGCTCTCGCGCCACGACCGCCTGCCACAGCGTGCAGCCCTGGACGTGCGAGATGGGCGCGCCGTTCACGAGCGCAGCCCGGCCGCCCGCCAGCGCGACCGCGGCGCGGCGGCAGGTCTCGCCGCGCTCGACGGGATCGAAGCCTCGGGCCATCGCGTCCGCCAGCGCGCCGGTTCGCCAGCGGGGCGCCGCCGCCACCGCGAGCGCCAGCGCGGCCGCACCGGCGAGCGTGGCCCGCAGCGGCAAGGGGCGCAGCGCAGCGACCCACGCCCCGGCGGCGACCGCCACGAGCGGCGCCAGGTTGAGGGCCAGGCGCTGCTGGAAGTTGTGCCGGCTCGCGAGCGCCAGCGCGAGGAGCTCCACGCCGACGACTGCTGCCAGTGGCGCGAGCCGGCGCCGGAGCGCGGGCGCGCGCCAGGCCGCGACCACCGTCGCCGCGAGCAGCGCCACGGCGAGCGGCGCCACCCCGGGCGCGATCCAGCCCTCGTAAAAGCCGCGCGGGTAATAGAGGAGCCGCGCCCCCAGCCCGCCGGGCGCGTCGTCCGTGCGGAAGCCGGCGGAGCCGAGGAGCGTGCGCAGCCGCCAGGTGAAGGGGACGACCAGCCAGGCCGCCATCGGCGTGGCGAGCCACGCCCACAGGAAGCGGGGCCGCTCCGGGAAGGCGGTGGCGAGCCGCGCGCGCCCGCGCCAGAGCGCGCGCTCGACGAGGACGAGGGCGGCCAGCGCGGCGAAGGCGAGCGGCCCGTGCGCGTCGCGGATCGTGATCGGACGCACGGCCAGGGCCACGTCGAACCCGCCGGTGACCGACACCGCGGCGGCGGTCGCGCCGAGGAGCACCGTCGCGGCGGCGAGTGCCGCGCCGCGCGCGCCGCGGACTCCGTCGCGGAGGGCCGCGGCGAGCGCCGCCGCGCGTGGCCTTAGCGCGCCGTCCCCGAGCGTCTCCACCGACGTCACCGCGAGCGCGAAGAAGAGCCCGTACTGGTGCTTCACGTGGAAGAGGAGGTTGCCGAGGAGCGCCAGGGTCCACGGCCGCGCGCGCCGGCGCTCCCGCGCCCCGATCCACGCGGCCGTGGCGGTGGCGGTCAGCGCGGCCGCGAGCGGCTCCAGCATGCCGTTCGCCGCGTGCGTGACGAGGGCGCCGTTCCCCGCCAGGGCCGCGGCGGACACCGCCAGCACCGCCAGCGCGCCTCTCGGAGCCACCGCGCGCGCCAGCAGCGCCAGGCCGACCGCGACCGCGCCGAAGCAGGCGATGGAGAGCCCTTGCTCGACGCCGAAGGCGCGGGCCGGACCAGCCAGCGCATGCAGTGGGGCCGCCAGCGCCAGCCGCAACGTGGGCCAGGTCTCCGGCTCGACGAGCCGCCAGACGAAGCCGATCAGGTCGGCGCGGCGCAACGCGTCCGCGGCGCCCAGATCGAGCAGCGCGCGGCGCGCCGAGTCCCATCCGAGGGCGTGGCGGTTCGCGACCTGCGGCAGCGCTGAGGCGAGCCGGGCCACGGCGAGCGCGCCGAGCACGGCCCCCGCCCACAGCGGCGCGCGGCGGAACCGGCGGCGGCGATCCATGGTGGGGTTACCGCTCAGAAGTACTTCTTGCGCTTCGACGACGGCAGGATCCCGAGCACCTCGCGGTACTTCGCCACCGTGCGACGCGCGATCTCGATGTTCTGCCCCTTGAGTAGCTCGACGATCTTCTGATCCGAGTGGGGGTGCTTCGGGTCCTCCGCCGCCACGATCTGCTTGATGTGGTTCTTGACGGCCTCGCTCGCGATCTCGTCGCCGCCCGTCTTGTTGATGGCGGAGTTGAAGAAGAACTTGAGCTCGTAGATGCCCTGCGGGGTGTGGACGTACTTGTTGGTCGTGACGCGAGAGACGGTCGACTCGTGCATGCCGATGTCCTCGGCCACGTCGCGCAGGATGAGCGGCTTGAGGTACGCGATGCCCTTGTCGAGGAAGTCCTTCTGGAACTTCACGATCGACTCGGTGACCTTGTAGATCGTCCGCTGCCGCTGGTGGATCGAGCGGATGAGCCACACGGCGCTGCGCAGCTTGTCCTGGATGTACTCCTTCGCCTTGCCCGCCTGGCCGTTCTTGAGCGCGGCGCGGTACATGCCGCTGATGCGGAGCTTGGAGAGGCCGTCGTCGTTGAGGACGGTGACGTACTTGTCGCCCAACTTGTGGACGTAGACGTCCGGCGTGATGTACTGCGGATCCTCCCCCGAGAAGGCGCGGCCGGGCTTGGGCTCGAGGTGGCTGATCACCTTGACCGCCCTCACCACCTCGTCGATCGAGATCTTGAGATCCTTCGCGATGGCCCCGTAGTTCTTCGACTCGAGGTGCTTCAGGTGGCGCTCGATGATGGCCACGATCTCGGGCGTGTCGGCGTTGAGGATCTTCACCTGGATGAGCAGGCACTCGCGGAGGTCGCGCGCCGCGACGCCGACCGGGTCGAGCGTCTGCACCTTCTTCAGCACGTGCTCGCAGAACTCGAGTCCCATGCCCGACTCGAAGGAGACGCGCACCAGCGGGTCGCGTTGCGCCGCGTCCTCGGCCTCGCCCTCGACGGCCGGCATCTTGAAGTAGCCGTCCTGGTCGAGGTTGCCGATGATGAGCATGGCCACCTTCTCCTCGTCGGGCGAGAAGTGCGACAGCCGGAGCTGCCACGTCAGGTGGTCGACGAGGTCAGTCTTCTTCGTGAGGGTGGCCTCGTAGCCCGGGAGCTCCTCGTCGGCGAGGCCTCGGTTCGACGGCGCGGTGTGGCCCTGGAGCTGGTAGTGGTCGAGGTACTGGTCCCAGTCGATCTCGTTCGCGCCCTCCTCGCCCTTCACCTCCTCGGACTTCTCGGCCTCCTTGTGCTGCGGGGCCGCCTCCTCCTGGGCCTGCTCGGCGGGGCTGGCGCCCTCGGCGCGGCTCTCCTCCTCCCCCTCGCCGGGCTCCTCCAGCAGCGGGTTTTCGGTGACCTCCGTGCGGATGAGGTCGACGAGCTCCATGCGCGAGAGCTGCAGGAGCTTGATGGCCTGCTGCAGCTGGGGCGTCATCACCAGCTGCTGCGTCATCTTGAGGTGCTGCTTTAGCTCGAGGCCCATGCGCTTTCGTTACGCTCCATGACTGCGGTGGTGCGACACGTCGTCGAGCCGGAACCGCTCGCCCAGGTAGGCGGCGCGGGCGCGCTCGCTGGCCGCGATCTCGGGGGGGGTGCCCTCCTCCAGGATCCGGCCGGCGGAGAGGATGTAAGCGCGGTCGCAGATCCCGAGCGCCTCACGGACGTTGTGATCCGTGAGCAGCACGCCGATGCCGCGCTCTCGCAAGGAGGCGATGAGCCGCTGCAGCTCCCCCACCGCGATGGGATCGACGCCGGCGAACGGCTCGTCGAAGAGGATGTAGCGCGGACCGGAGAGGAGCGAGCGCGCCACCTCGGCCCGCCGCCGCTCACCCCCCGAGAGCGCCTCGCCGCGGCTCTCGGCCACCTTCTCGAGGCGGAACTCCTCGAGCAGCGCCGCGGCCCGCTCCTCGCGGGCGGCGCGCGGAGCGCCGAGCGCCTCCAGCACGGCCGTGAAGTTCTGCCGGACGGTGAGCTTGCGGAAGATCGACGCCTCCTGGGGGAGGTAGCCGATGCCCCGGCGCGCCCGCCTGTGCATGGGCAGCCGGGTGAGGTCATCGTCGCCGAGCAGGACGCGCCCGCCGTCGGGCGTGACGAGCCCGACCACCATGTTGAAGCTCGTGGTCTTCCCCGCGCCGTTCGGGCCGAGCAACCCCACCACCTCGCCCGGGCGGACGTGGAACGAGACGCCCTCCACCACGCGGCGGCGCTGGTAGCTCTTCGCGAGCCCTTCGGCGTGGAGGATGGGATCGCTCACGGGGTCGGCGCCTTTCGATCGTCCTTCGCCTTTGGGTCGTCCTTCCGGCCCTGCGGCGACTTCTCGCCATCGATCGCCTTCCCGTGGACGGGCAGCGCCTGCCCCGGCTTCTGGACGATGGTGCCCTTCACCTGCTTCGCGAGCACGCGGTCCTGGTCGAGGTCGTAGACGACCTCCTCGCATCGCAGCACCGTCGCCCCGTCGTGGAGGACCGGGTCGCCGCGGCAGACCACCCTGCCCTCGGCCGCTTCGAAGGTGGCGCGGTTGCAGGTGACGATGCGCTCGCCGCGGGTGAGCTTGACGTCGCCCTCGCAGACGGCGTGCTGGATGTCCCCCTGGGCATCGTTGTAGGCCACCGCCCGGCGGCAGACGAGGGTCGCGTCATCGCGGATGAAGGTGACGAGCGGCTGGCCAGTGAGGATGGTCCGCCGCTCCCGGTACAGGTAGTCGGCGGTGGCGGCCTGCACCTGGGTCGGCGGCGGCGCCGATGTCGACGCCGTCGCGCCCGGCCGGCGAGCCGGTGGTGACGACGGCGCCGGCGCGGCGAGCGCCAGCGCGACCGCGAGGGCCAGGCCGTTCACCGGCTCTCCCCCGCGGTGATGCGCGCCCCGCCCTCGATCGTGAGGCGCTGCTGGCGCGGATCGAGCGTGAAGGAGGGGCCGCGAACGACGAGCCGACCACCGCCACGCACCTCGATCGGCCGATCGCCGCGGATGAGCCCATCGGCGGCGTCGTAGTGCGCCCGCTCGGTCACGGCCACCTCGTCGCCCTGCTCCGCGCGCACGCCGCCCCACGCGTCGAATTGCCGCTGGCGGAGGTTCCCCGCGCCCTGGCGGGCGGCGATGCGAGCCTCCGCCCGGTCCCCCGACGAGGGGAACCGGCTCGTGATCTGGTCGGCGGACAGATCGGAGTTGTCGCGGCGGAACGTGGCATGGGCGGCGGTGCCATCGGCCGTGAGCACGGGCCCGCGGTACACGCGATAGGTCAGACCGTCGAAGGTCAGTTCCGGTGGCACGTCCGTGGTTCCCTGCGGCTGCTCACGATGGCACGCGCCGGTCGTGGCGAGCGCGATCACAGCGGCCAGAAACGCCGAAATCCTCGAAAACGATAGCATTCTCGGCCGCCCTCAATCTAGTGGCACGACCCTTGCTTGGTAGACCGTCTGCTAGGTGCTGGAAAGCTCACGGCTTTTCGGCACCGCACTTGCTTGAGAACCTTCGGCAGGGGGCCGTGTCTTCCAGCGGCGGTGCATCCAGACCCACTCCGCTGGGTAGCGGCGGACCGCCTCCTCCTGAAATGCCACCGCGGCGGCGGTCAGCCGGACCACCTCCGCCTCCCGGTCCGGCGGGTCGGGGTCGTAGGCCAGCTCGACCACCTCGAGCTCGTGGCCGTCCCCGAGCCGCCGCCCGCGACGGTGGCTCGTCACGACCACCACCGCGGCCCGGAAGCGGAGGGCGAGATCCGCGGCCGCCCTCGGAGTGTAGGCGAGCCGGCCGAAGAACGGCACGAAGACGCCCTGCACCCTCGTGTCCTGATCGATGAGGATTCCGAGCCCGCCGCCACGCTTGAACAGGCGGAGGAGGCTGCGCCCCGCGCTCGGGTCCTCGCGCCAGAAGGTCTCGAGCCCTCCCTCGGCCCGGAGCCGCTCGATGGCGCCGTTCAGCCAGGAGTCGGCGTTGCGCTTCGCGATCACCGCGTTCGGCTGCGCGACGCGGGAGAGGCGCTGCGCCAGCAGCTCCCAGTTGCCGATGTGGCTGGCCACGAACACGAGCCCGCGCCCCTGCGCCAGGGCCCGGCGCACGAGCTCCTCTCCCCCGGGCGCGATCGAGACGTAGTCCTCGAGGCGGTGGCGGTAGCGGCGGAGCGTCGCGACCTCGAGCGCGACCTGTCCGAGGTGGACGAGGCTCGCCCGAGCGATGGCGCCCCGCTCGACCTCCGTCTTCTCCGGGAAGGCGACGGCGAGGTGCGCTCGCATGAGGCGGCGCGTGTCGCCCGAGAGGTACCAGGCGAGCCGGCCGGCGAAGGCGCCCACCGCGAGCGCGGCGCGCAGGCGCAGGAGCGCGAGGAGCGCCACCGCGGCCCGAAGGGCGAGCGAGCGGGCGGCGCGCCGGAGCCGCTTCGTCCAGGGGACGGCCATGCGTCAATATTGCCAGAGGCCCTTGGCGCGGAGGATGAGCTCGACGAGCTCGCGGACCGCGCCGCGCCCGCCGGGCGCCGCCGTGACGAGGTGCACCGCCGCACGCACCGCCGGATGAGCATCGGCCGGGCAAGCCGACAGCCCGACCTTGCGGAGCAGGCCGAGGTCGTTCACGTCGTCACCCATGTAGGCGACCTCGTCGTCGGCGAAGCCGAGGTGACCGAGCTGGGCGTACCCCTCGAGCTTGTCGCGCTGCGAGAAGAGCATGTGCTGGAAGCGCAAGTCCTCGAGCCGCTTGCGCGACAGGCCCGGCCGGCCGCTGATGACGCCGAGCTGGACGTGGTCGCGGAGGAGCACGAGGCCGTGCCCGTCCTTCACGTCATACGCCTTCATCACCTCGCCGTCGGCGCCGTAGTACAGCCGCCCGTCGGTGAGGACGCCGTCGACGTCGAGGAGGAGGAGGCGGACCTTGGCCGCCCGCGCGAGGAGCTCATCGTCGCGGTTCGACTCCGCCTTCGCGGAGCCTGTCCTGAGCCTGTCGAAGGACTCACCGCGAACGGGGGTGGTCTTCTTCCGTTCGTGCTGAGCGTAGGGGCGCGCAGCGCCCCGAAGTCGAAGCACGCCCTTGTGCTTCACGGCTGCCCCAGCGCGCGGCGGATGCGGAGCACGTCGCCGAGGACCGCGTCGGCCATCGCGAAGTCGAGCGAGTTGGGCCCGTCGCTCCTCGCCTGGGCGGGGTCCTCGTGGATCTCCATGAAGAGGGCGTCGATCCCGACGGCCGCCGCGGCGCGCGCCAGCGGCGCGACGTACTCGCGGTTGCCGGCGGTGGTGTCGCCGCCGGAGCCGGGGAGCTGCACGGAGTGGGTGGCGTCGAAGCAGACCGGCGCGCCCAGCTCGCGCATCACGACGAGCGACCGCATGTCGACGACCAGGTTGCCGTAGCCGAAGGAGGCGCCGCGCTCGGTGAGGACCACGTCCTCGTTCCCGGCCTCGCGGCACTTCTGGATCACGTGGCGCATGTCGCGCGGGGCGAGGAACTGCCCCTTCTTCACGTTGACGCTCTTGCCGTGGCGGGCACAGGCGAGGACGAGGTCGGTCTGCCGGCACAGGAAGGCCGGGACCTGCAGCACGTCCACCACCCGTCCGGCCGGCTCGGCCTGCCACGCCTCGTGCACGTCGGTGAGGGTGGGGAGGCCCGTCTCCCGCTTCACCTTCCCGAGGACGGCCAGCCCCGGCTCCAGCCCCACGCCGCGGAAGCTCTTCACGCTCGTGCGGTTCGCCTTGTCGAAGCTGGCCTTGAACACGGCGGGCACGCCGTGCTTCGCCGCCAGCGCCTTCACCTGGCGGGCGTGCGAGAGCGCCTGCGCCTCGGACTCGAGCACGCACGGCCCCGCGATGAGGAGGAGCGGCCGCCCGTCCCCGACCTCGTGGCCGCCGACGCGCGCGCGAACGGGCGCCGCCATCCCTACGAGCCCTTCCCCACCGCGAGCTTCGTCACCTCGGCCACCGGCGCGCCCTTCTGGCGGGCGTCGCGCTGCGCCACCGCCGCCGCGATGAACCCCGCGAAGAGCGGGTGCGGGCGGAACGGCTTCGACTTGAACTCGGGGTGGAACTGGCACCCCACGAAGTGCGGGTGGTTGCCGAGCTCGATCATCTCGACGAGCCCGAGGTCCGGGTTCAGGCCCGAGAAGATCATCCCGGCCTGCTCGAACTGCGCGCGGTAGCCGTTGTTGAACTCGAAGCGGTGGCGGTGCCGCTCCTGGATGAGGTCGGCGCCGTACAGCTCGCGCGCCTTGGTCCCTTCCTTGAGCCGGCAAGCGTAGCTGCCGAGGCGCATCGTCCCGCCCTTGTCCTCGACGCCCACCTGCGACGCCATGAGCGTGACCACCGGGTGCGGCGTCTTCTCGTCGAACTCGAGCGAGTTGGCGCCGTCGAGCTCGAGCACGTCGCGGGCGAACTCGATCACCGCCATCTGCAGGCCGAGGCAGATGCCGAAGAACGGCACTTTCCGCTCGCGCGCATGGCGCACGGCGAGGATCTTGCCCTCGGTGCCGCGCACGCCGAAGCCGCCCGGCACCAGGATGGCGTCCACCTGCGACAGGGCCGAGAGGTCGCCCTCCTCCAGCTTCTGCGAGTCGATGAACTCGTGGCGGACCTTCACGTCGTTGGCGATGCCGCCGTGCACGAGCGCCTCGTTGAGGCTCTTGTAGCTCTCGGCCAGCTCGACGTACTTGCCGACGACGCCGATCTTCACCTCGCCCTTGCGAGGATGCGTCACCTTCTGGACCACCCCCTCCCAGCGTTCGAGGCGGGGGGCGCGGCTCCAGATGTTCATGAGCTCGGCCAGCTTGTCGTCCACGCCCTCGGCGTGGAGCGCCACCGGCAGCTCGTAGATGGAGGACACGTCGCGCGCCGTGAAGACGGCCGAGGTGTCGAGGTTGCAGAAGAGCGCGATCTTGTCCTTCATCTCGCGCGAGATCTCGCGATCGGACCGGCAGAGCAGGATGTCGGGCTGGATGCCGATCTCGCGCAGCTCCTTCACCGAGTGCTGGGTGGGCTTCGTCTTGAGCTCGCCGGCGGCGGCGATGAAGGGCACGAGCGTGAGGTGCGCGTAGACGACGTTCTCCTCGCCCACGTCGTACTTCATCTGCCGGATGGCCTCGAGGAACGGCAAGGACTCGATGTCGCCCACGGTGCCGCCCACCTCGACGATCACGATGTCGGCCTCGCCGGACGCCTCGCGGATGATGGTCTTGATCTCGTCGGTGATGTGCGGAATCACCTGGACGGTCTTGCCCAGGTACTCGCCGCGCCGCTCCTTCTGGATGACGGTGTTGTAGATGCGACCGGTCGTGTAGTTGTTGCCGCGGGTCATCTTGGCGCTGGTGAAGCGCTCGTAGTGCCCGAGGTCGAGATCGGTCTCGGCGCCGTCGTCGGTGACGTACACCTCGCCGTGTTGGAACGGGCTCATCGTGCCCGGGTCCACGTTGATGTACGGGTCCAGCTTCAGGTGCGTCACCACCAGCCCGCGGTTCTCCATGAGCGCGCCGATCGACGCCGCCGCGAGCCCCTTGCCGAGCGAGCTCACCACGCCGCCGGTGACGAACAGGTACTTCGTCTTCTTCGTGCGCTTCACCATGAGAACACCCCTTTCACCCTCGGCGGGGGACGAACCCCCGCCCTGCGTACTCGCCCACCCGACACGCCCACGCGGCGTGCCCTCGCCCTACGTACCTGCCCGCTCGAGCATGGCCCGCGCGCGCTCCAGATCCTCCGGCGTGTCCACGCCGAATCCCCCGTACTGCGTCTCCACCACGCGGATGCGATGGCCCTGCTCGAGCGCCCGCAGCTGCTCGAGCGACTCCTCCTGCTCGAGCCGCCCCTGCGGCAGCGCGGCGAACTCCTGCAGGAACGGCTCGCGGAAGGCGTAGATGCCCACGTGCGCGCGCGCCATCGGGCTCGTCCCTCCCGCGCGGCGGTGCGGGATGGCCGCCCGCGAGAAGTAGAGGGCGTCCCCGTTCGCCGCGCACACCACCTTCACCACCTGCGGCCGCTCGAGCTCGCCCTCGGCGAGCGGACGGGCGAGCGTCGCCATCTTCACCCGCGGGTCCGACATCGCCCCGAGCAGCGTCTCCAGCGCAGCGGGCTCGATGAGCGGCTCGTCTCCCTGCAGGTTCACCACCACCTCCGGCCGTGGCGCGAGCTGGCGCACCGCCTGCGCCACCCGGTCCGTGCCGGTCGCCGCCGGGCCCGTCATGACCGCGCGCGCGCCGCAGCTCCGCGCCACCGCCGCGATGCGGTCGTCGTCCGTCGCCACGACCACGAGATCGACGCCGCGGGCCTTCGAGGCGCGCTCGGCGACGTGGCGGATGAGGGGCTTGCCGGCGAGGCTCGCGAGAGGCTTCCCGGGGAAGCGCGACGCGCCATACCGGGCCGGAATGATGACGTACGCGAGTCCCAAACCGGGACCCCTGATTACTCGCCGCCGTCCGATCCGTCAACCACCCCCCGAAACCGGCCCGAATCGGCGGGCGAGCCGCCGGGCGCACGCGTCCGCGTCGCTCGTCACGGTGCTCGCGCCCACGGTCGCCGTCCGTACCTTGTCCGCAGGATGGCGCTCGTCCTCCACGTGGTCGGCGCCCGGCCCAACTTCGTCAAGGTGGCGCCGGTCGTGCGGGCTCTCGCCGCGCGCGGGGCGTCGCAGCGACTCGTCCACACCGGCCAGCACCACGGCGCCCGGATGTCGGACGTGTTCTTCGAGGACCTCGGGCTGCCCCAGCCGGAGGTCCACCTCGGCGTCGGCGCGGGGTCGCACGCCGAGCAGACGGCGCGCATCATGCTCGCCTTCGAGCGCGCGCTCCTGGAGCTGCCGCGACCGGACTGGGTGGTCGTGCCGGGTGACGTGAACTCGACGCTCGCGGCGGCGCTCGTCGCCGCGAAGCTCGGGCTCCGGGTGGCGCACCTCGAGGCGGGCCTGCGCAGCTACGACCGCGCGATGCCGGAGGAGCTCAACCGGGTCGCGGTCGATCACCTCGCGGACCTCCTCCTCACGCCCTCCGCCGACGCGGACCGGAACCTCGCGCGCGAGGGGATCCCGGCCGCGCGCGTGGTGTGCGTGGGGAACGCCATGATCGACAGCCTCGTCGCGGCGCTGCCCGCGGCGCGTGCGCGGCGCGTGCCGGAGCGCCTCGGCCTCACGCCCGGAGCTTACGGGGTCGTCACGCTGCACCGTCCGTCCAACGTCGACGAGCCCGCCGTGCTGCGCCGGCTGCTCGCCGCCCTCGACGAGGTCTCGCGCGCGCTGCCGCTCGTCTTCCCGGTCCACCCGCGCACGCGCGCCGCGCTCGCGTCGGCGGGCGCCGCGCCGGCGGAGGTGCGGGTCATCGAGCCGCTCGGCTACCTCGACTTCCTGTCGCTCCTCGCCTCCGCGCGGCTCGCGCTCACCGACTCGGGTGGGGTCCAGGAGGAGACGACCGCGCTCGGCGTCCCGTGCCTCACGCTCCGCGACCGCACCGAGCGGCCCGTCACCGTCGACGAGGGGACGAACCAGGTCGTGGGGACCGATCCCGTCCGCGTCGCGGGAGCCGCGCGGCGCACGCTGGCCTCCCCGCCGCCCGCGCGCTGCCCGCCGCTGTGGGACGGGCGGGCGGGAGAGCGGATCGCGCGGGCGCTGCTCGAGCGCACGTAGGCGCCGGAGCTGTGCGCCCGCTTCGTCGACCACCGAGCGTGCCGCTCAGCGGAAGCCGAGCACCGCGTCCGGGAGCCAGGTGGCGATGCCCGGCACGAAGCAGAGCAGCACGACCGCGGCGACCATGAGGCCGATGAACGGCATCACGCCCCAGACGATGTCCTTCAGCGGGATGTCCGGCGCGACGTTCTTGATGACGAAGATGTTGAGGCCGACGGGCGGGTGGATGAGCCCCATCTCCATCACGACGGTCATCACCACGCCGAACCACACGAGGTCGAACCCGGCCGCCTTGAGGGGCGGCAGGATGATCGGCGCCGTCATCAGGATGATCGACACCGGCGGGAGGAAGAAGCCGAGCACGACCACGAACAGGAGGATGGTCGCGAGGAGCACCCATCGAGAGAGCTGCATCGACACGATCCACTCGGCCGCCGACTGGCTGATATGGAGGTAGCTCATCACATACGAGTAGAGGAGCGACATGCCGATGATGAACAGCAGCATGGTCGACTCCTTCACCGTGCCGGCGAGGATCGGCCTCAGGTCCTTCGGACGCCACACGCGGTACACCACCGCGATGAGGACCATCGCGAGCACGGCGCCGAGGCCGGCCGTCTCCGAAGGCGTCGCGATTCCGCCGTAGAGCGCGACCATCACCCCGATGAGCAGGAGCACGAACGGCAGCACCTTCGAGAGCATCCGCGTCTTCTCGCGGAGCGACGGCTCCCGCTCCTCGAGGTGCGCCGGCCGGACGCCGGTCCGCTCGTACTCGGCGAGCGCGGCGGCCGCCTCCTTCTTGAACTGGACCGCCGTGTAGCCGGCGAACAGCACGACGAGCACGAGGCCGGGGCCGACGCCGGCGAGGAAGAGCCGTCCCAGCGACTGCTCCGAGGCTACCGCGAACAGGATCATCGTGATGGAGGGGGGCAGCAGGATCCCGAGCGTGCCGCCGGCCGCGATGATGCCGGACGCGAGCCGGGGCGAGTAGCCGCGCGCGCGCATCTCCGGGATGCCGGCGCTGCCGATGGCCGAGGCGGTCGCCGGGCTCGAGCCGGCCATCGCCGCGAACAGCGCGCACGCGAAGACGTTCGCGATCCCGAGCCCGCCCGGGATCCTCTTCATCCAGGCGTGGATCGCGGAGTACAGGTCCGCCCCCGCCCGCGACTTCCCGATGGCGGCGCCCTTCAGGATGAAGAGGGGGATCGAGAGCAGCGTGATGCTCGACATCTCCTCGTAGACGTTCTGCGTCACGGTGTCGAGGGCCGCGCCCGGCATGAACAGGTACATGAACGCGACGGCGACCGTCCCGAGCGCGAAGGCGATGGGGATCCCCGAGAACATCACGGCCAGGGTGGCGACGCCGTACATCGCCCCGATGGTGGCGACGCTCATCGCGTCTCCTCCCCCGCGAAGTGGACGATCGTCTGCAACAGGAGCTGCGCCGCCACGAGCGTCATCCCCACCGCCATGAACCCGTACGGGATCCAGAGCGGCGGCGCCCACGTCGAGGACGTGGTCTGGCCGTCGACGACCGCCTCGTGGAGCAGCGTCCACGACTTCCACGAGAAGAAGCCGCAGAACAGGAACGAGATCATGTCGGCGAGGAGGGCGCGCCAGCGGTTCGCGCGGGGCGGGAGCACGCTCGCGAGCGCGGCGATGCCCACGTGGCCGCGCTGCGATTGCACGTACGCGCCGGAGAGGAACGTCGCGCCGACCATGAGGAACACCGCCGCTTCGTCTTGCCAGTCGGTCGGGACCTTCAGCACGTAGCGCGTCACGACGCTGCCGGTGAGGACGAGCGCGGCCGCGACGATGGCGAGGGTGGAGGCGAGCAGGAGGCACTCGTTCAGCCACGCCATGCCGCGCGCGCAGGCGGCGACGGCGCCGACGCGCGGCAGCGCCGCCGGCTGCGCGCTTCCCGGGAGCTCGAAGCCGTGGCTCAAAGCGTCCGCTCGGCGAGCTGGAGGATCTTGGCGCAGCGCTCGTTGCGCGCCGCGTAGTCCTTCCACGCGGTGTCGCGCGCGATGGCCTGCCAGCGCGCCACCGTCTCTTTCGACAGGTCGTGGGCCTTCGCGCTGACCTTCGCGTAGGCGGCCGCGACCAGCTGGTCGTCCTGCTTCGCCGCCTCGATGCCGAACTGCTCCAGCTCGGCGCCGACCGCCATCACGATCGCCTGCATGTCCTTGGGGAGCCGATCGAAGGTGGCCTTCGACATGACGAGCGGCTCGAGCATGAACCAGTAGGCCTTCCCGCGCCCGGTGACGAGCTGCTTCGAGACCTCCTCCAGGCGGAAGGAGATGAGGCTCGTCGAGGACGTCATGGCGGCGTCGAGCGCGCCCGTCTGCATCGCGGCGTAGATCTCGTTCGAGGGGAGGGAGATCACGGTCGCGCCGGCGGCCTTGAGGACCATGTCCATCTCGCGGCTGCCGCCGCGGACCTTCTGGTTCCTGGCGTCCCCCGGCTCGACGATCGCGTTGCTCCGGCAGGCGACGCCGCCCGCCTGCCACATCCAGGTCACGAGCAGCACGCCCTTGTCGGCGAGGAAGTCGGACAGGTACTTGCCGACCTCCGAGCGCTTCCACGCCATCCCTTGCTCGTACGAGGTGACCACGCCGGGCATGAGGCCGATGTTGAGCTCGGGGAGCTCGCCGCCCGCGTACGAGATCGGGAACAGGCTCATGTCCAGCGCGCCTTTCCGCATCGCGCTGAACTGGGCGTTCGTCTTCATCAGCGAGGAGCCGGGGTAGACGGTCGCCTCGAGCTCGCCGTGGGTGCGCCGCGACACCTCGGCCGCGAAGCGCCGGCACATCCGATCGCGGAAGTCGCCCTCGGTCAGCGTCCCGCCGGGGAACTGATGCGAGATCTTGAGGCTCACCTTCGCCGCCGCCGCCGACCGGGCCGGGAGCGCACCCAGCAGCGACATCGCCGGGGCCGCCAGCATCCCCTTCAGCAGGTTCCTGCGCGTCATCGTGCCGCTCATGCGTCGTCGCCTCCTCGTCGCCAGGGATTCGCTGCGCGCATCCGGCTCGGTTCGCCGGCGCTAGGGTCGGGTGAACTTCTCGCGGAGGGCGGTCTTGAGGACCTTCCCCATCGCGTTCCTCGGCAGCTCGTGCACGAAGTGGACGCGCTTCGGGAGCTTGTAGGCGGCGAGGCGCTCGCGGAGCGCC
>DATLJU010000139.1:0-5589 GCA_035538735.1 Anaeromyxobacteraceae bacterium | reverse complement strand
GCGCGCTCGCCTCGCGCTCCGGGCTCGCGCCCGAGCTCGGCGCCGCGCCGCGCCTCTCCGACGATCTGCACGAGGAGGCCGCGCTCGAGGCGTTCGTGTCTCCCGACGTGGCGCTCCCCGCGCTGGCGGCCGCCACCGAGGCGCGGCGCGCGCAAGAGGAGCAGGCGCGCGCGCAGCGGCTGACGCTCGTCCCCGTCCTCACCGGCAGCCTCACCGAGCACGGCACCAACGCGCCGGGCCTGCTCGGGCACGACTGGAGCTACCAGGGCGTGCTCGCGCTCAACTGGTCGTTCGACTTCACGACGCTCCCGGCGATCCGGGCCGAGGACGCGCGGCTCGCCGCCGCCACCGCGCGCGAGGAGCGGACCCGCCTCGCCGTCCACGACGCCATCCACCGCGCCTGGAACACGGTCCACACCGACCTCGCCCGCAGCCGCTCGGCGCGGGCCCAGTTCGAGGTGAGCACACGCGCCGCCGACCTCGCCCGCGAGCGTTATCGCGTGGGCGCCGGAACGCAGCTCGACCTGCTCCAGGCGCAGCGGGACGCGTTCGCCGCCGAGGTGAACGCGATCCAGGCCGACGCCGACCTCGTGAACGCGCGGGCGCAGCTGCGCCTCGCCGCCGGCCGCTCGATCCTCGAATCCTGACCGGAAGGAAGACGCCATGCCCGTTCGCAGCAAGCTGCTCCTCGCCGTCGCCCTCGCCGGCATCCTCTCCGTCCTCGGCGGCTGCCAGGGGAAGCAGGCCGCCCCGCCGCCCCCGACGCCGGAGGTGACGGTCGCCCCGGTGGCGCGCCGCGACGTCCCCGTCTTCGTCGAGGCGGTCGCGACGCTCGACGGCTTCGTCAACGCCGACATCCGCGCCCGCGTGCGCGGCTTCCTCCAGCAGCAGCGGTACCCGGACGGCGCCGCTGTGAAGGAAGGGCAGGTGCTCTTCACCATCGAGCGCGCCGAGTACGAGGCCGCGGTCGCCACCGCGCGAGCGGCGCTGGCGCGGGCCGAGGCTGCCCGCCAGCACGCGAAGCCGCTCCTCGCGCGCAAGCGCGAGCTCGTCAAGGTGGACGGGATCAGCCAGCAGGAGCTGGAGGACGCGGAGGCACTAGACCGCGAGGCCGACGCGCAGGTGGCGGCGGCGCGCGCGCAGCTCCGGCAGGCGGAGCTCAATCTGTCCTACACGGAGGTCCGGTCGCCCATCTCTGGCGTGGCCGGCCTGGCGCTGGTCCGCCCGGGGAACCTGGTCGGCCAGGACGGCCCGACGCTGCTCACCACCGTCTCGCAGGTGGACCTCATCCGCGTGACGTTCCCGCTCTCCGAGATCGACTTCCTGCGAGCGCCGGGGCGGCTGCGGCAGCTCTCGACGCGTGACCTCGCCTGGGTGCGCCAGCAGCTCCCGCGCCTCGACCGCGGCGAGCTCGCCGCCGACGGCGATCCCGGGGTGGAGCTCGTGCTCTCGGACGGGACCGTCTACCGCCACCGCGGTCTCGTGGTCGCGGTGAACCGCCAGGTCGACGCGACGACCGGCTCGCTGCAGATCCAGGCGCTCTTCCCGAACCCGGAGCGGCTGCTGCGCCCGGGCCAGTACGGGCGTGTTCGCCTGCGGCAGGAGGGCGTCGGGCAGGGCGCGCTCGTCGTCCCGGAGAAGGCGTTGTCCCAGCTCCAGGGCCTCTACCAGCTGGCGGTGGTCGGCCCGGACGAGAAGGTGCAGCTCCGCCAGGTGAAGGTCGGTCCGTCCTCCGGCGCGCTCCGCATCGTGCTCGCCGGCGTGAAGGAGGGGGAGCGGGTGGTGGTGGACGGCCTCCAGGCGGCCCGCGACGGGGCCAAGGTCACCGCGCGCGAGGCGGCGACCGCCTCACTCACGCAGGCCGGCGGAGGCGGCGCCCCGGCGCGCGCGGCCGCGGCCCCCTGATCCGAGTCCGAGCGAGACGCCATGTCGAACTTCTTCATCCGCCGCCCCATCGTCGCGATCGTCATCGCGGTCGTGACCGTGCTGGTGGGCGCCATCTCGATGTTCGGGCTGCCCATCTCGCAGTTCCCGCAGATCCTCCCGCCGCAGGTGAACCTGTCCGCCGTCTACACCGGCGCGGACGCGCTCACCGTCGAGCAGTCGGTGGCGACGCCGATCGAGCAGCAGATGAACGGCGTGGACCAGATGCTCTACATCAAGTCCACCAACGCCAACGACGGGACGATGCAGCAGCAGGTGACGTTCGACGTCGGCACGAACATCGACATCGACAACGTCCTCGTCCAGAACCGCTTCTCGCAGGCTCAGCCGTTCCTGCCGCAGGACGTGAAGAACTACGGCGTCACCATCAAGAAGTCGCTCAACTTCCCGCTCATGGTGGTGGCGCTCTACTCGCCCGACGGGCGGTACGACGCCAACTTCCTCGGCAACTACGCCGTCATCAACGTGAACGACGCGCTCCTGCGTGTGAAGGGCGTGGGCGACATCAAGAACCTCGGCGCGGGCGATTACGCCATGCGGGTCTGGCTCAAGCCCGACGTGCTGGCGCGGCTCGGCCTCACCGTCGCCGACGTGCAGAACGCGCTCCGCGCCCAGAACGTGGTGAACCCGGCCGGCCAGGTCGGCGCCGAGCCGGCGCCGCCGGGCCAGCAGTTCTCGTTCACGGTGCGGGCCCAGGGGCGCCTCGACACGCCCGAGCAGTTCGGCGACGTCATCGTGCGGCAGAACTCCGACGGCTCGGCCGTGCGCGTCCGCGACGTGGCGCGGGTGGAGCTCGGCACCGCCACCTACTCCATGTCGGGCCGGCTCAACGGCAAGCCGGCCGCCATCATCGCCGCCTTCCAGGCGCCGGGCTCGAACGCGCTCGACGTGGCCGCCGGCATCCGCGCCACGATGGAGGAGCTGAAGGGCCGCTTCCCGCCGGGCATGGCCTACGAGGTCTCCCTCGACACCACCGCGCCGGTGCAGGCCGGCATCCACGAGATCCTCATCACCCTGCTCGAGGCGGTGCTGCTGGTCGTGCTGGTGGTGTTCATCTTCCTGCAGAGCTGGCGCGCCACCCTCATCCCGCTCCTCACCGTCCCGGTGTCGCTCATCGGCGCGTTCGCGGTGTTCCCGCTGCTCGGGTTCTCCATCAACACGCTGTCGCTCTTCGGGCTCGTGCTCGCCATCGGCCTCGTCGTCGACGACGCCATCGTGGTGGTGGAGGCGGTCGAGCACCACATCGAGCGGGGGATGAGCCCGCGCGAGGCGACCCGACAGGCGATGCGCGAGGTGCAGGGGCCGGTCATCGGCATCGCGCTCATCCTGGCGGCGGTGTTCATCCCGGTCGCCTTCATGAGCGGCATCACCGGACGCCTCTACCAGCAGTTCGCGCTCACCATCGCGGTCTCGGTCCTCATCTCCGCCTTCAACGCGCTCACGCTCAGCCCGGCGCTGTCGGCGATGCTCCTCAGGCCGAGGGCGGCGCACCGGGGCCTCGTGGGCAGGCTGGGCGGCGGCTTCAACCGCTGGTTCGAGCGGGTGACGCACAGCTACGTGAGCATCAACGCGCGGCTCGTGCGCAAGGTGGCCATCACGCTCGTGCTCCTGGCTGGCGTGGCGGGCCTCTCGACCTTCCTCGGCGGCAAGCTGCCGACCGGGTTCGTGCCGCAGGAGGACAACGGCTACGCGATCGTCGCCATGCAGCTCCCCGACGCGGCGTCGCTGCAGCGCACGCAGGAGGCGTTCAAGAAGGTCGAGGACGTGCTGGCCCACACGCCGGGCGTGAAGTTCTACACGACCATCGCCGGCTACTACTCGCTCTCCGGCGCGAGCGCGACCTACTTCGGGACCGCCTTCCTCGGCTTCGCGCCGTGGGAGGAGCGCACCACGCCCGACCTCCAGGCGCCGGCCATCCTGAAGCGGGTCAACGCCGAGCTCTCCAAGATCCAGGAGGCGCGCGTGTTCGCGATCGCGCCGCCGGCCATCCCCGGCATCAGCGCTTCGGGCGGCCTCAGCATCATGCTGCAGGACCGCAGCGGCGGCCCGGTCGAGCTGCTCGCGAAGAACGTCCAGCGCTACATCGCCGAGGCGCGCAAGCGCCCCGAGCTGCAGAACGTCGTCCCCAACTTCTCCCCGTCCGTGCCGCAGCTCTACGCGCAGGTGGACAAGGAGAAGGCGATGAAGCAGGGGGTGCCGATCGGCGACGTGTACGCGGCGCTGCAGGCGTTCCTGGGCGGCTCGTACGTGAACGACTTCACCCGGTTCGGGCGGCAGTGGAAGGTGTACGTCCAGGCCGACTCGGAGTACCGGCACGGCCCCGAGGATCTGAAGTCGTTCTACGTCCGGAGCCAGAGCGGCGCGATGGTCCCGCTCTCCTCGTTCGTCACCGTGCGCGACGCGGCGGGGCCGGAGTACACGGTCCGCTTCAACCTCTACCGCGCGGCCGAGGTGATCGCGTCGCCGGCGCCGGGCTACAGCTCAGGCCAGGCGCTCGCCGCGATGGAGGAGGTGGCGAAGACGCTCCCGCCGGAGATGGGCTACGGCTGGTACGGCCTCTCCTACCAGGAGAAGCTGGCCGCGGGCGGCACGGCCAAGGTGCTCGGGCTCTCGCTCGTCTTCGTCTTCCTCATCCTCGCCGCGCTCTACGAGAGCTGGTCGCTCCCCTTCAGCGTCCTCCTCGGGACGCCCATCGCCGTGCTGGGCGCCTACCTCGGGCTCCTCTCGCGCCGCTTCGACAACAACGTGTACGCGCAGATCGGCCTCGTCGTGCTGGTCGGGCTCACCGCCAAGAACGCCATCCTCATCGTCGAGTTCGCCAAGGCGGAGCTGGAGAAGGGACGGCCGCTCATCGAGGCGGCGCTCACCGGAGCGCGGCTGCGGCTCCGGCCGATCCTCATGACCTCGTTCGCCTTCATCTTCGGCTGCCTGCCGCTCTGGGTGGCGGAGGGCGCGGGCGCCGCCTCGCGGCAGGTCATGGGGACGGTGGTGGTGGCGGGGATGCTGGCGGCGACGCTGTTCGGCATCTTCACCATCCCGTCGCTCTTCGTGTTCGTGGAGCGGCTGGCCGGCCGTCGTCCGGAGGCCCTCCACCCGGTCGAGGCCCCCGAGGCGGGGAACGACGCGGTGCCGGCTCGCGCTCACGGGGAGCGCGAGCCGTGAGCGGCGCCGCGTTCGGCCGGATCCTGATGGCGACCGACTTCTCCTCCGCGTCGTCGCCTGCCTTCGAGCGAGCGCTGGCGCTGGCGAAGGACCTGTCGGCGCAGCTCCTCCTCTTGCACGCCTACCAGGACCGCGCCTTGCCCGAGCTCGGCTTCGCCCCGACGGGCAGCTTCGAGGAATGGGACCGTGACGTCCTCGCCCGGGCCGAGGCCCGGCTCGAGCCGCTCCTGGCGCGAGCGCGCGCGGAGGGCGTCGAGGTCGAGGCGCTGCTCGTGCCTGGCTTCCCGGACGAGGCCATCGTCGAGGCGGCGCGGCAGCGCGACGCCGACCTCATCGTCGTCGGCACGCACGGGCGCCGCGGCGCCGCCCGTCTCATGCTCGGCAGCGTGGCCGCCCGTGTGGTCGCGGGCGCGCCATGTCCGGTGCTGACCGCGCGCGGGTGAAGCGCCTCAGGCGGGCTCGCCGAACAGCGTGGCCGCCTCC
>DATLJU010000138.1:0-3242 GCA_035538735.1 Anaeromyxobacteraceae bacterium | reverse complement strand
GGAGCACGAGCCCTTCCACCTCCGGCAGGAACACCTTCTCGCGCGGCTTTCCCGCCCAGAGCCCCTTGGTGAGCGGCGGTCGGGCGTAGGGCGGAAGGGGATCGTCGCCGATCATCCCCAGCGAGCCGCCGCGGTCGATCTCGCGGATGGCCTTGGCGGCCGCGTGCCCGGTCATGCCGGAGCCGACGACGAGGTAGCGATAGGTCTGCATGGCGCGCTCCCGCGGATGGCTGCTTGAATCCATTCCGAGGTGACGCCGGACCGTGCAGCGCCCGTGCGGGTCAGCCCTCGGCGCTCGGCGGCTTGCGCGGAGGAGAGGCAATCATCTCGAGCGCGCGTCGACCTCGGCCGGGCTGACTCGATGTGAACGCTGCTCGCCGCGCGGGCAGCGCCTGCGCGATTCGCGAGCCCGCGTGCGCGCCGGTCACGCAACGACCGCTCAATCGCGCGAGCATTTGCCGCGCGGCGATGGTGGCACGCTTCTCGCTCGTCGATGCCGCGCGTTTCGTCAATCAAGGAGGGGACCCAGATGCGCTTCCGATTGAGCACACTCGCCGCCCTTGCCGCGCTCCTCGCGCTCGCCCTGCCGATCGCCGCGCGCTCGGAGGACACGATCAAGGTCGGCATCCTGCATTCGCTCTCGGGCACGATGGCGATCTCCGAGACGGCGCTGAAGGAGACCGCCCTCATGACCATCGCGGAGATCAACGCCGCGGGGGGCGTGATGGGGAAGAAGCTCGTTCCGGTGGTGGTCGACCCCGCCTCGAACTGGCCGCTCTTCGCGGAGAAGGCTCGCCAGCTCATCTCGCAGGACAAGGTGGCCGTGGTCTTCGGCTGCTGGACCTCGGTCTCGCGCAAGTCGGTGCTGCCGGTGTTCAGCGAGCTGAACGGGCTGCTCTTCTACCCGGTGCAGTACGAGGGGGAAGAGCTCGAGAAGAACGTCTTCTACACCGGGGCGGCGCCGAACCAGCAGGCGATCCCCGCGGTCGAGTACCTCATGTCCCCGGACGGCGGCGGCGCCAAGCGCTTCTTCCTGCTCGGGACGGACTACGTCTATCCCCGCACGACGAACAAGATCCTGCGCGCGTTCCTGCACTCGAAGGGCGTGCAGGACAAGGACATCGCCGAGGTCTACACGCCCTTCGGACACGGCGACTACCAGACCATCGTCGCGAACATCAAGCAGTTCGCGGCGGGCGGGAAGACCGCGGTCATCTCCACCATCAACGGCGACTCCAACGTGCCCTTCTACAAGGAGCTGGGGAACGCCGGGCTGAAGGCCACGGACGTCCCGGTGGTCGCATTCTCCGTGGGTGAAGAGGAGCTCCGCGGCGTCGACACGCGGCCGCTCGTCGGTCACCTCGCCGCCTGGAACTACTTCATGTCGCTCAAGAACCCCGAGAACGCCGCGTTCGTGCAGAAGTATCGGGCCTGGGCGAAGAAGCGGAACCTGCCCAACGCGGACAAGGCCGTGACGAACGACCCGATGGAGGCCACGTACGTCGGCATCCACATGTGGAAGCAGGCGGTGGAGAAGGCCCACTCGACGGCCACGGACAAGGTGATCGCGGCGATGGCCGGCCAGACGTTAAACGCGCCCTCCGGATTCGTGCTCACCATGGACCAGACCAACCACCACCTCCACAAGCCGGTCTTCATCGGCGAGATCCGCGCCGACGGGCAATTCAACGTGGTCTGGAAGACCCGGGAGCCCATCCGCGCCCAGCCGTGGAGCCCGTTCATCACGGGCAACGAGAGCAAGCAGAACATGTGATCGCGGCGATCTCGGCGTCCCGGCCATGCTCCTCCCTCGCCTCCTGCCCCTCCTCGCGCTCGCGCTGGCGGCGAGACCCGCCGGAGCGGCGTCGCTCGATCCGGCGCTCTTGAAGGGGCTCGCCGCCGAGGACTCGGGCGACAAGATCGCCGCCATCCGCGCCCTGACGCTGGCGGGCGGGCCGGAGGCCGCGACCGTGCTCCAGGCGCTCGCCGACGACCGGCTGCAGGTCTCGCGCGAGCGGATCCTGATCGACGAGGGCGACCGGCTCCGCGATGCCGCCACCGGAGAGCCGCTGGCCCGGGCTCCCGGGGACGTCGAGGCCATCACCATCAACAACCGGGTGCGGCGCGTGGCCGAAGGGTCCCTGGCGCTCCTGCGGCTCTTCGATGCCAGCCGGAGCGTCCGGGCCCAGGCGGCGGAGGCGCTGGGCGGGACGGTCACTCCGGAGCTCCTCCCGCTCCTCGAGAGGGCGCTCGCAGAGGAGAAGGTCCGCGCCATTCGAGAGACGCTCGAGATCGTCCGGGCGCGGACTCAGCTCGGGAGCTCGGAACCGGCGCTGCGCCTCGCCGCGGTGAAGGCCCTCGGCGCGGGCGGAACGCTCGCGGTGAGATCGCTCCTCGCCGGCGCCGCCGATCCGGCCGGCGAGCCCGATGCGGCCGTCCGGAAGGCGGCCGCCGCGTCGCTGGCCGCGGTCGATCGCCGGCTGCTCTTGGCCGACGCCGTGAACCGGACGTTCTCCGGCCTGTCGCTCGGCAGCATCCTGCTCCTCGCCGCGCTCGGGCTCGCCATCACCTACGGGATCATGGGCGTCATCAACATGGCCCACGGCGAGCTGCTCATGATCGGCGCCTACGCCGGGTACGCCGTCCAGTCGCTGTTCCGCACCCGCTTCCCGGGTGGACACGATTGGTACGTGGTGGCCGCGATCCCGGTGGCCTTCGGGGCCGCCTTCGTGGTCGGCGTCGCGATGGAGCGCGCCGTCATCCGCCACCTCTATCGCCGCCCGCTGGAGTCGCTCCTCGCCACCTGGGGGCTCTCGCTGGTCCTCATCCAGGCGGCGCGGGTGAGCTTCGGCGCACAGAACGTCCAGGTCGCCAACCCGTCGTGGATGTCGGGCGGGGTCACGCTCCTCCCGAGCGCCGTCCTTCCCTGGAACCGGCTCGTCATCGTCGGCTTCTCGCTCGCCGTGCTCGCCGCCACGTGGCTGCTCCTCACCCGGACACGGCTCGGCATGTTCGTGCGCGCGGTGACCCAGAACCGTTCGATGGCCGGCTGCGTGGGCGTGCCGACTGGCCGCGTCGACACGCTGGCGTTCGGGCTGGGCGCCGGCATCGCGGGGCTGGGCGGGCTCGCGCTCTCGCAGATCAGCAACGTGGGCCCGGAGATGGGCCAGCTCTACATCGTGGACTCGTTCATGGTGGTGGTGCTCGGCGGGGTCGGCCAGCTTGCGGGGGCGGTGCTGGCC
>DATLJU010000137.1:0-16990 GCA_035538735.1 Anaeromyxobacteraceae bacterium | reverse complement strand
ATACGACAGCTCGATCGCCGTGCGCATGGGGCGCGTTCACCCACAGCGCACCACCACGGCGCCGATAGGCGGAGGTCACCCGAGATCAGGTGCCGACTCGGACCAGCTCGAGGAGCGGGCCGTCGTCGGAGCGGGCGGAGGCGAGGTCGATGCGGCAGTCGAGCAACCAGTCCACCTCGCCCTCCGGGTCGACGATGCGCTGCCGGGCGGCGTAGGTGCGCGGGCCGGTCTTCTCGAGGAGCGTGTTGTGGGGCGCGCGCGCGACCGGGCGCGTGTCGATCGTCGCGTGCTCGGCGAAGTAGGGGGCGAGCTCCGCCTCGAGCCGCGCCGGGGGCCAGGCGCCGTCGGGATCCCACAGCGCCGCCGCGGCCGCCTCCCACCGCCGCTGCGCCACGGCGACGAGCACCCGGTGCAGCTCGTTCCGGACCCGCGCCGCGAAGGCGCGCGGATCGTCGTCGGGCTGGGGCACGCGCGGTGGCAGCGCCGCGAGGGCCGCGCGCTGATCCATGGGAGCGGCGCGGTAGGCGGGGTCGCGCATCCGCTCCCACTCGTCGAGGAGCGAGGCGTCGGCGCCGCGGACGGTGGCGCGCAGGAAGGCGAGGAGATCGTCCACCCGCTCGTCGCGGTAGGTCTCCGGGACGCCCTGCACCAGCGTCTTGTACGCGTCGGACAGGTAGCGCAGGAGGATGCCCTCCGAGCGCTCGAGGCCGTACTCGCTCACGTACTCGTTGAACGTCATGTAGCGCTCGGCCAGCTCGCGGGCGACCGACTTCGGGCGGATGTTCTCCTGACCGACCCACGGGTGGCGCTCGGCGAAGGCGTTGAACGTGGCGTAGACGAAGTCGGCGTGCGGCTTCGGGTACTCGACCTTCTCCAGCTCCGCCATCCGCTCGTCGTACTCCATCCCCTTCGCCTTCATCTCGGCGACCGCCCTGCCGCGGGCGACGTCGAGCTGCTTCCACAGGACCGGATCCGGGTTCTCCAGGATCGACTCGCACAGCGTGAGGACGTCGAGGGCGTAGGTCTCGCCCTCGCGCGGCACCTGCGGCAGCGTGTCGAGGAGCCAGAGCGAGAGCGTCTGCCGGAGCGAGAAGTCGCGCTGCAGCCCGGGCGCGGGGCGGACGTAGCGCCCGCGGTAGCCCTCGATGGCGCGTAGCTCGACGAGCCCGGCGTGCCGCAGGGTCCGAAAGCGATCCGCCGCGCGCCGGCGCAGCTTCGAGCGCGCGTACGGCGTCTCGTGGGCGCGGCCGACCATCTCCACCAGGCGCCCGTAGCCACCCCCGCGCTGGGTCGTCTCGCTCTGCACGAGGTCGAGGAGGAGCCCGAATCCGACCTCGAAGCGCGACACGAGCGCCTCGGGCTCCTTCGCCTGGAGCCGCTCGAACGTGCCGCGATCCCACGGGACGTAGCCCTTCTGCGGCGGCTGCTTCTTCACGACCTTCTTGCCGGCCGCGGCCTTCTCGGCCAGGCGCTTGTTCTCGATGACGTGCTCCGGCGCCTGCGCCACGACGTACCCTCGCTCGTCGAACCCCTTGCGGCCGGCGCGCCCCGAGATCTGGTGGAAGTCGCGGGCGGAGAGGATGGCTGTCTTCTCGCCGTCGAACTTGCAGAGCTGCGTGAAGAGCACGGTCCGGATCGGGATGTTGACGCCCATCCCGAGCGTGTCGGTCCCCGAGACGACCTTGAGGAGGCCACCCTGCGCGAGCTTCTCGACCGTGAGCCGGTACCGCGGCAGGAGCCCGGCGTGGTGGAGCCCGATCCCGTGACGCAGGTAGCGCGCGACGTCCTTCCCGTACGGCGTGTCGAAGCGGACGCCGTCGAGGGCGGCGCGGATGCGCTCCTTTTCCTCCTTCGAGGAGAAGTTCGCGCTCATGAGGTTCTGCGCCTGCTCGGCGGCGGCCTTCTGGGTGAAGTTGACGAGGTAGACGGGCGCCTTGCCGGCCTCGACCAGCTCCTCGATGGTCTCGTGGAGCGGCGTCTCGCGCCACTCGAACTCGAGCGGCACCGGGCGCACCGCGCTGCGGACGTCGGCCACCTCGCGCCCGGTGAGCTCCCGGATGCCCTCCTTCACGACGGAGACGTCCCCCAGCGTCGCCGACATGAGGAGGTAGGTCGTGTCCTCGAGGAGCAGGAGCGGGACCTGCCAGGCGAGGCCGCGCTCGCGATCGCCGTAGTAGTGGAACTCGTCCATGACGACGGCGTCGGCGCGCGGGTGCGCCTCGCGGAGCGCCATGCTGGCCAGGATCTCCGCGGTGCAGCAGAGCACCGGGGCGTCACGGTTGATCGCGGCGTCGCCCGTCATCATGCCGACGTTCTCGGCGCCGAAGACCTGGCACAGCGCGAAGAACTTCTCGTTGACGAGCGCCTTGATCGGGCAGGTGTAGACGGAGCGCTTGCCCTCGGCCAACGCCTTCCAGTGGAGGAAGGTCGCGACGAGAGACTTCCCCGACCCGGTGGGCGTGGCGAGGACGACGTGCTGTCCGTCGAGGAGCGCCAGGATCGCCTCCTCCTGTGCCGGGTACAGCGAGAGGCCGGTCGCGGCGACCCAGGCGACGAAACGGTCGAGGATGGCGTCGGGTGGGAGCTGGCCGCCAGCGGGTAGGACGAGCGGCGCCGCGAGGGTGGAAGGGGAGGTGACCATCGGACGGAGACGTACCCCGGCTGCCCGAAAAAAGCGAAGCCGTTCGAGCCGGCGCATTGCGACGCCGGCGAGGCGCATGGGATGATCCCGCCCTGCCTTCATGATGCTCTCCACGCTCGCCGCGCTGCACGTGCTGCTGCTCGCAGCGGCTCCTCCTCCGCCGCGCCTTACCGCGTTCCGGATCGGCGGCACGCCGATCGCCGCGCGCCTGGAGGTCGTGGCGGAGCCCGCCGCGCCGAGCCCCGTGTTCGCCTGGCGGACGGAGGGGCCGGAGCGCGTGGGGATCGCCGAGGACGGGCGCCTGCAGGCCACGGTGCGCGTCACGCCGGTGTGGCCGGGTGCGTTCGAGGTCCGCTTCAAGGTCGCGTGGCGCGTGGCGGCGGAGGTGGAGCGCGAGGCGGTGCGGCTCGTCCTGCCTGGTCCGGCGCGGGCGGTCGGGCGCGACCTCGAGCTCGCGCCCTTGCGCGCGCCGCTGCGGGTCGACCGCGGAACCCCCATCGTCGCGGTCACGCCGGCGACGGCGATCCTCGGCGGGCCCGGGTTCGTCGCGGCGCGCTACGCGCCGGCGGGGCGGGAGGTGGAGATCGACCTCGTCCTCGACGACGCGGGCTCGCATCCATTCGCCGTGTACCCGACCTGCCTGCAGCGCATCCCCGGTCTGGCGGAGGGAGCGCCGATCGACTTCGGACGGCTGGAACGAAAGAAGTTCCTCGGCCGCACTCATCGCCGGGCTGGAGAGACGGTGGAGGCGAGCGCCACGCTGTTCGCGCTGGCGCCGGGGGTGGCGGCCCTTCCGATCGTGCCGGAGCGCTGGCCGGCCGGGGCGCGCGCCGCCGTCGTCTTCACCGATCACGCCGACCGGACCGATCCGGCGGCGCTGCGCGCCATCCTGTACGGCTCGTCCGCGACGCCCGGCGCGGCCCCTCCCGCGGGCGGGTTCCTCGGGCACGGCGTGAAGCTCACCAAGAGCTTCTTCGTGCGCGCTCGCCGGGGCGGGCTGGACGGCGATCCGGAGGCGCGCGCGCTCGCCAAGGCGCTCCGCGCCGCCGGATCGGAGGTCGCCTCGCACTCCATCAGCGGCGGCCCGGACGATCGGGAGGCGGTCCGGACCGGGCTCGCCACCTTGCAGGCGCTCGGCGTCGTGACCTGGATCGACCACGAGCCGTACACGAACTGCGAGGCGATCTCGAGCGAGGGCTGGCGCTCCGAGGGGCGATACGGCATCCGCGACCTGCTGGCCCTGGCGGGCTTCCGGTGGGTGTGGGAGGCGGGGGATCTGGGCGGCTTCCGCCGCGCCGAGGTGGTGGACCTCTTCTCGGCGCGGGCGCCAGGCGAGCCGGACCCGCCCATCTACGCGCTCCCCATCGATCCGCGGCTGTGGGTGTTCAGCTCGACCATGTTCTACGCTCCGCCGGCGGAGCTTGCGGCCGCGCTCTCCGACGCCGCGCTCGACCGCCTGGAGGCGCGCCGTGGCCTGTTCGTGGCGCACACCTACCTGTCCGCGTCGGCCCGGACCACCACCCGCCCCGAGCACCTCGCGCGGCTGGCGGTGCGCCCCGGCCCCGGGGGCACCCTGGTCATCGATCCGGCGCTCGACGCGGCGCTGGGAAGGCTCGGGCGCCGAGCTCGGGACGGCCACCTCGCCTCGCTCACCTGGTCCGACGCCGGCGACCGGCTGCGCGCCCTCGGCGCCGTGCACGTCGCCTACCTCCCGGACGGCGAGGCGCGGGTGGAGAACCGCGGCGCCGCCCCTCTGCTCGGGCTGACGCTGGCGGTGCCCGCCGAGGTCGAGCTCGTCGTGGAAGGCGCGGCGGTGGCCGGCCGGTCCGCCGAGCCGGGCCGGAGCCGCGTCTGGATCGACCTCGCGCCGGGGAGGAGCGCGCTGGTGCGGGCGAGGCGGGGCGGCGCGCCGGTGCCCTTCCTGCCGGCGAGCGCCGGCGCTACGCTCGCGCCGTGACCCCTCCGGCGCGTGGTGCGGCAACTCGAGGCGTTCGACCCCTGCGGTCCTCGGACGTCCCGGCCCTCGCGCCGGCGCTGGCGGCCCTGCCGCTCATGCTCCGGTATCGCCGGAGCGCGGAGCGGATCGCCGCCGATCTCGAGGCGGCGCTCGCCCGCGGCGACGGGCTCCTCGCCTGGGAGGTCGAGGGCGTCGCGCACGGCCTCGCCTGGTTCCTGCGCGAGGGCACCTTCGGGATGGGCGGCTACCTGCGGCTCATCGCGCTCGCGGGAGGAGCGCAGGGCAGCGGCGCCGGCGCCGCGCTCCTGGCCGCGTTCGAGGCGGAGGTGGCGCGAGTGAGCCGCCACGCCTTCCTGCTCGTCTCCGACTTCAACGAGGACGCCCAGCGCTTCTACGAGCGCCACGGCTACGCGCGCGTCGGAGCGCTGCCGGGGCTCGTCCTGCCCGACGTGGCGGAGCTCGTGTACTGGAAGCGGCTGCGGTGAACAGCGGCGGGGGACGAGCCCCCGCCCTACGACGCCTGGGTATCCTTCCGGTCGCCCTGAGCGTAGCCGCGAAGCGGCGTAGTCGAAGGGCGACGGCACCGCGACGGCGTCACCTCGGCTGCGGCGACCGGGTCCGCCAGGTCTTCACGCTGGGGCGATCCCAGACGCGGTTGGCGTAGTCGCGGATGCGCGGTGGCACCGGATCGCCGTTGGCGACGAGGCGCTGCAGCATCATCCCGAGGTCGACGTCGGCGATGCCGAACTCCCCGAAGAGCCAGGTCGCGCCCTGCGGGAGGAGCGCCTCGGCGGCGCGGACGACGCGGTCCGCGGCCTCCTGGCCGGCGGACGTGAACGGCTTCACCGGCTCGCGCATGAAGACGCTCGAGGTGGGGCGTTCCTCGCGCAGCGGCATGAGATCGCTCCGGACCCACGCCTGGATCTGCCGGGCGCGGGCGCGCTCCGCCGGCCGCGCCGGGTAGAGGCGCGCGTACTGCGGCGGCGGGAAGGCGTCTTCTAGGTACTCGTCGATGGCGGAGGACTCCGCCAGCCAGAGATCGCCGTGCTGGAGCGAGGGGACCCGCCCCGTGATCGAACGCGCGAGGTAGTCGCCGTGCCTGTGCTCCCCCGCGAAGAGATCGAACGTGCGCATCTCGAACGGGAGACCCTTCTCCGTCAACGCCACGAAGCAGGAGAAGACGTACGGGCTGTAGTAATTCTTCTCGCCCCAAAGGATCAGCTTCTCTTCCGCCATGTGCACCTCCCGCTGAGAGGGTTGTCCTAAACGCCCATCCCGTCGCCGCGGCCAGCGATCCGCGGCGCATCGCTTCGTTGCTCCTCCCTCACATAGCCAACGGCTATGCTCGGTGGTCGCGCCTCGCTGCTGGCGCCTCGCTGGCCGGGCTCGGTCCCGGGCTGAACAACCCTAGCTCAGAAGCTACGGCCTACGATCGACTTCAGGATGAGCTGCTGGTCGGCCCCGCCCCCCAGGCCACCACCCACCCCCAGGTTGATCTCCCACGGCGAGCTCGACCGCTGCCCGTACGACTCGAGGACGTCTACCACGCCGAAAAGATAATGAGCCTGGTCCCGAAGTGGCCGGATGGCGTCGATGAAGCCGAGCTCGGCGTAGTACTCGACGCCCACGGCGAATCCGAGCTGCGCGTCGAACGCGACCTTGGCCGCCGGCTCGAGCGCGACGCGGAAGGCGTCCTTGCCGGACAGCGCGACGCCGAGGATCGGGTTCACGTCCACGAGCAGCCAGCGGCCCTTCCACCCGAGGAACGGCCGGATCTCGGTCGACCACGGATCCTGCTCCACCTCCGCCGGGAACCACCCGAGCTCGAGGTTGACGCCGAGGAAGGATCCTTCGCCGAACGGGGGCGGCGCGACGAGCTTCGCCCGCAGCTTCGACCCCGCGTAGCGGACGCCGTGCTGGGGGGCGTCCATGAGCTGCAGATACCCTCCGAGCTCGAGCCAGGGCGTGACGCCCAACGCCGGCTCCAGGGTGAACCGCCCGGTGTGCCAGGGCGGGATCTCGCCCGGAAAGCCGGGCTCCCGCGCGCCGCTCACCGTGTAGTTCGTGTGTAGCTCGAGCCCCAGGTGGCCCGGCTCATTCAGCTCGGGCTGGTACACCTGGATCTCGAAGCGGTCGAAGGCGGCCGAGGGCAGCGCCCACAGCGCCAGCAGGGCGGCAGCGATGCAACGCGCGGGCATCCGTCGCTTGCCGCCCCGCCGGCGTCGATCACTTCTTGATATCGAGCAGCTCGACCTCGAAGACGAGCGTCGCGCCGCCCGGGATCGTGGGCGGGCGCCCCTCGTCGCCGTAGGCGATGGAGGAGGGGCACACGAGCTTGGCCTTGCCGCCCACCTTCATCTTGGCCACGCCCTCGGTCCAGCACTTGATGACCTGGTTGAGCGGGAACTCGGCCGGCTGCCCGCGCTTCACGGAGCTGTCGAAGACCTTCCCGTCGATGAGCGTGCCGGTGTAGTGCACCTTGACCGTGTCGGTCTCCTTCGGCTGCGCACCTGGGCCCTCCGTGATGGGCACGTAGATGAGGCCGGAGGCGCTCTTCTGCGCGCCCTTCTCCTTGGCCGCCTGCTCCAGGAACGCCTTCGACTTCTCCTTCTGCTTCTCGGCGGTGACCTTCATGCGCGTCTGGGCGAGCTGGTTGATCTTCTGCTGGTACGCCTCCGGCTCGACCACCGGCTTCTTGCCGGCGGCGGTGTCCTCGAGGCCGTGCTTCACCATCGCGAACTCGGCCGGGGAGAGCCCGAAGACGTCGAGCTGCTTCCCGACGAGCACGCCGATGGCGTACAGGGTCTTCTGATCCTCGGTCTGCGGCGCCTGCGCACGCGCGCCCGCGGCGAGCGAGAGCGCCAGGGCGGAGAGGATGAGCCTGCGCATGGGGATCCTTTCGGGGTCGTCCGGGACGCCCGGTCCGACCGCACTGAGAGTAGAATGAGCGGCGGCTCATCATGCGCCGCGCGGGGCGCCGCTGCAACCAAAACGGTGTCGCCGCGCGGCGCGGAGGTCACTCCTCGAGCGTCGAGACGTCGCCCTCGGGCAGGCCCTGTGCGCGGGCCTTGAGGACGCGCCGCATGATCTTCCCGGAGCGCGTCTTCGGCAGCGCGTCGACGAAGGTCACCTTCTCCGGCCGGACGATGGGGCCGAGGTGCGTCGCGACGTGCGCCTTCACCTCGTCCTCGAGCTCCGGCGAAGCTTTGAAGCCCTGCCGCAGCAGGCAGTAGCAGTGGATGGCCTGGCCCTTCACCTCGTGCGGGAGGCCGATGACGGCGGCCTCGGCGATGGCGGGGTGGGAGACGAGCGCGCTCTCGATCTCGGCGGTGCCGAGCCGGTAGCCCGACACCTTGATGACGTCGTCCGTCCGCCCGATGACCCAGAAATACCCGTCCTTGTCGCGCTTGGCCGCGTCGCCCGCCATGTACTTGCCGGGGTACTTGGACCAGTACTGCTTCGCATACCGCTCGGGGTCCTTGAAGACGGTGGTCATCATCGCCGGCCACGGCTTTTTGAGGACGAGGAAGCCCTCCTCGCCGTCGGGGACGGGCTTGCCGGCGTCGTCGAGGATCTCCGCCTCCTGTCCGAAGAACGGGCGCGTGGCGGACCCTGGCTTCAGCGGCACGGTCGGCGTGGGCGTGATGACGAACATGCCGGTCTCGGTCTGCCACCACGTGTCCATGATCGGGCAGCGGCCCTTCCCGATGACGCGGTGGTACCACTTCCACGCCTCCGGATTGATCGGCTCGCCGACAGAGCCGAGCAGGCGCAGCGTGGACAGGTCGTGGCGGTTGGGCCAGCTCTCGCCGAAGCGCATGAGGCCGCGGATGGCGGTCGGCGCGGTGTACAGGATCGTGATGCCGTACTTCTCGACGAGGTGCCACCAGCGGTTCGGATAAGGGTAGGTCGGGGCGCCCTCGTACATGAACGTGGTCGCGCCGCAGAGGAGGGGTCCGTACACGATGTAGCTGTGGCCAGTGACCCAGCCCGGATCGGCGGCGCACCAGTACCGGTCCTCGTCCTTCACGTCGAAGACGTACTTCAACGTCGCGTAGATGCCGACCATGTAGCCGCCGTGGGCGTGGATGATGCCCTTCGGCTTGCCGGTGGTGCCCGACGTGTAGAGCACGTACAGCGGGTCCGAGGCATCCATCACCTCGGTCGGGCAGCTGCCGGTGGCGAGCGGCAGCTTCATGAGGTCGTGGTACCAGTAGTCCCGGCCCGCCTCCATCTTCACCTCGTGGCGGGTGCGCTGGACCACGATGACCGTCTCGACGGAGGGGCAGCGGCGCACCGCCTCGTCGACGGTCTTCTTGAGCTCCACCACCTTGCCGTTCATGAACCCGCCGTCGGCGGTCACGACCACCCGCGACTCGGAGTCGTCGATCCGCCCCTGCAGCGCGTCGACGCTGAACCCGCCGTAGACGACCGAGTGGATGGCGCCGATCTTCGCTGTCGCCAGCATCGCGATCACGATCTCGGGGATGCGCGGCATGTAGATGGTGACGCGATCGCCGCGCTTGACCCCCATCGCCTTCAGCACGTTGGCGAACTTCGAGACGTCGCGGTTGAGCGCGAAATACGAGTACGTCCGGACGTCGCCCTTCTCGCCCACCCAGACGAGCGAGAGCTTGTTCTTCCGCCAGGTCTTCTGGTGGCGGTCGAGGCAGTTCTGGACGATGTTGGTCTGCCCGCCGGCGAACCACTTGAAGAAGGGCTTGTTGGAGTCGTCGAGAACCTTGTCCCAGCGCCGGGTCCACTCGAGCTCCTCGGCCTCCGCGCCCCAGAAGCCCTCCAGATCGGCGCTCGCCCGCTTCGCCGTCGCGTCCCAGTCCTTGACCCGCGCGCTCGCCACCACCTCCGCCGAGGGGTAGAAGACTTCGCCTTCGAGGACGGGGCGCTTCTCACTCATCTCGGAACTCCTCTTGGAGAAAGTGAAATAGTCAGACTAGTGGAAAAGGTCAGAGTTACGTAGAGATGATTTGCGGGAGGTGTCAACGACCCTGAGGGCACCGGATGGGGTCGCTCCCGGCCGCCGGGGGGGATATTCTGCCCCCGCCTTGATCCGGCCCCCGCTCCTCCACCCCGGCGACGTCGTCCACGTCATCGCGCCCTCCGGCCCGGTCGATCCCGACAAGCTGGCGCGCGGGGTAGCCGTGCTGCGGGACGTCATGGGCCTCGAGGTCCGCATGCGATCGGACGTGGTCGCCCGCCGTGGCTACCTCGCCGGCGACGACGCCCGGCGCCTGGCCGAGTGGCGCGAGGCGGCGAGCGACCTCGACGCCAAGGCCATCTTTTGCGCCCGCGGCGGCTACGGGGCGATGCACCTGCTCCCGCGGCTCGAGGCGGCGCGCCTACTGCATCCGCCGAAGTGGGTGGTCGGCTTCTCCGACGTGACGGTCCTGCACGCCGCGCTCAACCGGGCGGGCCTCGTCACCCTCCACGCGCCGCTCGTCACCACGCTCGGATGCGCCACGCCGGAGGCGCTGGAGCACCTCCGGGCGCTGCTCTTCGGGTCGAGCGACGCGGCGCGGGCGGGCTCGGTTCGGCCGGGGCAAGGATGCCTCGGGACCGGCGTCATCCGGCCCGGGCGCGCCTCCGGGACGCTCCTCGGCGGCTCGCTCACGATGCTCGCGCACCTGTGCGGCACGCCGTGGCTGCCGTCGCTCCAGGGTGCGGTGCTCTTCTTCGAGGACGTGGCCGAGAAGCCGTACCGGCTCGACCGGTACCTGACCCAGCTCCGGCTCGCCGGCGCGCTCGACGGCGTGCGCGCCGTGTGCGTGGGGCACCTCACGGCCTGTGACGCCGATGGGCTGACCGGCGCCGAGGTCGTGCGCGACCTGGTCCACGCGCTCGGCGTCCCGGCCATCGAGGGGGTCGCGGCGGGTCACGCCGACCACAACCTCGCCCTTCCCCTCGGTTCGGTGGTGACGGTGGTGGCGCCGGGTCCCGGCGAGGAGGGTCCGCCGCGGCTGCTGTTCGATCAGGGACCCGCCGCGTGAGCCCTTCGCGCCTGGAGCCGGTCGCGGTCCTCCTCGAGAGCGCCTGCCGCGAAGGGCTCGCGCCCGCGCTCTCGGCCACCGTGCGGCAGCGCGGACGAACCGTCCATGCGAGCATCCACGGCGAGGCGCAGATCGTCCCGGGGCGGCGCGTGGTCGACGCCCGCACGGTGTTCGACGTCGCGTCGCTCACGAAGGTCATGGCGACCACGTCGCTCGCGGCGCTGCTCGTCGATGCTCGCGCGCTCGAGGTCGACGCGCCGGCGGCGAGGTGGCTGCCCGAGCTCCCCGCCGACAAGGCGTCGGTGACGGTCCGGCAGCTGCTCGCTCACGCCAGCGGGCTCCCCGCCTGGCTCCCGCTGCACGCGGGCGCGCGGCGAGGGGAGGACGTCCTCGCCGCGGCGGCCGCGACGCCGCTCGAGGCCGCCCCCGGATCGCGCGTCGCGTACTCCGACCTCGGCTTCATCCTGCTCGGCGCGGCGGTCGAGCGGTGTGGGGGCGCGCCCCTCGACGCCGCCTTCGACGAGCGAGTGGCGCAGCCGATCGGGCTCGGGGCGACGTTCTTCTTGCGCGAGGGAAGCGCGGCGGTGGTCGAGCGCCGCGCCCGGCACGATTTCGCCGCGACCCGCCGCACGCCGGCGCGCGGGGTCATCGCCGGCGCGGTCGACGACGACAACGCGTTCGCCATGGGGGGCGTCGCCGGACACGCCGGGCTCTTCTCGACGGCCGAGGAGGTGGCGGCGCTGGGCCAGGCCTGGCTCGACGCGCTGGCCGGCTGCTCGGGCTGGCTCTCCGCCGCCACCGCGTCCCTCTTCGCGGCGCGCCAGCCGGGCAGCGAGCGGGCGCTGGGTTGGGACACGCCCTCGCGCGAGGGCTCGTCGCTCGGAGGACGGCTCGGCCGCGGTCCTCGCGGCGCGATCGGCCACCTCGGCTTCACCGGTTGCTCGCTGTGGCTCGACCTCGACCAGGAGGTCGCCTGCGCGCTCCTCACCAACCACGTCCACCCGGACGGACCGGACAAGGCGCGCCTGAAGGAGTTCCGCGCCCGGTTCCATGACACGGTGGCGGAAGCGCTGGGAATCTGAGCGTTCGCGTTCGAGGTCGCGGTCGCCGTCCGAGGTCGTGGTCGTGGTCGTGGTCGGGATTTCTTCGAGAGACGAGGGTCAGCAGGTTCGATGGACTACACGGGCGTGAAGCGGATCCACCTCATCGGCGTGGCCGGTACCGGCATGGGCAGCTTCGCCGGGATGCTGAAGGCGGCCGGATACGAGGTGACCGGCTCGGACGAGAACGTCTACCCGCCGATGTCGACGCAGCTCGAGAAGTGGGGCATCGACGTCATGACGCCGTACGCGCCCGCGAACCTGGACCGCGCGCGGCCCGACCTGGTGGTCGTGGGGAACGTCGTCCGCGCGGTGAACCCCGAGGCGACCGCCATGCGCGAGCGCGGGCTCCCGCACGTCTCGTTCCCGCAGGCGCTGGGGGATCTCTTCATCGCGCCCCGGCACGGCGTGGTGGTGGTCGGCACGCACGGCAAGACCACCACCACCGCCATGATGGGCGCGCTGCTCCACCACGCCGGTCGCGACCCCTCCTTCCTGGTGGGCGGCGTCACGCGCGACTTCGAGTCGAACTTCCGGCTCGGAGCGGGGCCTCACTTCGCGGTGGAGGGCGACGAGTACGACACGGCCTACTTCGACAAGGGCCCGAAGTTCCTCCACTACCACCCGCGCACGGCCATCTTCACGAGCTGCGAGCTCGACCACGCCGACATCTACCGCGACGAGGCGCACTACGAGAGCGCCTACGAGCGGTTCGTCGACATCCTGCCGGCGGACGGGTTCCTGGCCGCCTGTGCCGCCTACGACAGCGTCCTGCGCATCGCCCGGCGCGCGCGCTGTACGGTCGAGACCTACGCGGTCGGGCGTGCGGCAGACTGGGAGGCGCGTGGACTCGAGCTGCACCCGGATGGTGCGCACTTCGACCTCGTCCGCGGCGGGCGCACCCTGGTGCGGGCGCGGCTGGCGGTGGGAGGCGCTCACAACGTGGAGAACGCCCTGGGGGTTGCGGCGGCAGCGGCGCGGCTCGGCCTCTCCCCGCAGGAGATCGCCGCCGGCTTCGCGGATTTTCGAGGCGTCAAGCGGCGGCAGGAGGTGCGGGGGATCGCGGGCGGCGTGACGGTGCTGGACGACTTCGCTCACCACCCGACGGCGGTCGCGAAGACGCTGCAGGCGGTCCGCGGCACGTTTCCGCGGGGACGCATCCTGGCCTGCTTCGAGCCGCGCTCGAACACGAGCCGGCGCAACCTCCACCAGCGCGAGTACGTGACCGCCTGGCCGTGCGCGTCCGAGGTGTTCATCCTGCGCCCGGCGCCGACGGACCGCGTGCCGGAGGCGGAGCGGCTCGACGTCGACCGGCTCGCGCGCGAGATCTCCGCCTCGGGGCCGCCGGCGCACGCCTGCGCCACCGTCGAGGAGATCGTCGCCGGGGTCGTGAAGAGCGCGAGGGAAGGGGACGTGGTGGTCGCGATGTCGAACGGCGCCTTCGGGGGGGTCTGGGACAAGCTGCTCGGGGCCCTGGGGGCGCTGACCAGGTCGGAGTAACCGCGCACTCGCGCGCGAGTGTGCGCGGCGGCTGCGGTCTCCGGCCGCTGGTCCTCGCGCCGCACGGGTGACGCGTGGCACGGCCGCGCGGCGCGGTCCCCGTCGGCGGCCGGCGAAAACTCGCTCGCTTACGGGCACGTCGCGCGCAATATGACGCGCGCTCGCTCGGACAGTTCGCCGGCCGCACGTCGGGCGCGAGGCGCGGCCGCGCGGCCGAGGTCCTCGTGGGCGGCGCTGCGGAGGCGGCCTCCGACCGCATCGCCTTCATCGCGCGCTAGGGGGCCGGCGCCAGCGCGTCTCGTCACCCTCGCCCCGCGCAGCGGGGAGAGGGACGGGGAGAGGGGCACGCTCCGCGAGTAACAGAAGAGCCCCGGCCTTGCGGCCGGGGCCCCGGGACTTCAGCGCTCGACGAGGCCTACGGGTTCGTGTGGCAGGCCAGGCACATCCCGTTGTGGCGGATGTCGTCGTGCTTGTGCTTCGAGAGGAAGCTGCTCGGGTGGATGTTCACGTTGGCGATGCCGGGCACCCGGTGACAGTTCACGCAGATCGCGGCGGGGCCCTGGTCGTGGCAGCCGGCGCACGCGACGATGTTGTTGCGCGCGGCGGTGCCGTGGAACTCGATGCCCTTGCTGGTGTCGTTGGCCCAGCCGATGGGGTGCGGGTTCCGCGGGGTGCCGCCGGAGAACCGGTTGCGGGGCGACACGTTCTGGGCCGTGTGGCAGCTGTCGCAGAAGAAGCTGCCGTGGCACTTCCGGCAGCTGGCGGGGTCGGCCGCCACCTCGATCTGGTGGCGCGAGACGTAGTCACCGCGGTGGATGAAGTCGGCCTGGACGTTCTCCGGGAACCGGATCTCGGGTCGGAACGGCAGCGTCGCGGTGGCGTGGCAGTTCGCGCAGTAGGTCTGGTCGTGGCACTGCGCGCAGGTCTCGGCGCCGTTCTTGGCGGCGTTGCTGTGCTCGCGGATCCAGTTACCCTGGTGCGACATGGCCGCCAGCGCCTCGATGGGCTTCAGCGAGTATCGGCGCAGGCTCACGTGGCAGGGCGCGCACTTCGCCTTCGCGACGTCCTCCTCGTGATGGTGGCACGCGGTGCAGGTCGACATCGGAGGCGTCACGTCGCGGACCTGCCCGGCCTCGGGGAGCTCCTTGTGACACCAGGCGCAGGCCTGGTTGACCTCCTTCGTCTTGATCCGCTTCAGGTGATCTTCGTGGTTGAAGGTGATCTGGTACTCGCGCGTCTGCGCGCGCCCGAGCGCGGCGGCAGCCGCGGCGGCCTTGCGCGTCGTCTCGTCGGTCGGGTTGGCGATGTCCGGGTGGCACTCCTCGCACTTCACGATGGCCGGCAGCTTCGCCTCACCGAGCTTCTGCGCCTTGGGAATCCCGGTGTGGCAGTCGACGCAGTCGAAGCCGCCGTGCTTCTCGTGGGTGAAGAGGCTGGATCGCGCGGCCTCATGCGTGTCGCTCGAGACGGGGCGGGCGTTCTTGCACCCCGCGACGAGGCCGCCGGCGAGGCAGGCGACCATCAGCGTGCGGAAGGTCTTCATTACTGCACCTCCCGGACCGCGTAGATCTGGTCGTAGACGAGCTTGGCCATGAGGTCGAACTGGCTTTCCATGTAAGGCGTGGTCCCGGCCGATCCGGCCAGCGTGGCGCGCCAGCCGCGCCAGAGCGGGTAGGCGATGGTGGCGGTGGCGAGGAGCGACTTCTTCTCGCCGTTGATCGCCCCGTCGTAGAAGTAACCGTTGAGGTCGAGCGTCCCGGTCACCTTGTAGAGCTCGACGGCGCCGAAGAGCCGGGCCTGCTTGTAGCCGTTGTCCACCGAGGCGGCGTTCTTGAGGTAGCTGAGCTCCACGCCAGCGGTGCTGGAGACGGAAGGATGAGCGGTGCCCTTGAGGCGCGCCCAGTGGCCGTGCCCCGCGTCCTCGATGAGGTAGTGGTAGTCGGCGTCGAGGGAGACGAACTTGATGCCGCCGTAGTGCACCGCGCCGCCCACGTCATTGCGCTTGTCGGCCGCGAACACGGCCAGGATCGAGTTGCGGGACAGGAACAGGTCGGGCTCGACGTGCCGGTAATCGACCGTCACGTCGAGGTGGTGGACGGGGAAGACCTGCGCCGCGACGGCCGCCTCGCCGATCCGGTCCTCGTACAGGCTCCAGAAGCCGGACCCGGTCAGCACGATGAGGTGGTGAGGCGTGAGCTTGAAGTCGACGCCCACGTCCTGCCGGGCGGGGTCGCCGCCGTTGGTGGCCATCACGACGGACGCGCCCAGGTCGAGCAGGCCGGGGTAGCGCCAGTAGGCGCGCCCGCCCGTGGTGAAGGTGGCGGCCAGGTTGCCCACGACCTCGGTGCCGCCGCGGGTGCTGAAGCGGGGCGCGACCGGCGAGCCGGCGTAGCCGGTCAGCCCGAAGTTGGCGGGGAGCCGCACCTCGGCGGCGGCGCCGTCGATCTGGACCATGCGCGACGTCCCGTCGGCGATCATCTGCCGGCCGAGGCGGAGCGTGAGGGCGTGGTTCAGGAGGTCGGCGCGGACGAACCCGACGTTCACGTCGCCGGTGAAGCGGCTGTCGACGGAGGCGCCGTTCTGCCAGAAGCGCTTGTCCGCGAGATCGATCGACCCCCAGGTCGAGAGCGCCACCTCGAAGTCCGCGTAACGCGTGTGCATGTCGCTCGCGTTGACGTCGATGAGCTCGTAGACGGGCACCGCGGTGATGGTGCTGCCGTCGCGGAAGTCCTGCCTGGCGAGCAGCATGGTGGTCGAGCTGGCCCGCACCGTGTCGGCGCGGGCGGCGCCGGCGAGCGCGAGCGCGGCGGCGAACACCATGAGTCGAAGCCGGTTCGTCATCGGTCGTTCCTCACTACGGGTCGGTGCAGTCATCGCTGCGCGAGGAGGCCCCCTCCAGGAGCTCGCTGACTCACCTTGATGTCGTCGTCCTTCCAGCTCTCCTCGACCGGGTCTTCAGCGCGGAACGTGAAGCGAGCGCTTGCTCCGGCCCGGGAGGGTCGGACCATCGCATAGTGAAGCTGATTGGTTCCTGACCGAAATCAAACAACGGCGTGATTCCTCACGAATTCTCAGGGCGTGACCCATGGGTTCGCGCTAACATGTGGTCGTGAAGGTCCGCGCCAGGGTTCCTGTGTTCTCAGCCCTCTATGGGGCGCTGGCGCTCGCCGCCGTCGCCACCGTGGGGTGTGTGACTCAGCGTGGAGCGGAGCGGAGGTCGAGCGACGTGGGTCGGACGCTCACCCTCGCCGCGCCCGATCTCGGCGGGCGGCAGGTCGACGTCGCCGCGGAGCGCGGGCGCGTACGCATCGTCGATTTTTGGGCGACCTGGTGCGAGCCGTGCCGGGAGGCGCTGCCGGCGCTCGACGCGCTCGCGCGCGAGCTCGGGCCGCGCGGCCTCTCCGTCTATGCGGTCTCCATCGACGAGGACCGCGATCAGATCGCGCGCTTCCTGTCCAAGAACCCCGTCGCGTTCCCTGTGCTCTGGGACAAGGGGGCCGTGCTCGTGGCCGGATTCGACGTGACCACCATGCCCGCGACGCTGGTCGTCGACCGCGCCGGGATCATCCGTCACGTGCACCAGGGGTGGGACCAGGGCCGCATCGACCTGGAGCGGCGCGAGGTCGAGGCGCTGCTCGCCGAGCCTTGAGAGGGTTGTCCAAAACGCCCGTCCCGTCGCCGCGGCGAGCGATCCGCGGCGCATCGCTTCGTTGCTCCTCCCTCACATAGCCTACGGCTATGCTCGGTCGTCGCGCCTCGCCGGGCACCCGCGCCGCGCTTCGATCAT
>DATLJU010000136.1:0-3489 GCA_035538735.1 Anaeromyxobacteraceae bacterium | reverse complement strand
ATCGTTGATCGGCTTCAGGTTGTCCATGTCGACCATGACGCAGGCGAGCGGCGTGTGGTAGCGGCGGGCGCGCTTCACCTCGTCGTGGAGCCGGCCCCGGAAGGCGCGCACGTTGGGCAGCCCGGTGAGCGCGTCGGTGCGCGCCAGCTCCTGCAGCTGCGTCTCCCGGCGGCTGAGCCGGAGCGTCCGCTCGACGCGCGCCTTGAGCTCCCTGCCGGAGAAGGGCTTCGACAGGAAGTCGAGCGCCCCGAGGTCGAGGCTGCGCGAACGCGTGAGATCGTCGCCGCGCGCGGAGATGAGGATGACCGGCACGTCCTCCGTGGCCGGGTCGATCCGCAGCGCCTCCAGCGCCGCCAGGCCGTCCATGCGCGGCATGTAGAGGTCCATGAGGACGAGGTCGGGCCGCGAGCCCTGCGCCGCCTCGAGCGCCTCGACCCCGTCGGCGGCGAGCATGACGTCGTACTCGTCTCCGAGCATCATCGCGAGCGCCTCGCGCGCGTCCTCGTCGTCGTCCACCACGAGCAGGCGCGAGCGCGCGGCGGCGGGGGAGGGGGCGGTCGCGTCGGGGGCTTCGGCGGCGGCGAGCGGGAGCTTCAGCTCGATGGCGCGTCGCTCTCCGCGCGTCAGCACCGCGAGGCTGCCGCCGTGGAGCTCGACCAGGCTCCGGTAGACCGCCAGTCCGAGGCCGATCTCCGCCAGCCGGGTGGTCGCGCGCCGGCGTGGGCGAGGCGGACGGATGGTGGTGGGGCTGCGCTCCTCCACGACCAGCCGCGCCCCGTCAGGCGTGGCCTCGAGGGCGACCCGGATCCGGTCCCCGGGACGGCTGCGGGCGAGCGCGCCGTCGACGAGCCCGCCGAACACCTCCTCCAGCCGCTCGGCGTCCGCGCCGAGCGCGATCCGGTGCGACGGCAGCGCGCGCACGATCTCGACGCTGCGGCTCCTCGCGCGCTCTTCGTGGGCGGCGGTCACGCGCTCCACGAGCTCGCGCAGATCGGCGGGCCGGCGGCGGCGCAGGGGCACGCTGCCGCCCTCGACGCTGCGCAAGGCGACCAGCCCGTCCGCGACCAGCGCCACGCGGCGCGCGTCCCGCAGTAGCTCCTCGACGGCGGGATCGGCACCGGCCGTCCGGCGCAGCCGACGCAGCCCGCGGAGGAGCGCCGCGACCGGCGCCCGCAGGTCCTCGGCCGCCAGGGCGAGCAGGTCGTCGTGTCGCTGCGCCGACTCGCGCAGCTTCCGGTTCGCCTCGAGCGCCGGATCGCCGGGGCGGGCGCGGGCGGTCGCACCCGTGGCGCGCGCGGGCGGATCGACCGCCGGCGGATCCGTGCGTGCGCCTGGCCGCTCGCCTATCGCCATCGCTCTCCCGGGCCGGGTGCACTACGGCCCGTACCTACCGCCTCGCCTGCCCGTTCCCCTGGAAGGCTGAGGATGGATCATGCTTTCGCGCAAGGTGTACATGGCACCGCCCAGGTGGAGCGGGTGAGCCGCGCCCTGCGGCGGAAACGCGGGGCAGGGAGTCCAAAAAGGGTGCCGAGGGGGGCCGGCTGCGGCATCATCGCGGGAGGAGGCGATGTATGACCGCGAAGCGGGTGAGCATCTACGGCAAGGACACCTGACCCTACACCAACGCCGCCCGTGTGGACTTCGGCAAGCGTGGGTTCGAGGTGCAGTACTTCAACGTGACGAAGAGCCCTGAGTTGCTCGACCGGTTCCTCGGTCTGTCGGGCGGCGATCGGCGCGTGCCGCTGATCGAGGAAGAGGGGAGGGTCTCGATCGGCTTCAACGGCAGTTGAAGCGTCTGACGACCCCGGTCGGGGTCGCGATGTCCCAACCGTCTGAGCCTCCCCAGCCCGTGAACGCGCCCGAGCCCGGTAGTTCGGGCGCGGGCGCGTTCAGGGAAACAGCTAGGCGGACGTTCAGCGGTACGTGGCTCGGCGCCCCGGGCGAAATCCGGGAGGCATCATCTGCGGCGGGGCCTCCACGCCGAAGTTGTACCACTCCATGTAGAGCTTCCCGATCTTGATCTTCTTGCCGTTCTGCACCGATTGGAGCGCCGACTTGAGCTTGTCGTCGGACGGGTTCGCGTCGACCGCGCGCGCCAGCACCTTCACCGCGTCGTCGTGGCGATCCTCCTTGTCGAGGAACCACGCGTAGGCGCACCAGACGAGGCCCTGCTTTCGGTTCGCGCGTCCCTTCAGGGTATCCTCGAACACCTTCTGCATGCCGGCGGTGTCGCGCTTCTTCCACCGGGCGATGGCGAGCATCACGCGCGCCGGCCATTGGCCGGCGGCGGCGCGCTCGAGGTACGGGAGCGCGGCGTCCTGGTCCCCCTTCCACCACATGAACTGTCCGATCAGCGCCGCGACGGCCGCCTCCGCGCCGAAGAGCCAACGGCTCAGCGCGAAGGCCCCTTTCGCCTGCTGGATCGCTCGGTCGAACCGGCGCGCCTGTGCGTCGGCGACGGCCGCCTCGACCATCGCCGAGAGCCGCTTCTGGGCGCGGAGGTTGAGCGCGACGTAGGCGATCGCGGCGGCCAGGACGCCCGGCACGATGACCGCCACCCACCCGAAGCCGCCCAGGCGAATCGCCACCGCCACGGCGAACCCGACGGCGAGGCTGATGAGGAGATTGTACATGAGCGCACCTGCCCGGCGCTGCCGGCCGGAGGCGGCCGGACAGCGATCAGGCGGGGACAGATACACGGCGCCGGAACGCCGCCGCAAGGGAAAACGCGCACGTGCGTGGCCGCGCAATCATTCGGATGGCCCTCCCCGGACTCGAACCGGGACGGGGGGTTGCCCCACTCGATTTTGAGTCGAGCGCGTTTACCGTTTCGCCAGAGGGCCTCTTCGCTGGAAGCTAGCAGAAAAATAGATTGTCTGCATGGCGCGTATTCGATAGTAGAGGGCCCAAAGCGCGGCGCCAGGCGTCAATCCGCTGAGCCAATCGCGCCGCGAGGAGGCACCACATGGCCAGGACCGCAGGCAACGGCTCGATCGACGACATCCTCCGCCACGCCATGGAGCCCGCCCTGCGTCGAGCCAGCGCCAGCATCGCGAAGGCCATCGCCGAGATGGCGGCGGAGCGGCTCGACAGCGAACTGCAAAGCAGCATCGGCGGCCGTGCTCGCGGCCGGCGGGCAGTCCGGGGCGCTGTGGCGCGTCCCGCTCGCCAGCGCGGTGAGATGACGCGCTGGGTGGCCGATCGGCGCGCGCGGCGGGTACCGAAGTTCGTCATCGAGATGACGAACGGGCTCGACACCAAGAAGAAGATCGTGGCGAAGTTCGGGCCCGACGCGGCGTTCGAGAAGGGCAAGCCGCTGCCGAAGCCGAAGTAGCAGGATCGCCTCATGCTCCGCGCGGCTTGCGCGGAGCGGGGCGGCCGCCCTTGCGCGGGCCAGGTCCGCCGCGCGCAGGCCGGGCGGCGCGCACGGCCGGGCTCGGGCGGCGAAGGGCGGTGCCGCGGGGCGGCGAAGTCCGCCGGCCGAGGGCC
>DATLJU010000135.1:0-29849 GCA_035538735.1 Anaeromyxobacteraceae bacterium | reverse complement strand
ACCCCGCGCCGGTCCTGGCACAGCTTGAGGATCGCGCCCACGTCGTCGGTGCGGCCGTGGATGTGGCAGGTGAGGATGGGCTCCTCGAGCTTCGCGATCTTCTGGACGGGCGGCAGCTTGGCCGGGCTGTCGATCTCCTCGACCTCGCCCTGCGTGTCGGTCACGCGGTAGACGACCGACGGGGCGGTGGTGATGAGGGCGAGCTCGTACTCGCGCTCGAGCCGCTCCTGCACGATCTCCATGTGCAGGAGGCCCAGGTACCCGCAGCGGAAGCCGAAGCCGAGCGCCTGCGAGGTCTCCGGCTCGAAGGTGAAGGCGGAGTCGTTGAGGCGGAGCTTCGTGAGCGCGTCCCGCAGGCTGTCGTAGTCGGCCGCGTCGACCGGGAAGACGCCCGAGAACACCATCGGCTTCACGACCTTGAAGCCCGGGAACGGCTCGGTGGTCGGGCGCGCCACCTCGCTGATGGTGTCGCCCACCTTCGCGTCGTGAACGTCCTTCACGTTCGCTACGACGATGCCCACCTCGCCCGCGATGAGCCGCGCCACCGGGCGGGAGAACGGCGCGAACACCCCAAGCTCCTGGACCTCGAACTCCTTCTTGTTCGACCAGAGCTGGATCTTCTGCTTCGGGGCGAGCGTCCCCTCGAAGATCCGGACCAGCATCACGACGCCGCGGTACGAGTCGTACCAGGAATCGAAGATGATGGCCTTCAGCGGCGCCTGCGGATCGCCCTCGGGCGGCGGCACCTTCTTCACGACCTGCTCGAGGATCTCCTCGATCCCGATGCCCTCCTTGGCCGAGGTGGGCACGGCGTCCTTGGCGTCGAGGCCGATCACCTCCTCGATCTCGCGCCGCACCCCCTCCACGTCCGCGGACGGAAGGTCGATCTTGTTGATGACGGGGATGATCTCGAGATCGTGGTCGAGGGCCTGATAGACGTTGGCGAGCGTCTGCGCCTCGACGCCCTGGCTGGCGTCCACCACCAGGATGGCGCCCTCGCAGGCGGCGAGCGATCGCGACACCTCGTAGGCGAAGTCGACGTGCCCGGGCGTGTCGATGAGGTTGAGCTCGTACTCCTTGCCGTCGCGCGCGCGGTACGTCATCCGGACGGTCTGCGCCTTGATCGTGATCCCGCGCTCGCGCTCCAGCTCCATGTTGTCGAGGAACTGGGCCTGCGCCTCGCGGGCACTGACGGTCCCGGTCTTCTCGAGCAGGCGGTCGGCGAGGGTCGACTTGCCGTGATCGATGTGCGCGATGATCGAGAAGTTGCGGATGTGCTGGGTCTCGGCGGGCATCGGAGGAGGGGCTTTTAACACGCCCGGCCGGTGCGTGCGCGAGGGAGGAGGGACCAACCGATGCTCCACGCCACCGGTCAGGTACCCAGGCGCCCTACATCGAAGCGCGGCCGATTCGCCGGAGGGACCAGCGATCGCCAGGCGAGCGAGCGCGCGGCTCCACTCGCCACGGACGCAAGCGGCCGCGGGTGCGGAACCCTAGAGCCGCGGGGGACGCCCACGCGTCCCCCGCGGTAGGAATTAGCTGCAGCCCGTGGTGGAGCCGCAGTTGAGGCACTTGTAGCAGGCGCCGTTGCGGACCGTGATGCTGCCGCAGGTCGGGCACGGCGGCGCGTCCTGCTGCTGGACCACCGTCTCGCCCGGCGCCGGCGGCCGCGCCACCGGCGGGAGCGCCACCACCGTCGCGCTGGCCGAGAGGCGCGGCGCCTGCGGCGCGGCTCCGGGGGCGAGGTCCTTCCTCGCTTCCTCGACCTGCTGCGCGTCCTCGCTGGGGAGGAACTTCAGCGACAGCCACCGGAAGATGTAGTCCGTGATCGACTTCGCGATCGGGATGTCGGGGTTGCCGGTGAAGCCCGACGGCTCGAACCGCGTGTGGCTGAACTTGTCGCACAGCACCTGGAGCGGAACGCCGTACTGCAGCGCCATCGAGATGGAGGTGGCGAACCCGTCCATGAGGCCCGACACGACCGAGCCCTCCTTCGCCATGGTGACGAAGAGCTCGCCGGGCGACCCGTCGGCGTACATGCCGACGGTCATGTAGCCCTCGTGTCCGCCGATCGAGAACTTGTGCGTGATCGAGCGGCGCTCGTCGGGGAGGCGCCGGCGGGCGAGCCGCTCCGGCGCGGCCGGGGCCGCCACCTCCTCCTTCTTCTCCTTGGCGGTGTTGAGCGGCTGGCTGCGCTTGCAGCCGTCGCGGTAGATGGCGACCGCCTTGAGCCCGAGCCGCCACGACTCGAGGTAGGCCTGCTCGATGTCCGCCGGGTTGGCGGAGCTCGGCATGTTGACCGTCTTCGAGATGGCGCCGGAGAGGAAGGGCTGCACGGCGCCCATCATCCGGATGTGCCCCATGTAGTGGATGGAGCGCGCGCCGTTCGCGGGCTTGAAGGCGCAGTCGAACACCGGGAGGTGCTCGGCCTTGAGCCCGGTGGCACCCTCGATCGTCTCCGCCTGGTCGATGAAGCCGAGGACGGAGTGGATGGTCTCCGGCGCGTAGCCGAGCTTCTGCAGCGCCAGCGGGACCGTGTTGTTCACGATCTTGAGCACGCCGCCACCGACCAGCTTCTTGTACTTGACGAGCGCGATGTCGGGCTCGATCCCGGTCGTGTCGCAGTCCATCATGAAGCCGATGGTGCCGGTGGGCGCGAGCACGGTGACCTGCGCGTTGCGCACGCCGTGCTCGGCCCCGAGGCGCTGCGCGTCGGACCACGCGCCGCGAGCGGCGTCGATCAGCTCCGCCGGGGCGAGCCTCCCGTCGATGTGCTCCACCGCCGCCGCGTGCTTCGCGAGCACGGCCAGGCACGGCTGACGGTTCTTCTCGAACCCGGCGAACGGACCCTTGTGGCTGGCGATGCGTGCGCTCATCGCGTACGCCTCGCCCGTCATGAGGGCCGTGATGGCGGCGGCGGTGGCCCGGCCCGCGTCGGAGTCGTACGGGAGGCCGCTCGCCATGAGCAGCGCGCCAAGGTTGGCGTAGCCGAGCCCGAGCGGCCGGTAGGCCTCGCTGTTCTTGCCGATGGCGTCGGTGGGGTAGCGCGCGTTCGAGACCAGGATCTCCTGGGCCAGGATGGTGAGGTCGACCGCGCGCTTGAAGCTCTCCGCGTCGAACCCACCGTCGATGGACCTGAAATGCATCAGGTTGAGCGACGCCAGGTTGCACGCGGAGTCGTCGAGGAACATGTACTCCGAGCACGGGTTCGAGGCGTTGATGCGATCCGTGTTCGGGCAGGTGTGCCAGGCGTTCACGGTGCTGTCGAACTGGATACCGGGGTCACCGCACAGCCAGGCCGCCTCGGTGATCTTCTTCATGAGCTGGCGCGCCTGGATCGTCTCCACCACGCCGCCGTCGACCCGGGCGGTGAGCGCCCAGGCGCCGTCCGACTGGACCGCGCGCATGAAGGCGTCCGTGACGCGCACCGAGTGGTTCGCGTTCTGGAAGAACACCGAGTCGTACGCGCCGCCACGCACGTTGAAGCCGCCGTCGTAGCCGGCCTCGATGAGCGCCCACGCCTTCCGCTCCTCGCCCGCCTTGCACTCGACGAACTCCTCGATGTCGGGGTGGTCGGCGTCGAGGATGACCATCTTGGCGGCGCGCCGCGTCTTGCCGCCCGACTTGATGACGCCGGCGAAGGCGTCGAAGCCGCGCATGAAGCTCACGGGGCCGGACGCCTCGCCGCCGCCGGAGAGCTTCTCCTTGGAGGAGCGGATCTTGGAGAGGTTCGACCCGGCGCCCGACCCGTACTTGAAGAGCATGCCCTCGGTGTGGGCGAGCCTCAGGATCGAGTCCATCGAGTCCGAGACGGCGTTGATGAAGCACGCGCTGCACTGCGGGTGGTCCTCGACCCCCACGTTGAACCAGACCGGTGAGTTGAACGACATCTTCTGCCGGTACAGGAGGTGTCCCAGCTCGGCCTCGAACGAGACCGCGTCCTCCTCGGAGGCGAAGTAACCGTCCTGGCGCCCCCACCGGCCGATGGCGCGGACGACGCGGCTGACCAGCTGGCGAACCGAGCGCTCCCGCTCGGGCGAGCCGAGCGCGCCCCGGAAGTACTTCGAGGCCACCACCTGCGTCGCGAGCGCCGACCAGCTCTTCGGCACCTCGACGTCCCGCTGCTCGAAGATGACCTGGCCGCCCTCGCCGTTGATGGCGGCGGTCCTGAGCTCCCAGGCGATCTCCTCGGCTGGGTCGACGCCCGGGGTGGAGAAGTAGCGCGGCACCGCCACGCCCTTCTTCGCCGTCTTCCGCTTCGCGTTGCGCCGCTGCCCGACGACCTCGCGCTCCATCATCTCGCTCTCCCTCCGGCCCGGGTTCCTGGCCCGGCCCACCGCTGCATGAACGCGAGCGCCCCTCGGGCGCCCCCTCGGCAAAAAGATCCCCGGCCGGCTCGCGTGCGTGGCCGGAGAATCGCTCCTCGAAGTTCTCGGAAAGACTCAGGAACTGATGCCCGGGAGCCGTCGGCTCCCGGGAACCCTCCACGCCCGCGCCTTGCTCGTGGGCGTGACCTTGCCACGGCGGTCCGACAACGCTCGCCTGGGCGCGAGCGACCGAGCGTGATCTCCGTTCCTTGCGCCGCAGTTCCTAGCCGCCACCGACATCGCCCCACCCCTTCCCGCCCGTACCGCTCCCCGCACCCGACACCGTCCGGATCCCGCCCCCGCCGCGCACGACCTGAGTACCTGGAACCTTACGCACGGCGGCCGCAAGGGTCAAGCGGTGCACCACAACATATTGTGTTGCAAGATATTGTCACACACAACAGGCTGCATTTTCGCGGGGTTGCAGCCGAAGGCCCTGTTGGGTTCAGTTTTCGACGACGATCTTGCCGTCGCCCATCGCCATCGCCGAGCAGTGGAACTTCTCGATCCCCTTCTGCTTCGGGGTGATGGTGAGGCTCACCGGCTTGCCGAGCGGGAGCTCGAGGTTCTTCACGTTCTCCGCCGGGATGTCGATGGCGGTGATGCAGGTGCGGTCGGTGAGGCGCGTGAAGACGAGCGTCGTCGGCTCGCCCTTCTTGACCGAGACCCGCTGCGGCTCGAAGCCGTGATCGGTCACCTTGATCGAGAGGGTCGGCCCCGCGAAAGCTGGCGAGGCGACGAGGAGTGCGGCGGCGAGGACCAGGCGGCGCATGCGGGTGCTCCTCCGGAGCGAGAAGTGCCAGGCGTGCCGGCCCCGGCGAGCGGCCATCATAGTGGCTCGCCTCCGCGGAGGGCGAGGCGGGCGGGCATTCGAGCGAGTCAATGGAAGTCTCGCGCCTGCGGAGCGATCTCGGGGGCGATGGGGAGCTGCGATACCGATCGGACGCGCACGTTCACCACCTGGCCGTTCCTCTCCACCCTGCCCTGCACGACGAGGAACGCCGCGCCGCGCACGAGGGGCCGGAACCGCTCGTACACGTCCGGCATGAGGACGAGGTTGGCGATCCCGGTCTCGTCCTCCAGGCTCACGAAGACGAGTCCCGAGGCGGTGGCGGGCCGCTGGCGCACGATGACGAGACCGGCCACCTCGACCGCCGCGCGATCGCGCAGGCCGACGAGCTCGCGGGCGGTCCGCACCCGGCGAGCGGCGAGGCGCGGCCGGAGCATCGCCATCGGGTGCGCGCGCTCGGAGAGGCCGAGCGCCGCGTAATCGGCGGCTACCTCCTCCGACGCGGTCGAGGGCGGCAGCGCGGCGGGTGGCTCCTCGACCGGCGCGCCGGCGAGGAGATCGCCGTCGCGCGCGGCCGGTCCCACCGCGAGGGCGGTCCACAGCGCACGCCGCCGCTGCACCTCGAGGCCGCGCAAGGCGCCGGCCTGGGCGAGCCGCTCGAGCCACGCGGGCGAGAGCCCTCCACGGCGGGTGAGGTCGGACATCGAGTCGAAGGCGCGCGCGCGCCGCGCGGCGACGACGCCCTCGCCCACGGCCCGCGGCAGTCCGCGCACGGTCTGCAGCCCGAGTCGCAACGCCGGGCGCTCCCCCTCCCGCGCCGGCGCACCCACCTCCGGCCCCTCGAGTGTGCACTCCCAGTCCGAGCTCATCACGTCCACCCCCCGCACCTCCAACCCGGCCCGCTTGGCGTCCTCGACGATCGTGTGCGGCGCGTAGAAGCCCATGGGCTGGCTGTCGAGCAGCGCGCAGGCGAACGCGGCCGGGTGGTAACGCTTCAGCCACGCCGAGGCGTAGACGAGGAGCGCGAAGGAGGCGGCGTGCGACTCGGGGAAGCCGTAGCCCGCGAACCCGAGCAGCTGTTGGTAGATCGCCTCCGCGTCGGCCTGTGGGATGTGCCGCTCGGCCATCCCGGCCACGAGGCGCGACCTCATCGCCTCCATCCGCTCGTGCGACCGCTTGTGGGTCATGACCCGGCGCAGCTCGTCCGCCTCTCCCGGCGTGAAGCCCGCCGCCACGACCGCGAGCCGCATCGCCTGCTCCTGGAAGAGCGGTACGCCGAGCGTCTTCGCCAGCACGGGCTCGAGCGGCGGGTACGGGTAGCGCACCGGCTCGAGCCCGTCGCGGCGGCGCAGGAAGGGGTGGACCATGCCTCCCTGGATCGGCCCGGGGCGGATGATGGCGACCGAGATGACGAGATCGTAGAAGCAGCGCGGCCTGAGCCGTGGCAGGAGCGACATCTGCGCCCGAGACTCGATCTGGAACACGCCGATCGTGTCGGCGCGCGCCACCATCTCGTAGACGGCCGGGTCCTCGGCGGGGATTTCGGCAAGGGTCTCGGGCCAGGGAGAGGCTGTGGGTAGCGCCGGCGAGGGGCGGTGCTCGGCGAGGAGCTTCAGGCAGCGCGAGAGCGCCGTCAGCATCCCCAGCCCGAGCAGGTCGACCTTGAGCAGCCCCAGCTCGGCGATGTCGTCCTTGTCCCACTGGACGATGGTCCGCTCCGGCATGGCGGCCGGCTCGATGGGCGCGGTCTCGCAGAGCGGCCGCCGCGTGATGACGAACCCGCCCACGTGAATCGAGAGGTGGCGCGGGAAGCGCTGCAGCTCGCGGGCGAGCAGCAGGGTCTGGCGCACCGCGGGGGAACCCTTCACGTCCAGGCCGGCCTGGGCGAGCAGCTCGGGGGTGACCTGGGACAGGTCCTCGTAGGTGCCGAGGAGCTTCGAGAGCCGGTCGACCTGCCCGAGCGAGAGCCCGAGCGCCTTCCCCACGTCGCGCAGCGCCGACTTCCCGCGGTAGCTGATGACCTCGCAGACCATCCCGGCGTGGTCGCGGCCGTAGCGCCGGTACACGTACTGCAGCACCTCCTCGCGCCGCTCGTGCTCGAAGTCGACGTCGATGTCCGGAGGCTCGCCGCGCTCGATCGAGATGAAGCGCTCGAACAGGAGCCCCATCCGCACCGGGTCGATGGAGGTGATCCCGAGGCAGAAGCAGAGGATGGAGTTGGCCGCGCTCCCTCGCCCCTGGCACAGGATGCCCCGCTCGCGCGCGAAGCGGACGATGTCCCAGACGGTGAGGAAGTAGCTCGCGTACCCGAGCTGCTCCACGAGCTCCAGCTCCTTCGCGATCTGCCGCCGGACGTCCTCGGGCGGCTCCCCCTTCCAGCGCCAGCGCGCTCCGTCCTCGACGAGCGCGCGGAGGAGCGGCATGCCGGTGACGGCGCCGGCTGGCGCGTCTCCCGATGTGACCGCCGAGCAGCCCCCTCTCCCTGCCGGCGGCGGCGCCTTCGGCGCTTTCGCCTGACGCGAGCGGCCGCCGGCTTCGCCGACTTCTTCGTGGGGGCTACGCCCCCACCCCCCCGCCGGTGGGGGAGAGGGTCGTTCAACCTGTTCCGGCCGTGTCGCCCCCATCGCGCTCGGCATCGCCTCCTCCGGCCGCGCCAGCACCGGCGGCAGCGGGTGCTCGCCGCGGATCTCGTCGAGGCGGAAGCGGCAGCCCTCGGCGATGGCGGCGGCGGCCTCGAGGCCCTCGGGGAAGTCGGGCCAGAGCTGCGTCATCTCCTCCGGACCCTTGAGCGTCCGCTCGGCGTTCGGAAAGAGCCGCCGACCGGCCCGGTCGACCGTCGTTCCGAGGCGGATGCAGGTGAGCACGTCCTGCAACGGCTGCCGCCGCCGGTCGTGGGTGTGGGCGTTATTCGTCACCGCCACGAGGATGCCGAGGCGGCGCCCCAGGCTCCGCGCCGCCGCGATGCGCGCCTCCTCGCCCGCGACGTGGTGGCGCTCCACCGCCAGCGCGAGCCGTCGACCGAAGGCGTCGCGGAGCCGCTCCGCCGCCGAGGCGTCGGCGCCCGGGTAGAGCGCGAAGAGGCCGCGCGCCCGCTCCGCGATCCTCGCGAACGGGAGGTCGACCGCCTCGCGGCGCGCGGGCGCCTCGCCCTCCCCGCCTGGCTGCGCGCCGCAGTGCGCCTCGGACAGGAGCCGGCACAGGCTCGCATAACCTTCCCGGTCCATCGCCAGGAGCACGAGCGGCGTGGTCGGGAACGGGCCAGAAGAGAGGCCTCGGCACGAGAGCTCGGCCCCGACGACGAGCGCGACCCCCTGCCGCTTCGCTTCGGCGTGGCCGCGGACGGCGCCGTACAGGCCGTCCAGATCGGTGATCGCCAGCGCCGAGAGGCCCAGCTCCGCGGCGCAGCCGACCAGCTCCTCGGGGTGGCTCGCGCCGCGCAGGAAGGAGAAGCAGGACTTGGAGCGCAGCTCGGCATATCGAGGCGGTGCCATGGCTCAAGGCCTCGCAGGCGCTAGTCGAAGAAGCCGTGCAGCCAGAGCCGGCCGTCGGCGGCGTCGCGGAAGATCCAGCAGTCGCCGAGCCCTTCCAGGTGAGCGCGGTGGTAGTCCCGGTCGAAGGGCTCCGCCCACCACTCCCCCGCGAGCCGCTCCGCTGGCGAGAGCGCGAGGACGCGCAGCGTCCGCCCGAAGGCCCGCACCGCCGCCAGCCGCCCGCCCTCGCCCAGCGCGAGGAGCGGCTCGGGCCGGGCCAGCAGCCGCGTCGGCCTCGAGAGGACGGACGGCGGAGGTACGCCCTCGGTCGAGGTCGCGGCGTTCGAGGTCGAGCTCACGGTCGCGGTCGCAGTCGCGGCCGTGTCCCGCCCGCGACTCCGTCGTCCCTCCTCCTCTGGCTTGCCCGCGGCGAACGCAGCCGCGGCGTAGGCGGCCTCCGGCCGGTGGCAGTCGACCGGGCGCGCCGCGAAGAGGGCCTCGTTCCCGAGGCGCGCCGCCAGCCGCGTGAGGACCGTCTCGAGCGCCGCGATCTGCTCGGGCCGATCCCCGAGCGCGAGCTGCTCGCGGGCCGCGGGCGCGGCCTCCGCCACCGCCAGCGTCACCGCCGTCACGGCGCCGGGCAGGCGCAGCGCTCCCAGCCGTTCGCGGATGACGAGGAGCCAGCGCGACGCGGCGGCGGTGGGGAGCGCCAGCGCCAGCTCGAGCCGCTCCACGCCCGCTGGATCGAGCTCGAGGGCGAGGGCGAGCCGCGTCGCGCCCAGACCGCGGCCGGCCAGCCGCGCCGCGAGCCGGTCGGAGAGGCGCTTGAGGCCGAAGAGGAGCGGCTCCGCGCTCTCCACCGGGGCCTCCAGCTCGAGCCGTTCCTCCGGCAGGCGCGCCGGGACGTAGGGGACGAGCGGCGACGGGTCATCACCCTGGGCCAGGCGCCAGGCGGCGACGCCCGCCGCACCGAAGCGGTGCGCCAGCGCCTCGATCGGAAGGCGCGCCAGCTCCTCGACCCTGCGCAGCCCGAGCGCGGCGAGCCGCTCGGCCATCACGGCCGGCAGCTCGAGCGCGCCGAGCGGCAAGCTCGCCAGCGCGCCGGCCGCGGCGCCGGGGATGACCTGCGATCCGCGGCCGTGCCGGGCCAGCGCACGAGCCGGCCCGCGGCCGGTGGCGAGGGACGCCCTCGCCCGCAGACCGAGCTCGGCGGCGGCCGCCACCGCCCGTTCGAGGAGCGCCCTCTCGCCGATCGCCCCCGGGCCGAGCAGGTGCGCGCCGCTCGCGTCGAGGAGGAGGACGTCCGGGAGCGCGATCTCGACCGCCGGGGCGAGCGCCAGCAGCGCCTCGGCGAGCCCCTCCAGCGCGGCGCGGTCCGCGGCCTCGTCGGCCGGCACCGACTCGAGGTCGGCGCAAGCCGCCCGCGCCTGCACCAGCGCGTCGCCGGGCCGGACTCCGCGGGCCCGCGCCTCCGCCTCGCACGCCACCACCCGCCCCTCACGCTCCACGGCGAGGGGTGGGCGCGCCCCGTGCCGCCCTGCGCCCGCCGCCTCACGCGCGCGCAGGAGACGCTGCAGTGGCAGCTCAGGCAACCACAGGGCGAGGACGCGCGGGGCATCCGCCGCGGGCGCCGTCGCGGTGACCCCGCCCAGCTCAAGCTGCATGGCTCACCTCGAGAGCCTGTGAAGGGATCCAGGCCCTGAGCGTCGCCGCGGCCGGACCGGCGCCCCTCGCGCCGCGCGCGAAGGTGCGCCGGACCTCGTTTCCGTTCCGGCCCGCGGCCAGCTCGAGCCGGAGCGCCGCCGGCACGCGCGGGCCGTCGGACGCCGAGAGCCACAGGGCGACCGCGCCTCCCTTCTCGGCCGCGGCGCGCAGCCGCTGTAGCGCGGTCTCGAGCGCCGCTCCGCCCGGCGCGCGCGCACGGTGCAGCAGCGGGACGTCGAGGACCACCGCCTCGAACGCTCCACTCCCCAGCAGCGCCTCGGCCGCCCAGAGGGCGCTCCAGGGATCGCCGTCCGCGCCAGGGGGCCGCACGAACAGCAGCCGGACGAGATCGAGGCCGAGCGCAGCCGCGGCGGGAGGGTACATCTGGCCGCGGCCGTCGACGTAGGCGCCGAGTCCCTCCTCGCCCATCGCCGCGGCGAGCGCCGACAGCGCCAGCGCCGTCTTGCCGCTCGCCGGACCGCCGGCGAGCTCCGACAGCGCGCCGCGGGGAAAACCGCCCCCGGGGAGCAGCGCATCGATCTCCTCCCGGCCGCTCGAGGCGTGCCCCGCGCGCACCGGCGGACGCCGCTCGATGCGGCGGATCTGCTCTCGCAGCCCCTCGATGATGTCGCGCGCCTGGGAGGGTTGTCCAAAACGCCCGTCCCGTCGCCGGGTCGAGCGATCCGCGTCGCATCGCGTCGTTGCTCCTCCCTCACATAGCCTGTGGCTATGCTCGGTCGTCGCGCCTCGCGCTGCTCGCGTCTCGCTCGCCCGACTCGGTCCCGGGCATTTTGAACAACCCTGGTTCGCCGCCATGCACCGCCACCTCCTGGATACGATAACTGCTCGCATGTTCAGGTAGCAAGGTGGTCTGACAGAGAGCGAGGCCCGCGCGAGCGCTCGCAGACCGTGGGGCCCGCCAGGCTGCGGCTCGCAAGCCCGCTGCCCGCGACGGATTCCAGTTCCTACCGTAGGGGGGGAAGCAGCACGACGAAGGAGGTACGCATGAAGAAGATGGCTTGGGGTTTGGGCCTCGCCTCCACACTGGCGCTCGTGGCGGGTCAGGTGAGGGCACAAAACGCGCCCCAGGGCGGGCGCGCGGGCAGCACCGAATCCTCCACGTCCAGCACGAGCAGCCACTTCGACGCGCTCACCGGCAAGGTGCAACAGTTCGACCGCAGCACGAACGAGCTCACGGTCGCCGGAAGCGACCAGAAACTGAAGATCGACTCCAGCACGAAGGTGATGCGAGACGGCTCGCGCGCGTCGATCGATGACATCAAGGAAGGCGACCAGGTCCGCGCCAGCTACTCCGGCTCCGGGGACACACTCCAGGTGAAGAGCCTGGACATCACCTCGCCCGGCGCGATGGGCGGTACGGGCTCGTCCGGCGAGAGCAAGCCCAGGAAGAGCGTGCCTCACGGCGGCTCGAACGCACCGCCCGGGAACTCGGGGGAGATCGATACGAGCGGTTCGAAGAGGTACTAGGTCAGCGCGCTGAAGGCGGGGCGGGCAACCGGGTCAGAAGGGTTGCCCGCCTCGCCTCGTCACGTCCCGGACGAGGCGGCCTTCTGCCGCGCCTCGATCTCCGCCTTGATCTTCTCCATGTCGAGCGCCCGCACCTCGGCGATGAGCTCCTCGAGTCCCTGCGCGGAGAGCGCACCGGGCTGCGAAAGGAGCAGCACCCGGTCCCGGAGGACCATGAGGGTGGGGATGGAGCGGATCTCGAACGCCGCGGCCAGGTTCTGCTCCACCTCGGTGTTCACCTTCCCGAAGGTGAGATCCGGGTGGCGCGCCGCGACCTGCTCGAAGATCGGCCCGAACATCCGGCACGGGCCGCACCACGGCGCCCACCAGTCGATGAGCACGACGCCGTCGCGGTCCACCGTCGACCTGAAGCTTTGCTCGGTGATCTCGACGGTGCTTCCGGCCATGGCTTCCTCCTGTAATCGCCGCTCCCTGGGTGAGAGGCCCGGCCGCCGGAAAGGATTCGGACCCGGCGTCAGATCGCGGCGCGGGACAGCACCTCGTCGAGGCTCGCCGCCAGCTGGCCGCGCGTGAGCACCTCCTCCACGCCGATGCCCCTCGCCTCGTCGCGCAGATCGGTCCGGAGGTGGCCGAGGAAGCCGACGACCCGGCTGGTGGGCCGCTCGGCGAGGAGGACGCGCAGCTCCTCCAGCACGCCCACCTCGCCCAGATCCGCGAGCAGCAGCGCCGGCGCCCGCTCGCGCGCGACGACCGACAGGGGCACGTCGCGCGGCGCGAAGGCCACCTCCACCCCGAGGCGGCGGGCGGCGGCGTCGATCTTGGAGCGGAAGAGCAGGTCGCGGACGGCGGCGAGGATCATGAGCACAGCCTAAGGGGCCGGTCCGCTCCGCGCCGCCCGTCCGGCGCGACCGCTACCGCGCGGGCGGGTACTTCTGCAGCTTCCGCTGCAGCGAGCGGCGGTGGATCCCGAGGCGGCGGGCCGCCTCGCTGATGTTGCCGCCGCAGTCGACGAGCACGCGCTGGATGTGCTCCCATTCGGCGCGCGCCAGCGACGGCGTGGCGAAGTGCTCCGGGACCGGCTGCGGCCCGTTCTTGGCGAAGGCGGCCAGCAGCTCGTCCGCGTCGACCGGCTTCGGGAGGTAGCCCTCCGCGCCGAGCTTGGTCGCCTCGACGGCGGTCGCGATGCTGCCGTAACCCGTGAGGACGAGGACCCGCGTGGCCGGGTCGTGCTCGCGCATCTCGTGCAGCAGGTCGAGGCCGCTGCGGCCCGGCATGCGCAGGTCGATCACCGCCATCTCGGGCGAGTCGGCCCGCACCTGCTCCATGGCCTCGTCGGCGCTGCCGGCCGTCCGCACGTCGAAGCCGCGCTCCCGCAGCGCGCGCGCGAGGCGCTCGCGCAGCGTCACGTCGTCGTCGACGAGGAGGATGCTGGGCGAGGCGTCCTTCGGGGCCTCGGGGTTCTGGGGAGGGGGAATCGTCGTCATGGTGCTTCGCTCCTGCGCTGTGGCGCGGCCGGCACGTGGAAGGTGACCGGCAGCTTGAGGGTGGCGGTGGTGCCCGATCCGGGAGTCGAGTTGAGCTCGAGGCTACCACCGAGCTCCTCCGCGAGCGTGTGGGTGAGGAACAGGCCGAGCCCCATGCCTTCACCCGGGACCTTGGTGGTGAAGAACGGCTCGCCCGCGCGAGAGAGGATCTCCTGCGGCATCCCGCAGCCGTGGTCGACGACCTGCGCGCGGACGCACCCGCCCTCGACCGCCACGCGCAGCAGCACCGGGTTCCCGGCGGGCGAGGCCTGCACCGCGTTCTTGAGCAGGCTGCGCAGCGCCCGGGCGAGCCCGCGCGGCGGGCCCGCCACGGCGTGCGCTCCGAGGTCGGTCTCGGCGCGCAGCACGACGCGCGTCGGGTCGGGCAGGAAGGCCATCGCTTCGTCGATCCAGGCGGCCAGCGGCAGCTCCACGATCGGCTCCCCGGCGTTCTCGCCCGCCTGCGCCGACATGTGATGGAGGATGTCGCGGCAGCGCTTCACCTGCTCGCGGATGAGCGCCAGGTCCTCCACCGACGAGGGCGAGGCCCCGCTCCGCTCGGCCGAGCGCATGAGCTCCTTCACGACGACGGCGATGGTGGAGAGCGGCGTCGAGAGCTCGTGAGCGGCCCCTGCCGCCAGCGTCGCGAGCGACGCCACCTTGTCCTTCCGCGCCGAGAGGCTGCGTTCCGCGGCGAGCTCCTCCTCCAGCTGGGTCAGCGCGCGCTGCACCCGGGCCACGACGTAGACGATGAACGCCGCCGCGACCGCGAACGAGACCCACATGCCCTGCATGTGGAGCGACATGATCTCCGCGTGATCGAGGGACGACAGGACCTGCAGCACGCCGAGGTGGTGCAAGCCGAAGAGCGAGCCGAACAGCGCCAGGCTGGTCCCGAGCATGGCCCAGGCCCAGGTCGCGTCGAGCAGCACCGTCGCGAGCGCCACGTTCACGAGGTACATGGTCGAGAACGGGTTCGAGTAGCCCCCGGACAGCGCGAGGAGCGCCGTCAGGATGAAGGCGTCGGCGAACATGACGGTCGCGATGAACCGCTCGCCGACCTTCCCGCCCCGCCGCAGCCACAGCTCGAGCCCGACGTTCTCCACCACCTCGACGAGGAGAATCCCGAACAGCGCCAGCAGCGGGACGTCGATGCCCACCACCCAGCGCGCCGCGGCGATCGCGAGCGCCTGGCCGAAGATGCCACCCCAGTGCAGCTTGATGATCCAGGAGAGCTTGATCCGGTCGGGCTGCCCCCCGCGGACGTGCGGCCAGACTGGCTCGCGCGCCGCGTTCGGGGCGGCCTCCAAGGTCCCGGCCGGCATGCTCATGGAATCGAAATCTAGCAGGAATGTCGCACCTGTGGGGGGCGCCGCCCGCCGACGGCTCGCGCGGCATGTTGACGCACGACCCGTCGGAACGACCGCGGCCGGCGAGCCGCTCACCTTGACCCCGCGACGCCGCTCGCCCTAGCTTCGCCGCTCGCATGCGCGGACGCGGTCGCCCCATCGCAACGGTCTTGACCGACGTCCTCGCCGACCGGCGCGAGGCGCGTCTGACGGCCGTCGCCGCTGCCTTCACGGAGGCGTGTGGCTGGCCCCTCGCCCGGGAGGTGTCGGTCCGGGCGGTCGCGCGAGATGGGCGCCTCCTCGCCGTCGCGAGCAGCCGCGGGTGGGCGGATCAGATCGAGCGGCTCGCCCCCGCGCTGTGCGCCCGCGTGAACGCCCGGCTGGGACGAAACGTCGCGAGCGGCATCGACGTCCGGGTGGGGCCGGTCGAGCGGTGACCCGCCGCGCACGTCGCGCCGCGGCGGCGGCGCTCCTCGCCCTCGCGCTGGCGTGCGCCCACGGGCCGCCGAGCGCGACGCCACCACCCCCGCCGAGCGCATCCCCACCCGGCCACTACCCCCAGCCCGGGGTGGCGAAGGGTCGCTACGGCCCCGAGCCGAGCGCGGAGCCGACCCCCCTCGAACGGGCCGCCCTCGACGCGGCGCTGCAGCGGCTCCGCCCTGCCCCGCGCGCCTCCTCGGCCCTCGCGCTCGCCGCGCGAGCTCTCGCCGCGGGGGCCGCCGAGGGCGCGCGCGATCCGCTCTCCCGGGAGCGCGTCCGGCTGGCGCTGGCGGGCGCGCTCGCCTTCGACGCCGCCCCGGTCGCCCTCCTCGTCGAGGCCGATCCCGCCCGCGTCCCGGAGACGCTCGCCGCAGAGCTCCGGGAAGCGGGTCCGGCCTTCACCCACGCGGGCGCCGGCGCGGTCGTGCGCGGCCGCCGGGCGTACCTCGTCCTGCTCCTCTCGCGGCGCCCGATCGCGCTCGACCCTTTCCCGCGCGAGGTGGCGGTGGGCGCCACCGCGACCCTGCGCGGCGATCTCGACGGGCTCGAGCGCCCGACCGTCCATGTCACCCCTCCCTCCGGCGAGAGCCGGACGGTGCCGGCCGCCGGCGGGGGCCGCTCCTTCAGCGCGCCGCTCCGGTTCGACGCGCGCGGGCGCTGGCTGGTCGAGGTCGTGGGCGAGGGGCGGCGCGGGCCGGAGGTGGCGGCGCTCCTCACCGTGTCGTGCGGTGGAGCGGCCCTCGGGCGCGCCACCGACGGCGGCGAGGCCGACCCGGCCGACCGTGAGGCGGCGGAGGGGCGCGTCGTCGCGGCCCTCAACGCGACGCGAGCCGCTCACGGCCTGCCGCCGCTCGAGGCGCGCCCGGAGCTCGCCGAGGTGGCGCGCCGGCACAGCGAGGCCATGCTCGCGGCGAGCACGCTCGCCCACGTCTTGCCGGGCTCCGGGACCCCCGCGGAGCGGCTGCACCGCGCGCGCGTTCCGTTCGCGCTGGCGCTGGAGAACGTCGCCATGGGCGGGAGCGCGCTGGCCGCGCATCGCGCGGCGGAGGAGAGCCCGGCTCACCGGCAGAACGTCCTGTCGCGCGAGGTGACGGGGGTGGGCTGCGGCATCGCCCGCGGAAGCCTGCCCGGCGGCGAGCGGGTGGTCTACCTGACCGAGGTCTTCCTGGCGCCCGTCGAGGACGGCTCGGACGACCGGCTCACGCCCGAGGCGCGCGTCCGGGAGGAGATCTGGCGCGAGCGCGCCCGCTCCGGCGCCACCGGCCTCGCGTCTGACCCTCGCCTGGACGAGCTGGCCCGGGAGGCCGCGCGCAAGATGGCCGCCCGCGGCGAGCCCGCCCCGGGCGACCTCGCCGGCAATGCCCTGGCGCTCGGCCGGAACGTGGCCGCCGTGGACGCGTTCGTGGCCGCCCGGGCCGCCGAGGCGGCGCGCTCGAAGAACCTCTCCGACCGGCGCTTCGGGCGGGCGGGAGTCGGCGTCGCGATGGGTGAGAGCGGCCGCTACGCGGGGATGCTCTTCATCGCGGTGGTCTACACGGATTGACGGCGGCGGGGGGCGAGCCCCCGCCCTACGGCGCGGTGATCTGCACGGATTGACGGCGGCGGAGGACGAGCCCCCGCCCTACACCGCGATGTGGGTGACGCCGGCGGACGGCGTTCTCGAAGGGTCCGCGATCAGCCCAGCCGCCGCTGGGTGGCGTAGCTCTCCAGGCCCTCGCCGACCTCGACCTCCAGCGCGAACAGCTCGCAGCGGGTGCACGACCAGCTGTTCCAGCCCTTTTTCACCGCCTCGTCGAGGCAGCCGTCGTAGTAATTGCAGAAGAGGTTGCGGTGGCCTTCGACACCGCGATCCGGATTGATGGGCGCGGTGAGCTCGCTCGGGCAAGGTTTGGCCAGCACGTCGACCTCCTCCGAAATTCCCTGGTGCGGCGAGGAGCAGGACGGTTCCTGCTCGATACCTGCATCGAGACCACCCTCGTTCATCCTCGACGCGGGGACGCCATGACCGAGTTGCGTGCGGACGCAAGGACCGCGCGTCGGCGCTGGAGCGTCCGGGCTATATGCTGTCTCGCGTCACCTGGTGTCAATCCCCCTTGCCCGTGCTGTAAATCCTCCGCCGGACCGCCCTGGATGCATCGTCAGCAATCGCTTGCTTCGCGTGCAGTTGCGCTGACCCGGGTCATGGCGGCGAGCATGATCCTGATCATGACAGTACCCGCCTGGGGCGCTGTTTCCACCGTTCCGCGGCTCGCGGTGTGGCTGGAGGGGGTCGCCGGGAGCGCTCAGGCGCTGGCGGACGGTGACGCGGCACGGGCCGAAGTCGCCGCCCGCACGGCGCTGGCGGCGGTCCCGGGCGGGGCACCCGGCGCGCGCGCAGAGCTGGCGCTCGGGCTCGCCTTGCGGGAGGCGGGCCGCTTCGCCGAGGCGTTCCAGGCGCTCGATCGCGCCGCGTCGCGGATCGCGGACGCCACCCTCGCCGCGGTGGCGCGCCAGGAATCGGCCGAGTCGCTCTTCTACGCCGGTCACCCCGGCGCAGCCGCCGCGCGGTTCGCCGAGGTGGCGGCGCTCGGGGTGGGCCCGCTGCAGCGGCGGGCGCGCCTGCGCGAGGCGGACGCGCTGCTCGCCGCGGGGGCGCCGGCGCGCGCGGTGCGCGCCTACGAGGCGCTCCTCGCGACCGAGCCCGCCGGCCCGGGGGCGTTCGGGCTGCGGCTCTCGCTCGCCGCCGCCTTGCGGGAGGCAGGGGATCCGGCGCGCGCGGTCGCCATCTATCGCGCGCTCTGGGCCGAGCAGCCGGCGGATCCAGCCGGGCTGGACGCGGCGCGTGCGCTGCGCGCCTGGCGCGAGCACGGCGGCCCCGTTCCGCCACCCTCGGCGGAGGAGCGCCTCGCTCGCGCCACGCGGTTCCTCGAGCTCTCGCTCCCGCGGAGGGCGCTCGCGGTCCTGGATCGCCTCGACGCGAGCGCACCGCCCCCCGAGCCGCGCACCCGCGCGGCGCTGCTGCGGGCGCTGGCGCTCCTGCAGGTCGGCCGCCGCGACGAGGCGAAGGTCATCGCGGAGCAGCTCCGCCGCGAGCCCGAAGCCGCGGGGGGTACCCGCACCGGCGCCGAGCTCGTCCTGGCGCGCGCGGCCGCTCGCGCGGGCCGCGTCGACGAGGCGGCGGAGCGCTATCGCGCCCTCTCGCGCGCCCGCGGGGACATCCCTGGCCTCACGCCAACGCAGGCGCGCGAGCTGCCCGACGAGGCCGCGTTCCTCGCCGCGTGGCTCTACTACGACGCCGGCGCGTTCGCGAAGGCGGCCGGGCTCCTGCGCGCCTACGCTCACCAGCACCCGAACGCGCGCCGCGCCGACGACGCGCGCTGGTTCGAGGCGTGGTCGCTCTTCCGCCTCGGACGGCGCGAGGAGGCGCGCCGCGCCCTCGCCCGCCTCGCGCGCGGCCCGCTCGCCCCCGCCGCCCTCTATTGGCAGGCTCGGCTCACACCCGCATCGCGTGCGCCGCCGTTGTACCGGGCAGCCCTCCGCGAGGCGCCGGAGGGCAGCTGGTACGCGCTCCTCTCCGCCGGCCGGCTCGCCGCCCTGGGGGAGCGCGCGCCGGACCTCGCCGCGGCGCCCACGGGCGCCCTCCCCGACGGACCTGGACGCGGCCGGGGCGGCGAGGCGCTTTCGCGCGCAGCCCAGCTCCTCGGCACCGGGCTGCCGGCGCACGCGCTCGCCGAGCTGCGCGTCCTCGCGGCCGGACGCGACGCGCGCGACCGCGCCGCGCTCGTCGCGCAGCTGGCGGAGGCGGCCGGCGACGCCGAACTGCCCTTCAGGATGGCGCGTGATCACCTGCCGCCGACGCGGCGCGCACTGCGCTGGCTGTACCCCCGCGCCTTCCCCGGTCTGCTGCCGGCGGCCGCGGCCGAGGTCGGGCTCGACCCCGACCTCTACCTGGCCGTGATGCGACGCGAGTCCGCCTTCCGCCCGGACGCGCGGAGCAACGCTGGCGCGGTGGGCCTCGTCCAGCTCATTCCGTCCACCGCGGAGCGGCTGGGGGCCGTCCACGGCCTCGTGCCGCGCGAGGTGACGGAGCTCGAGCGACCCCAGGTGAGCGTGTCGCTCGGCGCGGCGTACCTGGCCCTGCTGGTCGATCGCTTCGGCGAGCGCTGCGCGGCCCTCGCCGCCTACAACGCCGGACCCGCCATCGCCGCCACGTGGGCGCGCGCCGCCGCCGGCCGGCCGCTCGACGAGTGGGTGGAGGACGTCGCCTTCCGTGAGACGCGCCGGTACGTCAAGGCGGTGACGGCGGACGCGGTGGTGTACCGCGCCCTGTGGGAGGGCGGACCGCTCTCGCTCGACGGCGCCAGGCCGGTGCCGTCGCCGCGCGAAGGCGTGGCGTTCTGAGGGGCCAAGGGATCTCGATTCGCCCTTCGACTTCGCCGCTGCGCGGCTACGCTCAGGGCGAACGGACGGAGCTCGCTCTCCCCATCCGGCCGGACCCCTACTCCGCCGCGAGCGCGGCGAGCAGCGCGTCGCCCATCCTCCGGAGCACGACCGAGGTGACACCGGGGATCCGCAACAGATCCTGCTCCGCCTTCGGGCGGCGCCGCGCCACCTCCAGCATCGCCTGCTCCGGCATCACCTTGAACGGCGGCCGATCCAGCGCGCCGGCGCGCTCCTCGCGCAGGATCCAGAGGGCGCGCAGGACGGCGCGGCCGGCCGCGTCGAGATCGCGGGCGCCCTTCAGCCGCCGCCAGCCCTCGGGGTCGAACACCCGCGGCCGCGGCTCGACCGCCGCGATGCGGGCGAACTCGACCTTCGCCGCCTCCCACAGCCCCCGCTCGCGCAGCTCGCCCGCGAGCAGGTCGAAGAGCGCCAGGAGGAAGTGCGTGTCGAGCGCGGCGTACCGGACCTGCTCCGCCGCGAGCGGGCGCCGGCCCCAGTCCGAGCGCTGGAAGTCCTTGGAGAGCGCGACGCCGAAGTGCTCCTCCACGAGCGCCGAGAGCCCGAGGCCGGCGCGGCCGAGCCGCCGCGCCGCCGCCATCGTGTCGAACAGCGACGGCAGGGCGAACCCGTACTCGCGCTTGAGGCACCGGACGTCGTAGTCGGCGCCGTGCAGCACGACCGCCTCGGCCGAGGCCAGGACCGGCCCGAGCGGCCGGACGTCGACCGCGAAGGGGTCGACGACGAAATCACCGCCGCGCGTCGAGAGCTGGATGAGGCAGACGCGCTCCCGATACACGTGGAAGCTGTTCGACTCGGTGTCGAGGGCGACCGCCGGCTCCGCCGCGAGCGCGGCGAGGAGCTCGTCGAGAGCACGCGCGTCGGCGACGAGGACCGGCTCGAGGCGCGGGGGGGAGCTGGGCATGTTCGTAAAGGTCAACCGTTGGCCAGCGCCGCCGCGACCTGGCCGGCCACGCGGGCGTTGGCCTCGAGCAGCGCCAGGTTCGCGCCGCGGGCGGCGCCGGCGGTGCCGCGGTCGAGCGCCTGCAGCAAGAAAGGGGTGAGCAGCTTGCCGGTCAGCTTGAGCGCGCGCGCCTCGGTGAGCGCCTGCGCCAGCACCGCCTCGACTCGCGCCGGGGGAAGCGGATCGGGGGGCGGCACGCAGAGGAGGACGCCCTCGGCGCGACCGAGCCCTTCCCAGTGGAGGCGCAGGAGCGCGGCGGCGGCCCCCGCGTCGTCCACGCGGTGCTCGAGCTCGACCCCGCTCTGCGCCACGTAGAAGGCGGGGAGCTCGCTGGTGCGCCACCCGACCACCGGCACACCCAGCGATTCGAGCTCCTCGGCCGTCGCGGCGACGTCCAGGATGACCTTCGGACCGGCGGCGACGGTGCAGACGGGCCGGCGCGCCAGCTCGACCAGGTCCGACGAGCGATCGCGCAGCGCGCCGTCCTCCGGGGTCGCCCGGTGGACGCCGCCGATCCCCCCGGTCGCGAAGACCCGGATCCCGACCAGCGCCGCCACGGCCACCGTCGCCGACACCGTCGTGCCCGCGTCGCGGCGCGCGACGAGCAGCGCCGCCAGATCGCGCACGCCCGCCTTCGCGGCGCGGACGCCGGGATCCGCGAGTCGGGCGAGCTCCGCGTCGCCGGCGCCGACGACCACCTTGCCCTCCGCGACCGCCACGAAGGCCGGTACCGCGCCCGCCTCCCGCACGGCGCCGGCGCAGCGGCGGGCGGCCTCCAGGTTCGCCGGGGGCGGGAGGCCCTGCGCCACCACGCTCGTCTCGAGCGCCACCACCGCCCGGCCGAGGGCGAGCGCGTCGCGGACCTCGGGCGCGAGCTGCAGGGGAACGTCCACGCGCGCAGTGTAGCGCGGGAGGGCACGGGCGGCACGGGAACGGCGTCAGGCCCGTGCTATGACTCCGCTCGATGGTCCCGTCCTCGATCGTCCGGCACGGCGCGGCGGCGGTGCGATGAGCGCGCGCATCCGCGGGGTCGCCGTCGCGGCGTACGCCGCCGTGTCGATGGTCTTCTTCTTCCTGGTGCAGCTGCCAGTCACGCTCGTCACCGGCTCGGCCGACTTCTCGATCTGGCTGGCGCGGCGGATGTGGGCGCCCTCGGCGCTCTGGCTGTGCGGCGTGGACGTCGAGGTGCGCGCGCCGCACGGCTTCCCCGACGGGCCCGCCATCTACGCAAGCAACCACGAGAGCGCGCTCGACATCTGGCTGCTCTTCCGGACCGTGCCGCGCAACGGGCTCCGCTTCATCGCCAAGGAGGAGCTGTTCCAGATCCCGATCTTCGGCTGGTACCTGCGGATGGCGCGCTTCGTGGCGGTCGATCGCCGCCAGCACGCCCGAGCGGTGGCGGCGCTGCAGCAGGCGGGGCGGATCGTGCGCGGCGGGACGTCCCTCATCGTGTTCCCGGAGGGGACGCGCAGCCGCGACGGCCGCGTGCAGCCGTTCAAGAAAGGTCCGTTCGTGGTGGCCATGGAGGCGGGCGTACCGGTCGTCCCCGTCGCGATCGCGGGCGCAGCGGCGCTCAACCCGAAGGGCCTCCTGTCGGTGCGGCCGGGGCCGGTGCGCGTGGCGGTGGGCGTGCCGCTCACACCGGCCGACTTCCCCGACAAGTCCGGCTTGCTGCGGGAGGTGCGCCGCCGGATCATCGCGCTGCACCAGGAGCTCGGTGGGGCCGGAGGCGACGTCGACGACTCCGTCGCCGCGCCCGGGGTCGAGGGGTCGAGCCTCTGAGGGTGGGCGTGCCGAGGGCGGGAGCGAACGGTGCGCTTGTCGCTGTCCGGCCGTGAGGGCTACGATCACCTGGCATGGCGACGCGCACCGATCTCCCGCCGCGAGGCGGACGGCTCTCCGCCGCGGCCGACGCCCTCGATGCGTGTCGTGGACGCGCCGCCGAGCTGGCCAACGGCTTCCGCCGCTCGGACCGGTTCTTCAAGATGCGGGTCGGCATCGTCGCCGCGTGGGCGGTGATCTCGCTCGCCACCCTCTGGGGCGCGTGCGCCACCCCGGGCGCGCACAACGCGCTGGGCGCGGACGTCCAGGTCGACGGCGACTCGATCATGGGCACGCAGATCCTCGTCCGGAACGAGTCCGAGCACATCTGGGAGGACGTCGTCCTCACGCTCGACGACGGCTGGCGCTACACCCAGCGCACGATGCGACCGCAGGACCTCGTGGTGCTCTCCGTGTCCTCGTTCCGTAAGGGCGACGAGTCTCCGCCGCGCGACCATCGACCGCGGGCGCTGACCATCGCGTGCCGGCAGGGATCGGGGCGGTTCGAGCTGCGGTGACGCGTCGCCCAGGGAGAGGCTCGATGTCGAACGCGACCGTGCTGCTCGTCGATGACGATCCGGAGATCTGCCAGTTCCTCGCCCTGTTGCTCGAGGTGGAGGGCTTCGCGCCGGTGAAGGCGACCAGCGCCGACGAGGCGCTCTCGGCCGCCGCGCGGGTCCGTCCGGCGGCGGTGCTGCTGGACGTGGCCATGCCGGACGTCGACGGCCTCGAGCTGTGCCGCCGCCTGCGGCGGGCCGGGACGCTGGCGCCCATCCTGGTCGTGTCGGCCCGCCCCGGCACGGAGATGCCTCAGCGCGCGCTCGAGGCGGGCGCGGACGAGTTCGTCCGCAAGCCGTTCGACAACGCGGACCTCGTCGCGCGGCTCCGCCGCTGGATCGACCAGCGCCCGCGCGCGGCCTGAACGACGGCCGGGCTCGAGGCTCGCGGCCGCTCGTTCGAGGGTCACCGCGCTCCACCGCCGCGGCGAGGTGCCCGATCGTCGAGCTCGCGCTCGAGGGCGCGCTCACGGGCGGAGCGCCGCCCCTCCTCCCATCGCGCTCGCGCGCGCTCGAGCAGCTCACGGGAGATCCTCGCCGCGCGGTGAGCCGCGTCGGCGGCGTCGGCCGCCGTGGCCGCCGCCTCCGCCGCGGCCCGCGCGCTGGTGGCTTCGCCGTCGAGGCGGGCGCGAGCCCGGCTCGCCGCCAGCAGCCGCGCCGCCGAACCGGCACCACCGCAGCCAGCGCGCGCCGCCCCGGACCTCGCGTCAGCGTCCGCCGCTCGTGCCGAGGCGGCCCGCGCCCGGGACAGCGCCTCCGCCGACACGTTGGCCGCGCGCTCCTCCTCTCCCCGCCGCAGCTCGAGCAGCGCGCCGAGCGGAAAGGTGCTCACGCGAGGGCCTCCTCCAGCGCCGATACGGCCTCCGCGAGCGTCGTCGCCTCCGCCGCGTCCTGCGCCAGCAGCCGATCGAGGGCGTCGCGCCGCGCCAGCGCCTCGTCGGCCTCCGGATCGCTCCCGGCCCGGTACGCGCCGAGCGCGATCAGGTCGCGCTGCCGCTCCAGCGCCGCGAGGAGCCGGCGCGCCCGCCCGGCCAGCTCCCGGTGCCGATCCGACACCACCTCGGGCATGACGCGCGACACGCTCTGCAGTACCTCGATGGCCGGGAAGCGGCCTCGCGACGCCAGCGCCCGGTCGAGCACCACGTGCCCGTCGAGGATCCCTCGCACCTCGTCGGCGATGGGCTCCTCGAGATCGCCGCCCGCGACGAGCACCGTGTAGACCGCCGTCACGGCCCCTCGCTCGCGCTGCCCGGCGCGCTCGAGCAGCCGCGGCAACGCCGCGAACACCGACGGCGGATACCCCTGCCGCGCCGGGGGCTCCCCGGCGGCGAGCCCGACCTCCCGCTGGGCGCGGGCGAACCGCGTCACGCTGTCGAGGAGGAGCAGCACACGCCGCCCATCGACCTCCGCGAACCACTCCGCGAGCGCGGTGGCGACGTTCGCCGCCTGCAGCCGCACCAGCGCGGGGGCATCGCTCGTGGCCGCCACCACCACGCTGCGCGCCAGGCCCTCGGGCCCGAGCGCCACCTCGACGAAGTCTCGCACCTCGCGGCCGCGCTCGCCGACGAGCCCGACGATCACCACCTCGGCGGCGGTCCCGCGAGCGATCTGCCCGAGCAGGGTCGACTTCCCGACCCCGGAGCCCGCGAAGAGCCCGAGCCGCTGCCCCTCCCCGGCAGTGAGGAGCGCGTCGATGGCGCGGACGCCCAGCGCGAGCGGCGCCGTGACACGGCGGCGCGACAGCGGGCGCGGCGCTGGCCGGTCCACAGCCCACGGGTCGAGCCCGCGCGGAGCCTCGCGGCCATCGATGGGGCGGCCCAGCCCGTCGAGGACGCGCCCCAGGAGCGCGCGCCCGGCGCCGACGGTGAGCGGGCGCCCGGTGGGCGTCACCGCGGCCCCGAGCGCGAGCCCGCGCGTCTCGCCGAGCGGCAGCAGCACCGCCTCGCCGGCCCGGAACCCGACCACCTCCGCCGGCAGCGGTGCGGCGCCGGATCGGTCGATGTGGCAGAGCTCGCCCTGCCGAACCGGGCCGAGCGCGGCGCGGACGGCGAGGCCGGTGAGCTCCACGACGCGGCCGCGCCAGGGCAGCGGGGCACGCTCCGGCAGCCGCGCCAGCCGGGCGCGCAGGTCGATCCGGCTCACCAGCTGCCCTCCACTTCCCCACGGAGGGCACGGCCGAGCGCCTCGAGCTGCGGCGCGAAGCGAGCGTCGACGGCGCCCGCCTCCGTCTCGACCCGCACCTCCCCGCGACCGAGCGCCGGGTCCGCCACCAGCGCGACGGCGCGCGAGTCGCCGAGCGCGCGCGACAGCTGCGGCTCCGCGGCGTGGAGCTCCGCGAGATCCTCCGGGTGAGCGTGAAGCACCACGTCGGTCCGCCCCCGCACCGGCTCGAGCGCACGAGCGGCCAGCTCGACGACCACCTCCCGGTCCACCGCCGCGGCGCGCTCCACGAGCCGCCGCGCGACCTCCACCGCCGCCTCGACGAGCTGCCCCTCCGCCCCGGCGAGGAGCCGCTCGCGAGCGAGCGCCGCGCTCGCGATGAGCTCCGTCGCGCGCGCCAGCCCCTCCTCCCGGCCCGCGGCAGACGCCTCGGCTCGCAGCCGCGCCGCCTCGCCGCGGGCGGCCTCGACCGCCTGGCGCGCCTCGGCGGCCGCCTCGCCGCGCAGCCTGCGCGCTTCCGCCGTGGCGTCCCAGACCTCCCCCGGGATCCGGCGACTCCCCGGCGGCCGCGGTACCCCCACCCGGTCCTCGCTCATCCGCCGCCCGGGCTGCACGCCACGTGCCCGCCCGCGCACCACGCCGAGTCGCGGACCTCCACGCTGCCGTCATCCGAGCCACGGCCGACCGGTCGAGGCGCGGACGGCAGGCGGTGAAACGAACGGGCCCGCCAGCGGCGTCCGGTGGCGGGCCCTGGATCTCGGCGCGAAGAGCGCTTGGGCTAGGCCGCGCTCTCCATGTCGGTGTCTTTGCTCACGGGCTCGAGGTAGCGATTCAGGAACTGCTTCGTCTTGAGCTCGACCTGGCGAACGCGCTCACGGGACACGCCCCAGCGCTTGCCGATCTCCTCCAGCGTCTTCGGCGAGTCCTGCTGCAGCCGATTGTGGACGATGTCCCAGCCCAGCTCGCCGATGCGCTTGCGGACCTTCCCGAGCGCGTCGCGCACCTCGCGGTCGCCCTCGGCCGAGAGGTAGCTGTCCTCCGGGCCGGGTCCGTCGTCCTCGATGCGCTCGAGGTGGGTGACGTCACCCTCCTCGTCGATCGCGCTGTCCAGCGACAGATCGGGCTGCGCCACCGTGCCGCTCTGAGGCCGCACGGTCGAGCGGGCTTCCTTCAGATACTTCCCGATGTAGGCGCGAATCCACCACACGGCGTAGGTGGAGAAGCGCGTCCCGGCGTGTGGATCGAACTTCTCCACCGCACGCATGAGCCCGACGTTGCCCTCCTGGATGAGGTCGTCGAGCCGGACGGTGCCGCGGCGCTGCTTGCGGGCGATGGCCACCACGAACGCCAGGTTGTGGCGGACGAGCTTCTGCTTGGCGGAGGCCTCGCCCCTGCGGGCGCGCAGGGCGAGCGCGTGCTCGTCCTCGCGCGTCAAGGGCGGGAAGTCGCGCACCGCCTTGAGGTAGGGCGCGAGCTCCTCGAACTCTCTGCTGCTGCGCTGGGGGGTGGCAGTCCTCATTTCCTCACCTTTTCCGACGCGACGAAAAACCTAGCAACCGAGGGGTCAGGTTACGTAACGTCAGTTTAGAATAAGTGGACTTGTCGAGTCAATCATCGTCCAGCCCCGCGTGAGCCGGGCGGTTATCGGCAACAAGCATCGAGGGCGCACACCGGCCAGGACAGACCGGTGTCGGCCCAATATGAGGCGCCGGGGACGGAAGGCCAGCCCCCGGGGCGGACTGCTCCAGCTCAAGACCGCTAAACATGGAGACTTGCTTGCCATCAAGACGAGCGCCACTCATGGGGCGTGCCCGCCCGCGAGTCGTCGCTCACGGATAGGCGGGCAGGCCCTCGTCCGGTATCCAGAACAGCCGCGCGCAGAAATACGAGAGGTCCGGCCCCTTCTGGGACCGGACCTCTCGTGAAGAGCAGAATGCGGCGAGTAAGCTGCCTGCTACTCCTCGCCGGCCACGGCCAGCGCCTCCTCCGCCTGCTCCACCGCGTCGACCGGCGTCTCGACCTCGATGTCGAGGTGCTTGTACGCGCCGAGGCCGGTGCCGGCGGGGATGAGCCGCCCCATGATGACGTTCTCCTTGAGGCCGCGCAGGCGGTCGACCTTGCCGCTGATGGCCGCCTCCGTGAGCACCTTCGTCGTCTCCTGGAACGACGACGCGGAGATGAACGACTCGGTCGAGAGCGAGGCCTTGGTGATGCCGAGCAGCAGCGGCTCGCCCTGCGCCGGCTTGCCGCCGGCCACCATCACCTTCTCGTTCTCCTCCTCGAACACGAACTTCTCGACCTGCTCGTCGGAGAGGAAGCTCGTGTCGCCCACGTCGGTGATGCGCACGCGGCGCAGCATCTGCCGCACGATCGTCTCGATGTGCTTGTCGTTGATCTTGACGCCCTGCAGCCGGTAGACCTCCTGCACCTCGTCCACCATGTAGTGCGCGAGCTCCTTCTCCCCGAGCACCTTCAGGATGTCGTGCGGGTTGGCGGCGCCGTCCATGAGCGCCTCGCCGGCGCGGACGCGATCGCCCTGGTGCACGCTGATGTGCTTGCCCTTGCCGATCAGGTACTCCTTGCCGAGATCCCCGCGCAGCTTGCCGTCCACCTCGGGCGTGATGATCACCTTCCGCTTGCCCTTGGTGTCCTTGCCGAACGCGACGACGCCGTCGATCTCCGAGATGACCGCGTGCTCCTTCGGCTTGCGCGCCTCGAAGAGCTCGGCCACCCGCGGCAGACCGCCGGTGATGTCCTTCGTCTTCATGGTCTCGCGCGGCATCTTGGCGATGATCTCGCCGGCGTCGACCTCGTCGCCGTCGTTCACGACGATGTTGGCGCCCTCGGGCAGCATGTAGCGCGCGTGGGCCTCGGAGTTGGGCAGGTTGCGCGTCTGGCCCTTGTCGTCCTTGATCGACACGCGCGGGCGCGCGTCAGCGTCCTTCGAGGCGATGACCACCTTGCGGGCGAGGCCGGTCACCTCGTCGAGCTGCTCCGAGTACGTGACGCCGTCCACGAGGTCGCCGTACTTCACGCGGCCGGCCACCTCGGTGATGATGGGCGTCGCGTACGGGTCCCACTCTGCGAGGAGCGTGTTGGCGTCGATCTTCTGGCCCTCGCGGACCAGCATCTTCGCGCCGTAGACCACGCCGTAGCGCTCGCGCTCGCGCCCCTGCTCGTCGGAGACGATGACCTCGCCGTTGCGGTTCATCACGATGAGCGTGCCGTCCTTCTTCTTGGCCACGTTCACGTTCGAGAACTTCACCACGCCGGCGTTGCGGTTCTCCACCGTCGACTGCTCGGCGCGCCGGGACGCGGCGCCGCCGATGTGGAAGGTCCGCATCGTGAGCTGGGTGCCCGGCTCGCCGATGGACTGGGCGGCGATGACGCCCACCGCCTCGCCGATGTTCACCTTGCGGCCGCGGGCCAGATCGCGCCCGTAGCACTCGACGCAGATGCCGCGCCGGGCCTGGCAGGTGAGCACCGACCGGATGCGCACCTTGTCGATGCCGGCGTTCTCGATGGCCTTGACCTTGGCCTCGTCGATCTCCTCGTTGGCCTTCACCAGCACAGTGTTCGTGAACGGATCGGCGATGTCGTCCAGCGCCACGCGGCCGAGGATGCGCTCGCCCATGGGCTCGATGATCTCGCCGCCCTCGACGAGCGAGCCGAGGGTGATGCCGTCCATCGCGCCGCAGTCGTACTCGGTGATGATGGCGTCCTGCGCCACGTCGACGAGGCGGCGGGTCAGGTAGCCGGAGTTGGCCGTCTTGAGCGCCGTGTCGGCGAGACCCTTGCGGGCGCCGTGGGTCGAGATGAAGTACTGCAGGACGTTGAGGCCCTCGCGGAAGTTGGCCGTGATGGGCGTCTCGATGATCTCGCCGGACGGCTTCGCCATGAGGCCGCGCATGCCGGCCAGCTGGCGGATCTGCTGGGCGGAGCCGCGGGCCCCCGAGTCGGCCATGATGTAGATCGGGTTGAACGAAGGCTGCTTGCGCTCCTCGCGCTTGCCGTCCTTGCCGATCCCGATGGCGATCTCGGTGCCGATCTCCGACATCATCTCCTGGGCCACCTCCTCGGTGACCTGGGCCCAGATGTCGATGACCTTGTTGTACCGCTCACCCTTGGTGATGAGGCCCTCGGTGTACTGGTTCTCGATGTCGGCCACCTCGGCGCTGGCGCGCTCGAGCAGGACGCCCTTCTTGCGCGGGATATGCATGTTCGACAGCGCGATGGAGATGCCGGCGCGCGTCGCGTTCCCGTAGCCCATCGACCGCACGCGGTCGGCGAGGAGGACGGTCTCCTTCTCGCCGCACAGGCGGTAGGTGAGGTCGATGAGGTTCTGCAGCTGCTTCTTGTCCATCACCTTGTTGATGGCGTCGAAGGTGAGCCGCTTCGGGACGATGTCGTAGAGCAGCACGCGCCCGGTGGTGGTCTCGATGCGCTTGCCGTCCATGCGGACGGTGATCTTCGCCTGCAGCTCGATCTCACCCTGGTCGTAGGCGGCGCGGACCTCCTGCGGCGACGCGAACACCTTGCCCTCGCCCTTCGCGAAGGCCCGCTCGCGGGTCATGTAGTAGATGCCGAGGACGATGTCCTGGCTCGGCACGATGATCGGCTTGCCGTGCGCGGGCGAGAGGATGTTGTTCGTGCTCATCATGAGCACGCGGGCCTCCATCTGCGCCTCGATGGAGAGCGGCACGTGGACCGCCATCTGGTCGCCGTCGAAGTCGGCGTTGAAGGCGGTGCAGACGAGC
>DATLJU010000134.1:0-8905 GCA_035538735.1 Anaeromyxobacteraceae bacterium | reverse complement strand
CTCGGCCGCGCCGACGACGTCATGAACGTGGCCGGCCACCGCATCGGGACCGCCGACGTCGAGAGCTCGCTGCTGCGCCACCCCGCCGTCGCCGAGAGCGCGGTGGTGGGCCTCCCCGACCCGCTCAAGGGCGAGCGGATCAAGGCGTTCGTGGTGCTCAAGTCCGGTGTGCCGCAGGGCGCGGGGCTCGTCGGCTCGCTCAAGGACCACGTCCGCCAGGACCTCGGCCCCATCGCGACGCCCTCCGACGTCGAGATCCGCACCTCGCTGCCGAAGACGCGCTCGGGCAAGATCGTCCGCCGCTACCTCAAGGCGGTCGAGCTGGGGCAGGACCCGGGCGACCTCTCGACGCTGGCGGATTGACCCCAGTTCGCCCGCTCCGGAGCTCGGACCCGCTACCCCGCCGGCTGGATGTTGTGGTTCCGCCGGAAGAGGTTGTCCGGGTCGTACCTGGCCTTGAGCTTCGAGAGCCGCTCGTAGTTGGGCCCGTAGGCGCCGCGGCTCACGCGCTGCGCCTCGTCCTCCGGCATGAAGTTCACGTACACGCCGCCCGTGGCGTAGGGCGCGGCCCGGTCGAAGAGCTCGCGCGCCCAGCGGATGCACGCCTGGTCCTGGGACGCCTCTCCCCAGCGCGTGTGGACGTTCATCACGAAGTTGATGTCGCGGTGCGGGTACGCGGTGGCCGTCGCCGGCACCCGGTTCACGGCACCGCCCAGGTGCCCGATGAAGACCTCGCAGTCGGGCGAGGGAAGACGGCCGACGTACTCGATGAGGAGGTCGATGAACCCATCGTCGAGCTCGACGAAGTCATGGGACTTCCAGTAGTTGCGCTGGCCCGGCGCGAGCAGCGGATCGAAGGCCTGCTGCCAGGCGGCGAACGGCATCGGTCCCACGACGTCGGCGATCGGCTTGCCGAGCGCCCGCAGCGGCGCGAGCGTCGCCTGTGCGTTCGAGGGGTCGCCGAGGTAGCACATCGCAAGGACGACTACCTCCTTGCCGTGCACCTCCTGCGGCAGGAACGGCAGCGGGGGCGCCTTGCGCATCACGACCCAGCAGGTGAGGTCGTCGGGCGCGTTCGCGACTGCGCGCCGGTATCCGTGCAGCAGCTCCTTCGCGTTCGCGAAGGGGTGCACGATCAGCCCCGCGATCACCTCCGGTCCGACCGGGTGCAGGCGAAATTCGAACGAGGTGACGACGCCGAAGTTGCCGCCGCCCCCGCGGATGGCCCAGAACAGGTCGTCGTTCTCGCCCGCGCTCGCGTGCACCAGCGCACCCTTCGCGAGCACGACGTCGGCGGACAGGAGGTTGTCGACCGTGAGCCCCAGCTTTCGGCTCAGCCAGCCGAAGCCGCCGCCGAGGGCGAGCCCGGCCACGCCGGTGGTCGAGTTGATGCCGAGCGGGGTCGCGAGGCCGAACGCCTGCGCCTCCTTGTCGAAACCAGCCAGGGTCACGCCCGGCTCGACGCGGGCCGTCCGGGCCGACGGGTCGATGCGCACCGACTTCATCGGGGAGAGGTCCAGCATGAGGCCGCCGTCGCAGACGGCGTTCCCGGCGATGTGGTGGCCGCCGCCCCGGATCGAGAGGATCAGCTGGTGCTCGCGCGCCAGCTCGACCGCCCGCATCACGTCAGCAGCGCCGGCGGCCCTGATGACGGCGGCCGGGTGCTTGTCGATCATCGCGTTCCAGATCTGGCGTGCCTGCTCGTAGCCCGGCTCGCCGGGGTAGCAGAGCTCGCCCCGGAGCTGGCCACGGAGCGATTCGAGCACGTCGGGACCCGCTGCCCAGGTCGCGCCGCCGTTGCTCTCGAAGCTGACGCTCGTCGTCATGGATTCCTCCGGCACGCGGTCGCCTCGGAGCCGCCGAGGCCAAGCCAGGACACGTTGAGTCGCGCGCCCGGGAGATGAAAGGCGTGCGCAGGCCACGGCCCCACCGGAGCCACGGCTCGGCGCGTCAGAGGATGGAGGGCCCAGTCCTGCGAGCGGAGCGCTCGACGCCAGCTAACGAACCGTGAAGCTCGCCAGCGCCTTCTCGAATGTCGGCAGGTCCTTCTGGAAATAGACGCGCTCGGGCGCGTCGTAGCCGAGCTGCCAGACGCGGTCGCCGACGAAGGCCCCGGCCAGGACGAACCGGCGCGGGAGCCCCTCGCTCGTCTTGTAGGCGACGACGGTGCGGAAGCCGCGCGCGCCGGACAGGGTGGCGGGCTTCGACTCGACGACCGTGACGGCGTTCGCGCCGGACGCGCGGATGTCGTCCACGAGCAGCTCGGACAGCTCGCGCGGCGACATCCCCACGCGCAGCGTCTTCTTCGTGTGCGCGAGCGGCTTGTCCGGGTCGAGCTCCCGGACCGTGATCTTCTGCAGCGACCAGCCGTCGCGGGTGGCGGTGAACCCATCGCCGGCGTTGAGCTGGAGCCAGCCCTCCGGGATGTCGAAGGCGTACTTCGGCCCGAACCAGTTGTCGGACTTGTAGCCCGGGCCGATCTTCCACCAGGGGACATCCTGGTGCACGCATCCCGACAGCGCGACGGCCAGCATGAGCGCCCGGATCCTCATCGCTTCCCCTCCAGCTCCGCGAGATCGGCCTCGATCCAGCCGCGGTCCTCGGCGCGCGGACGGAGCTCCAGATACCGCCTCAGCGCCGCGCGCGCCGCGCCGCGGTCGCCGCCGCGGGCGAGCACGAGCCCGAGTCCACGCTGCGCCTCGGCGCAGCGCGGATCGAGGGCCAGCGCCTTGCGGTAGTGGTCGGCCGCCTTTGCCGGGGAGCCCTCCGCTTCGCGCTGCCGCTCCGCGTCGCCGAGCAGCGCCAGCGCGGCCGCCGACCGGGGCTGCAGCTCGAGATAGCGCCGCGCGCCGCGCTCGGCCGGCCCGAAGCGGCCAGCCGCGAGGTCGAGCCGCGCGTTGCGGAGGAAGAGCTCGCGGACGGCTCCGACGTACCGGTCGCGTCCCCGGTCGCCGCCCTGGCGCGACGCGTAGGTGGTGGCGAGGAGCCGCTGGTAGTTCTCGATCCGGCTCTTCAGGCGCGGGTGATCGGCGAAGAAGAACGGCTCCTCGAGCTCCTCCTCCTCCATCCACGCGAGGAGGTGCTCGAACGGCCGCGGCGCCTCGCGGACGTCGTAGTCCGCCTCCGCGGCGAGCCTGAGACCTTGCTCGTCGGCCTCGCGCTCGAGGTCGCGCGAGTAGCCGGAGATGGTGGCGAGCGCGCCGAGCCGGCCCAGCCCGAGCCCGCCGCCGAAGCTCGCCGAGACGGCGGCGCTGGTCTTGAAGGTCCGGTGCTCGACGACGGCGTGGCGGTAGAGGGCGTGCGCGAGCTCGTGCCCGAGCAGGACGGCGAGCTGCGCCTCGTCCTCGAGCCGGCACAGGAGCCCCGACGAGACGAACACGGCGCCGTCCGGCAGCGCGAACGCGTCGAGGCGCGGATCGGCCACCACGAAGACCTGTACCCGCAGCCGGGAGGCGGCGCGGGGAGGGAGGAGCCTCTTCGCGACCGTGCCCAGGTATCGCTCCAGGGCGGAGTCGGGGTCGAGGGCGCCGCTGTGCCGGGCGTCTTCCTCCTCCTCCTCCGCGACGCGCCACATCCGCCGCTCGTCCTGGTCCATCACGAGCTCACCTTCGGTGACGGGCGGGAGGCGCGCGGCGGCGCAGCCGCCCAGGGCGGCCACGGCGGAGAGGGCGGAGAGGGCGAGGGCGAGCGCTGGCCTCACGGAGCCTCACCAGGGAGGTGGCGGAGCATCGACTCCGTCAGCCTCGCGACCGTCTCGCCGTCGCGCAGGTCGGCCGAGCCGTTGCCGGCGACGTCGAACCAGACGAGGTGACCCTTGCGGTCGAGGAGCCCCAGCGTGAGCAGGTTGAAGTCGGCCTGGCCGCCGAAGATGGCGCGCGTCACGATGCGGCCGGTGGTGGAGACGCTCGACTTGCCGTACGCGACGAGCAGGGCGTCAGCGTGGCAGCGGTCGAGCACGCGCCCGAGCGGGCCGACCTCGTAGTCGAAGTTCCGGATGGCGTGCTCGGAGGCGAAGGGCGGATAGGCGAGGAGCCAGACGCTCTCGCCCACCTCCTCGTAGAGGAGCCGCACCTCGCGCAGCTCCGGGTCCGCCTTCTCCGCCTTGGGGTCGAGGAGGCGGGGCGTGAACCCGCGCTCCTTCAGTCCGGACGAGAGCGCGCCCGCGGCATACCCGGTCGCCTCGGCCGACCAGTCGTCGCGCTGCTCGCGGACCTCGCCGGCCGAGACCTCGTAGACGCGGACGCTGGGGATGACGGCGACGGTGCGGACGTCCTTGCGCCAGCCGTCGGCGTCTGGGCGGACACGCGCGGTCGACATGCAGCCCGCGGTCGCGAGCGCGAGCAGTGGAGCGAGTGATCGTGCGCGCAAGGGGCCCTCCGAGCGGCGGACCGCGCGAGCGTAGCAGAGCCGGCGCTCGCGTCATCAACTCAGGGTGTATGCGGCTCCCGGAGCGTGTAGGCCGCCGTGGTCCTTCCACGGCGCCCTGCCGTTCGCCCTTCGACTACGGCCGCTTGCGCGGCCTACGCTCAGGGCGAACGGAAAGGCTTACGCTCAGGGCGAACGGAACGATCCGCATCCGCACCGGAACGGCAGGATCCGCACGCGAACGGGGCATTGCGGCGGCTCCCCCATTCGGGACATGGTGGCGCACCTTCCCCGGAGGCCCACATGGACGCCACCACGCTCCAGCGCCACCTCGAGACGCACCTGCGGGTCGCGACGTTCCCGCTCGGTATCCGCTCCCTCGCGCCCGGCGAGCCCATCCCCCCGAAGGCGCGCCGGCCGCTGCAGCAGCTCGGCGGCAAGGTCGCCATCTGCCAGGCGCTCTCGCTCGCGCGCCGCTACGGGTGGACGCTGGCCTTCGGCGGCGAGGATCTCGCTTGCCCCATCGCCAAGGCGGTCTTCGGGTTCGAGGCGCGCAACGACTACTACACCTCGGGCGCGCTCGCCGACGGCATGTACGCCGCCTGCCGCGAGGCGGGCGCGCGGTTCGAGGACGCGCTCGCCAAGTACGATCCGGGCGAGATCGCGGCCGTGGTGGCCGGGCCGCTGGCCCGGATCGACTTCGAGCCGCACACCGTGCTCGTCTACGGCAACTCGGCGCAGGTGCTCCGCCTCCTGAACGCGTGCCTGTTCGAGAAGGGCGGCGCGCTCCGCAGCGAGTTCTCGGGCCGCGGCGACTGCGCCGACATCGTCATCAAGGGCCGCAAGACGGGCGAGCCGCAGGTGATCCTGCCGTGCTACGGCGACCGCATCTTCGGCCACGCGGCCGACGACGAGATGGCCTTCACCTTCCCCTGGGCGAAGCGCGAGGAGGTGGTGAAGGGCCTCGAGGGCACGCACCAGGGCGGCATCCGCTACCCCATCCCCTTCTACCAGCGCTTCGAGCCGCAGTTCCCGAAGTCGTACCAGGAGTTGCAGCGGATGTGGGACGAGACCACCACGGACGAGACCTCCACCAAGGAGAACCGATGACGCGACGTCTGGCCGTGGCGCTGACACCGCTCCTCCTCGCGCTCCCCCTTGCGACGTCGGCGCAGCAAGCCGCGGCGGCCGCCGCGAAGCCGACCGTGGTCCTGCTCGCCACCGGCGGCACCATCGCGATGAAGATCGACCCGGTGAAGAAGGCGCCCGTGCCCGCCATCTCCGGCGAGGACCTCGTCGCGACCGTCCCCGAGGTCGCGCAGCTCGCGAAGGTCGAGGTGCGGAACCTCTCCAACGTCCCCTCCGACTACATGGACCCGCCGCGCTGGGTGGAGCTCTCCCGCGCCGCGCAGGAGGCGCTGGCGCGGCCGGAGGTGGCCGGGATCATCGTCTCGCACGGCACCGACACGCTGGAGGAGACGGCGTGGTTCCTGGACCTCACGGTGAAGAGCGACAAGCCGATCGTCCTCATCGGCGCCCAGCGCAACGCCTCCGAGCGCGACTTCGACGGGCCGCGGAACCTCCTCAACGCCGTCCGGATCTGCGTCGCGCCCGACGCCCGCGGCAAGGGCGCCATGATCGCCCTCAACGATCAGATCAACGCCGCCCGCGAGGTCACGAAGACGAACACGTCCACGCCCGAGACGTTCAAGTCGGGCGACTTCGGCTTCCTCGGCGTGGCGGACGAGGATCGGGTGGTGTTCTACCGCGCGCCACTGCGCCGGCAGCACGTCCCCGTGCTCGGCCGGACTGGACCGGACGGCAAGCCGGCGCCCCTGCCGCGCGTCGATATCGTCGCCATGTACGGCGGCGCCGACGGCGAGCTCGTGCGGGCCGCGCTCCTGGCCGGGGCGAAGGGCATCGTGGTGCAGGCGCTGGGGTGGGGCAACATGAACCAACCCATGTTCCAGGCCGTGAAGGAGGCGATCTCGAAGGGCGTGCCGGTCGTCATCACCAGCCGGGTCCCGAACGGGCGCGTCCTGCCGCACTACGGGTGGGAGGGCGGCGGCAAGACGCTCAAGGACGCGGGCGCCATCATGGGCGACGACCTCTCGCCGGTGAAGGCCCGCATCCTGCTCATGCTCGCGCTGCAGTCGACGAGCGACGACAGGGCGATCCAGGCGATGTTCGATCGCTGAACCACGTTCGCGCCGCTCTCCAGATGCAGCCCTGGGAGACGATCGATCGCGCACGCGCGCCGGACGGCGCCGAGCTGGTGCTGGCGCGCCGCGGAGACGAGTGGGTGGTCCGCGCCGGCGGGCACGTGCTCATGTCGTCGCGCGCGCACCGGTCGGAGGAGGCGCTGGCGGAGCTCGGGCTGGAGCGCGCCGCGAGGTGCGACACGATCCTCGTGGGCGGCCTCGGCCTCGGATTCACGGTTCGTGCGACTCTGGAGCGGGTCCCGGAGAATGCCCGCGTGATCGTCGCGGAGCTCTCGCGCGCGCTCGTGGACTGGAACCGCGGCCCGGTGGCCGAGCTGGCGGGCCGGCCGCTCGAGGATCCACGCGTGCGGCTCCAGGTGTCCGACGTCGCGGATCGGATCGCCGAGGCGACGCGCGCCTTCGACGCCATCCTGCTCGACGTCGACAACGGGCCGTCGGCGCTGGTCCACCGCCGGAACGAGCGGCTCTACGGCGAAGAGGGCGTGTACGCGGCGTTCGAGGCGCTCAGGCCAGGGGGCGTGCTCGCGGTGTGGTCGGCCGGCCCGGACGAGCGGTACCTCGCGTCGCTGCGGCGCGCCGGCTTCGCGGCCGAGGCGCGCCCCGTGCCCGCGCGACCGGGAGCGGCGGCGGCCCGCGCCCGGCACGTCGTGTTCCTCGGGGTGAAGTCCGACCGGCCGGCGCCGCGCCGCCGGCGCTGACGGCGAGGAGGCGCGATCGCGGAGCGCGTTCAGCGGAGGAGGTCCTGCACGACGACTCTGTAGTTGTGGACCTGGGGCTCGGGATCGATGAGGAACTCCGGATCGCGCGGCAGCGCGCGCGTCCGCGAGATGTCGGCCCCGGCGTAGGCGTGGATGGCGTCCGCCGTCGTCCAGTAGCTCACCACCATGAAGTGCGACTCCGCGCCGCCGTCCTCGCGCAGCATCTCGTAGCCGAGGTTGCCGGGCAGCGTGCGGAACTTCGTGATCGCCTCCGCCAGGTAGGCGGCGTAGGCGTCCGCCTTCTCCGCCGGGACGCGCCCGTGCCACACGCGCGCGATCCCGGGCGTCGGCGGCGCGTTCGCCTCCGGTGGGGCTGGGGGTCCCGAGGCGCGGTGGCTGCAGGCGATGGCCGCGGCGACGAGGCAGAGACGGAGCGTGCGCATGGTGGCCTCCGGTCGTGTCGCGGGAGCTTACGCGGCGCGCCCGAGGCTCGCGCGGTGCCCGGATGTGGCGTCGGCAGCGCGGTGCGCCGGGCGCGCCGCGTGCGCACCCTCGCGGCGTGGCTCGCGCCCTCCTCGCCGCCGCCCTCCTCGCCGCCGCCGGGCCGGCGCGCGCGGGGGCTGGCGTGGAGGTCGTGCCCGGCGCGCTCTCGTTCGGCACCGCCAGCTCGCTCGACAAGCTCCGGCCGGGCGATCCGCTCCCGCCGGGGCGCGCCATCGACCTCGCCGCGGCCCGCGGCGAATGCGGGTCCGCGCAGATCGCCATCCGCGCCGACCGTCCGCTCGCCGCCCTCGCGGCGGAGACCGCGGCGCTGGCCGGCCCCTCCTCGATCGCGCCCGCGCTCTACCGGGTCGCGACGATCGACCTCGCAGCGCCGTCCGGACCGGAGGGTGCGCCCGGTCCGTGGCCGGACCCGCTCGTCCCCGTCCGCGACGCCTTCTTCGGAGAGCCACGGCGCGCCTTCCCGGTCGCCGTCCCGGCGGGCCGGCTGCAGGCGATCTGGGTCGAGCTGTGCGTCCCGCCGGACGCCGCGCCCGGCCACTACCGCGGCGCCGTGCGCCTCGCCGACGGCGCGCGCGCGCTCGGTGAGGTGCCGGTGCGGCTGGAAGTCTGGCCCTTCGCGCTGCCCGCCACGAGCAGCACGACCGTGACGTTCGGGCTACCGACGCGGCTCGGGACGAAGGCGCTGGGGAGACCCGACGATCCGGAGCTGGCGCGCGCGCTCGCCGCCGCGCTGCTCCGCCACCGCGTCTCGCCCCACGGGCTCAGCTACGACCCACCGTACGGCCGCTGTACCACGCAGGGCTGCGCGCTCGACTGGAGCGCCTACGACGCCGAGGTCGGGCCCATCCTCGACGGGACGCTCGTCCCTGGCGTGCGCGGCACCTTCGCCGACGTGCGCGTCACCGCGCGCGACTGGCAGGCGCCGCAGGCGGACCAGGTGGCGCTCCTCCGCGCCTGGCGCGAGCACTTCCAGGCGCGCGGCTGGGCCGACGCGCTCTGGCTCTACACGCTCGACGAGCCAAAGCCGAGTGACCTGCCGGCGCTGGCGCGGCGGGCCCGGGCGGCGCGAAAGGCCAACGTGCGCGTGTTCGTGACGAGCGTCCCGGCTCCGGAGCT
>DATLJU010000133.1:0-6478 GCA_035538735.1 Anaeromyxobacteraceae bacterium | reverse complement strand
CGGTCAAGGTCCGCAAGATCAAGTTCGGCGAGGACCTGCCGCACACGAAGAAGAAGATCTCGAAGAGCATGGCCCCCCAGGAGCTCGCGGAGGTGCTGCTGGACGATCTGCGGTCCGACGGGACCGCCAACGCGCTCAAGGTCCTCGAGACGCGGCCTCTCACGATCTCGGGCCAGAGGGGCTTTCGAACGACGGTCGCCTTCAAGGACGGCTACGGGTTGCGCTACAAGGCGGTCCTCTGCGGCGTCATGGCGGAGGGGCGCGCCTGGCAGATCACCTACGCCGCCCCGGCGCGCTACTACTTCGAGCGAGACCTCGCCGCGTTCGACTCCGCGCTGACGTCCATGCGGATCTGGTGAGGCCGTGGGATCGCTCATGCACCGCAAGCTCTGAAGGAGGTCTCGGCCGCGGGGCTCGTCGCCGACGGCCGGGCCGGTCCCGTGGTGACGGAGGCGGATCTCGCCACTCGGCCGATCAGCCGCCGAGGAACCGCTCCAGGCTCGCCGCGGTCGCCTCGGCGTCCTGCACGAGATAGAGGTGTCCGCACCCGGGAACGATCTCGAGCGTCGCCCCGGGGATCGCATCCGCGACGGGCTTCACCATCGCGAGCGGCACGTTCTGGTCCGCGTCGCCCACGCGGACGAGCGTCGGCACCCTGATCTCGCCGAGGCGCGGGCGGAGGTCCGGGAGCGCGGAGAGCGCCTCGAACTCGGCGATGTACGTCTCCGCGGGGACGGCATCGGCGGCGGCGATGATGCGCGGGGCGAGCTCGGGGTGCGCGGCCGCATACGCGGGAGGGATCGCCAGCTGGGCGAAGGCGGGTCCGACCTTCATGCCGCCGCGGACCGCGCGAGCGTAGCCGGCGAAGGCCTCGCGGAAGGGCGCGTCCGCGCCGGCGGGGGCGGCGAGGAGCGCGAGCCGCGTGACCGCGACCTGCCCTGCGAGCGCCATCGCCAGCGCGTGATATCCGCCGAGCGAGAAGCCGACGATCGCCGCGCTTCGGACGTCGCGCCCGGCGAGCATCTCCTCGATCGCCGCGCGAGCTCGGGCGAGCGAGTAGGGCGCGAGGAGCGGCGTCCGGCCGTAGCCCGGAAGATCGGGCACGAGCACGCGGAAGCGCGCCGCGAGCCGCGCCGCGAGCGCGTCGTACATCGAGCCGTCGAGCGCCTGGCCATGGAGGAGCAGCACCGCGGGCGCGCGTGCCGGTCCGGATTCGCGGACGAACATGGTCAACCTTCCCTCCAGAACCGCGCCACGAGCGCGGCCCGGCTGTCGCATCCCGCCTTGGCGAGGATGGCGGTGAGATGAAACTCGATCGTGCCCTCGGCGCACCGCGCAGCGGCGGCGGCGGCCTTGTTCGAAGCGCCGGTCGCGACGATCTCGAGGACGCGCCACTGTGCATCGGTCAGCCCCCAGCGCGCCGCGAGCGCGGCGGCGCGCGGACCCGGATCGGAGGGCGGACGGGCCTGGATCGCGAGCACGTGCTCCCGGACGCCCGGCGCGGTGTGACGCGTGAGCGTGAACCCTCCCTCGGCCTGCGCTGCGAGGTGGGCCCGGAGCGACTCGAGGGTCGCGGCGCGATTCGACGCGAGCACGGCCTGGCCCGCCGCGTTGGCGTGAACGATCCCGCCGCCGCGCAGCAGGTAAGCAGGGGCGCCGATCGCGTCCATGGCGACGCCCAGGAGCTGCATGGCGCCGGGGGCGAGGGCGAGGTGCCGGTCGAGGAGCGCGCGCCGCCGCAGCGGCTCGACGAGGCGCCTCAGGATGGCGTGCTCGCGCGCGCCGTAGGCGCCGTCGCGCAGGACGCCGAACCAGGCGAGGAGCGACTCGCCTTCGCACAGCAGGACGCGGAGCTGGACCTTGTGGAGCACCCGGTGGCGCGTCGAGAGCCAGCGGATGCCTTCGTTGTCCGGGAGCTGGTTCAGCTCCACCACCCGGTTTCGCTGTCGCCGTTCGGGGCGAAACGGATCCCAATGGGCGAACCGCGGCGTCCGGCGGATGACCTGGTCGAGGTCCGCGCCGTAGGCCCGCGCATCGTAGCCGCGAGTCCAGATGAACTCGACCGAGAGCCCCTCGTCGCGTGGCGCGAAGCCGTACGCGCCTGAAACGTCGCCGTCGAGCAGGGCGTGTACCGCCGGCACGATCTCGCGCAGCCCGGGACCGTCTCCGTCGCGGACGGTCTGGAGCGAGCGAACGATCTCGTCCACGCGGCGGAGGTCGGCTGTGGAGGCCCGGGACATGAGGGAGACCCTGCGTGCGGTTCTACAGTCTTGGAGCCGACTTACGAAGGGTTCGGGGCTCCCTGCGTCCTGCCGTGAGCGTGGGACAGCGACGGAAGCTCCGCATCGACCTGGGGTTTCCCCCAGTGGCGCGCTGTCGCAGGCGCGCGAGACTCGGACTGACGGCGATTGTTGCCGATCAATATCGGACGCGTGCTCGCCTCTGCGCGGCTTCGCGTCCCCTCCAGGAAGGACAACCCAGATCCGGTCTCGCGGGGGCGGGATCGGGACCGGGGAGTAGCCGGTGATCCCGGCTACTCCCCTCCCACGCGGCGAGCACTGGGCCGCCGAGGCCAAAGCATCTGGCGCCACTCCCGCCTGGTCAGCCCTGCGTCGGTCATCACGCGTGCGCCGACCGGCTGCAGAGCGCAGATTTGGCGGGCGTGGAGGAGCGGTGATGACGAGAGGGCGCAACGGCGCGGTGGCGGCAGCGGCGTGGGGGGCCGTGGCGGGAGTGCGGACCTTCACGGCGCCGGCGCTCCTGAGCATCGCCTGGGCAGGAGGGCCTCGTCCGCCGGCGCCCATGGCGGCCGAGCGCGCGCTCGGCGCGAGGGCGGCACCGTGGCTCCTCGGGGCGCTTGCGGCCGGCGAGCTGGCGGCCGATCAATGGCCCAAGCTGCCGGACCGGATTGCGCCGGCCTCGCTCCTCGCGCGCGTGCTCTCAGGCGCGCTCGTCGGCAGCGCCCTCGGGCGCGGTCGCGCCAGGCGCGGCGACATCGCCATCGCGGCCGCCAGCGCCTTCCTGTCGAGCTTCGCGTCGTACTGGCTTCGGCGCGCCGCCAACCGGCGGCTGTCGAATTCGGTGACCGGATTCCTCGAGGACGCGCTCGTCCTCAGCGCGGGCGCCGCGCTCGCGGCGAGCGCGCGGAGGAGCGCGACACGACCTTAGCGAACGAGGCGAAGTCACCACGGCCGCGCGGGCGAACGCGTCAGAACGTCGCGTTGGCCGAGAGGTAGAAGGCGAACCCCTCGGCCGGCGACCAGGCGACGTCCGCCGCGATCGACGAGCGCGAGGGGCTGTCGAGGAGGAGCCGCAGCCCGGTGGCGAAGCCCGGGTGGACCGTCTGGAAGAGCGCTCCGGGCCTGCCGGTACCGCGCTCGCTCGGCGCGGTGAGGTTCACCGCGGCCACCGCGCCCAGGAACTGCCAGAGGTGCATCCGGTACTCGGCCTCCGCGTAGGCGATGTCCCTGGCGGTGTACCGCCCCTCGGTGAAGCCGCGGCCGGAGCGGTGCTCGGGGTCGGCGCCGATCGCCGGGAGCAGCAGGTACGGCGTGTCGCCGAAGCTCGACCACTCGTAGGCCCAGAGCGCGAGGACGTCGCGGCGCCCAGGGATCGGGAGGTAGGTCCTCGCGTCCACGTACAGCGAGCGCCAGTTGGTGTCATCCCCGAGCCACGCCGGCTCGAACCGGTAGCGCGCGAGGAGGTAGGCGCCCCGGGTCGGCTCGAGGGTGCTGTCGCGCCCGTCGTAGAGGAGGTTGATCGTTGCGCCGAGCGTGAAGGATCGGCCCGAGGTGCCGAACGGATAGCTCGAGAACGCGGTCGCCTCGCCCGCTGCGGCACGCTGGTCCTCGATGCCGTAGAAGTCGTCGAGCCAGAGCCCCGCGCCGGCGTAGAGCCGGCCGGTGAGCCTGCGGTAGCCGGTCTCGTGGAGCTGGAGCTGGGTCCGGTGGACGGTGGTCTCGTTCGACGCCGGGGTCGCGCCGCCGAGGCCCCAGGCCGGGTTCGGGAACGCGCCCGCGCCCCAGTCACCCACCAGGATCCACGCGTCGCCCGGCAAGCGGACGTCGGTCCGCAGCACCAGCCCTCGCTGGCCGTTCGAGGTGACGAAGACGCTCGACTCGAACTTCGAGAAGCTCGTCGCCGGAGTGGACCCGAGGCGGAAGGCGCCGATCGCGGCGGCGCCGCCGCCGATCCCCATGAGCGGATTGGCGAAGAGGAACGGGAGCACCGTCCAGCTCAGTCGCCCCGGCGACCGCGCCAGCGTGCGGTCCGGCGGCCGCCAGAGACCGGTCGCGCGGGCGAGGAGCTCGGGGAGGTCGGTGTCCTGCGGCTGGGGCTGCGCCGACGCGACGGTGCTGGCCGGCGCGGGCGCGTCCACCGGCTCGCCGGTCCGGGCGAGCGCAGGGGCGGGTGCGGTGATCGCGAGGGCGGCCGCGAGCGCGGCGGCGGCGGGGCGGTGCATGCGGTACGGCCGGCAGTCTACCGCGCCACGCCGAGCGCCGGCGAGCGCGAGCGGATCGATGGCCAGGCACGGACTTAGAGTCCGTGCGCCTCAGTGACGCCTTGCCGGTGCGATGGCGGTCGGAGCGACGCGCTCGGACGTGCCTCCGAGGCACGCAGGTCGCCTCACGCCAGCCCGAACCGTTCCTTGACGCCCTTCAAGAACGTCGCGTCATCGGCGCTCTTGCGATTGGCCATGAGGACCTTGGCGTCCTCGCCGGCGGTGTAGCGCAGCTGGTTCGTGCCGTCGGTCGCGGCCTCGTAGATGACCTTCGCGACCACGCTCGGATCGGAGGCCATGCTCATCAGGCCACCCAGGATCGCGGTGAGCTTCTTGACGATGGGCTGGTACTCGACCAGGCGTTCGTCATTGCTGAAGTCGAACGAGCGGCCGGCAAAGTCCGTCTTGATCGCTCCGGGCTCGACGATCTTGACCTTGACGCCGACGGGCTCCAGCTCCCAGCTCAGCGCCTCCGAGAGGCCCTCCACTGCGAACTTGGTGCCGTGGTAGAGCGTGCCGAGCGGGAAGGTCATCTTCCCTCCGACCGAGGAGACGTTGACGATGACCCCGCTCCTGTTGGCGCGGAAGTGAGGCAGGACGGCCTTGGTGGTCTCGAGGAGGCCGATGACGTTCACGTCGAACTCGCGCCGGATCTTCTCCATGGCCGTCGCTTCCAGCGGACCGTAGGCGCCGTACCCGGCGTTGTTCAGCAGCACGTCGATCTTTCCGAACCTCGCGATGCCGGCCTCGATCGCGCTCTTGATCGAGGCGGCGTCCTGCACGTCGAGCCGTGTGACGAGGACGTTGTCCAGCGCCGTCAGCTCCTGCTCCTTCTGCGGGCTTCTCATGGTCGCCACCACGTTCCAGCCCCGCTCCTGGAAGTACCTGGCGGTCGACTTGCCGATGCCGGTGCTGGCGCCGGTGATCAGGATCGTCTTGCCCATGTCGTCCCCCCCCTCGGGTTCGTTGCTGCGCCAGCGAGCAGAGCCGTCTGCCGTGCCCTTTCTCGGACGCCCTTGGACTTCGCCGTCTCGACCAGGAAGCTAAGGATGGGCGGGTTTCGAGGGGGGCCCGATGCGCCCGGTGCGTCGGTCGCTGCGCCTACTACCTGCCGACGCGCGCCGCGAGGTGCGCCGGGTAGCGATCTCCCGCGATCTTGATCTCGGCGAGCGCGTCCTCGATGCGGCGCAGGTCGTCGGCGGTCAGCTCGAGGGCAGCCGCGTCGACGTTCTCCTTCACGCGATGCGACTTGGTGGTGCCCGGGATCGGCACGATCCACGGCCGCTGCGCGAGCAGCCACGCGAGCGCGATCTGGGCGGGGCTCACCCGCTTGGCCGCGGCGATCGCCGCGAGCTGATCGACCAGCGCCTGGTTCGCCCTGCGGGCCTCCGGCGAGAAGCGGGGAACGACGTTGCGGAAGTCATCCTTGGCGAAGGAGGTCTTCTCGTCGATGGTGCCGGTCAGGAAGCCCTTGCCCAGCGGGCTGAACGCCACGAGCCCGATGCCGAGCTCCTCCAGCGCCGGGAGGATCTCCTTCTCGGGCTCGCGCCACCACAGCGAGTACTCGCTCTGCAGCGCCGTGACCGGCTGGACGGCGTGCGCGCGCCGGATGGTCTGGGCGCCGGCCTCGGAGAGGCCGAAGTGCCTGACCTTGCCCTCCCAGATCAGATCCTTCACGGTCCCGGCCACGTCCTCGATCGGCACGTCGGGATCCACGCGGTGCTGATAGAAGAGGTCGATGTGATCGGTCCTGAGGCGCTCGAGCGACGCCTCGGCCACCGCCCGGATGCGCTCGGGTCGGCTGTCCATGCCCGCCCGCGGGTCGCCGTCCTTGAAGCCGAACTTCGTGGCGATGACGACCCGGTCGCGGAAGGGCGCGACGGCCTCGCCCAGCAGCTCCTCGTTCGTGAAGGGCCCGTACGCCTCGGCGGTGTCGAAGAACGTCACGCCGCGCTGGAAGGCCTCGCGGATGAGCGC
>DATLJU010000132.1:0-7430 GCA_035538735.1 Anaeromyxobacteraceae bacterium | reverse complement strand
CAGCGTGCGGCGCTCCCCGTCGTAGAAGAGCTCGATCTCTCCCTCGAGGACGTAGACGAACTCCTGCCCGTCGTGCGCGAGCGGCTTCGCGTCGGTCACGCGGGGGTCGAAGGTGAGCAGGAACGGCTCCATGCCGTGGCCGGGCGTGCCCGGGCGCGTGAGGCTCCGGTAGGTGTAGCCCTGGTCGGTGTCGCCCTGATCGTAGCCCACGCCGACCTCCCCGGCGCGGCAGACGGTGAGCGCATCCGAGGCGGACGCGCCGCCGTGGAGGAGCCCTCCGAACTTCGACCCGAGCACGCGGGAGAGCTTGATGACCACGCCGATGGACGGGACCTCGCGTCCCTCCTCCAGCGCCGCGAGGCGGTCGGCGCTCAGGCCGGCCAGCCCGCACACCTCTTCCCGGGTGAGCTCCTGGACCTCCCGCATCTTGCGGATGCGTTCCCCGATGTCCTTGCGCATGCCGTCCTCCGGATCCGTCACCCTCTTCTCCGTTCGCCCTGAGCGTAGCGCCGCGCAGCGGCGCGTAGTCGAAGGGCGAACGGGGTGTCACGCCTCGCGGTCGGCGGGCACGATGCGGCCGCTGCGCGCGCGAAGGTCGCGCCAGTTCCTCGCGATGGCGGCGGCGAGCGAATCCGCGGAGAGCCCCGACCGCTGGAACCGCCGCTGGAGCGACAGGTACAGCTCGAGCGCCTCCGTCGAGAAGTCTGGCTCGTGGTTGATGACGAGCTTGCGCCCCTCCACGATCTCCACGATCGGGTACAGGCCCGAGCGTACGGCCAGGCGAACGAGCTCGATCCCGAGCGCGGGCTCCGACTTCCAGCCGGTCGGACACGGGCTCAGCACGTGGAGGAACCGGAAGCCGGACGTGTCGAGCGCGCGGCGCACCTTGCGGACGGCGTCCTGGGGGTGGGCGATCGAGAGGGACGCCGCGTACCGGACGCGGTGCGCCGCCATGATGGCCAGGATGTCCTTCTTCTCCTCCGGCTTGCCGCCGGGGGTGTTCGTGGTGCTCGCGCCGGCGGGGGTCGCGGAGGAGCGCTGGCCACCGGTGTTGCCGTAGATCTCGTTGTCGTAGCAGACGTAGAGGACGTCCTCGTCGCGCTCGGCCGCGGCGGAGAGGCTCGCCATGCCGATGTCGTAGGTGCCGCCGTCCCCCGCCCAGCACACGACGCGCGTGCCATCGCCGTTGAGCCGCGCCACGCGGGCGAGGCCGGTCGCGACCGCGGCGGCCGCGCCGAAGGTGGAGAGCACCACCGGCGCCGCCAGGGAGGTGGTCGGGAAGGGCCCGGCCATCACCGCGGCGCACGAGGCCGGGACGACCAGCATCACGCGCCGCTGCTCGATGCCGCGCGCGAAGATCTGGAGCGCCGTCGACATCCCGCAGCCGGGGCAGTTGCTGTTGCCGGGGCGCAGCAGCGGAGCGGCGAGGGCCGGCGCCGCGACGCAGCTCACGGACGGTTCGCTCATGTGCCCGCCTCCATGAGCACCGGCGCGCCAGCGGAGGTGCGCGCCGCGAGGTCGGCCGCGATGGCCGCCACGTGCTCGGGCCGGACGTCGCCCCCGCCCACGCCGATGACGTAGCCCTGCACGATCGCGCCTGGCTCGGCCTGCCCCCGGGCCTCGCCCCACAGCACGCCCCCGAACCCGGGGCTGAGGTTTCGGTCGATCACCGCGATGCGCCGCACGCCGCGGAAGAGCTGGGCCAGCTGCTCCGCCGGGAACGGCCGGAACATGCGGACGCGGACGGAGCCGAGCCGCTCCCCGCGCGCGCGGGCCTCGTCCACGGCGCGCTCCACCGTCGAGGCGATGGTCCCCATCGACACCACCAGCGTCTCCGCGTCCTCGGCGCGGTAGGGCACCAGCGGGTCGGCGGGGCGGCGCCCGAGCTCGCGCTCGAAGGCCCCCTGCACCTCGCGGTACACCTCGAACACGCGCGCCATGGCCTGGTGGTGCTGGGCGCGGTGGACCTCGGTGCTGTGCGGTGCGTCGAGGCCGCCCATCACCCGCGGCGTCTCGCCGAGCCGGCCGGGCAGCTCGAGCGGCGGCAGGAACCGGTCGACGCGGTCCTGCGAGGGCACGTCGGTCTCGGTCATGGTGTGCGAGAGCACGAACCCCTCCTGGCAGACGAGGACCGGCAGGAGCACGCGCCGATCCTCGGCGAGCCGGTAGGCGCACAGCACGCTGTCGAGGACCTCCTGGTTATCGGCGCAGTACATCTGCACCCAGCCGCTGTCGCGCAGCAGCAGGGTGTCACCGTGGTCCGCCCAGATGTTCCAGGGCGGCCCGAGCGCGCGGTTCGCGGCCACCATCACCACCGGCAGGCGCAGCAGCGCCGCCGCGACCACGTTCTCCGCCATGAACGCGAGCCCGTTCGACGACGAGGTGGTGAACGTGCGCGCGCCGCTCGCCGCCGCGCCGATGCAGACCGCCATGGCGCTGTGCTCGCTCTCGACGCGCACCACCTCGCCCTTCTCGATCTCCTGGTTGCAGAGGAGCTCCATGCACTCGGTGGAGGGCGTGATGGGGTACACGCCGCTGCAGAAGCCGCGCCCGGTGCGGTTGGCCCGCCCGGCCAGGGCGGCGGCGAGGGCGGCGGCGTGGTTCGCGCTGATGAGAGCCATGGTCACCTCGCCGCCATCTCGAGCGTCATCTCCATCGCCCGCCGCGGGCACTCCGCCACGCACATGCCGCACCCCTTGCAGAAGGCCTCGTCCACCGCGTAGCCCTCGCCGCTCCGGCTCACGACGCCCTCGGGGCACGAGAGCAGGCACGTGTCGCAGAGCGTGCAGTGCCCGCACGAGAAGCAGCGCTCGGTCTCCGACGCGTCGTCGAGCCCCCGGCTCACCTCCTCGAAGCCGCGCGCGCGGACCCCCGCCGCGGCGTGCCGCTCCGGCCGCGGTGGGATCACCTCGAAGTGGCTGAAGCGCACGTGGGCCGGCGCGACGCGCTCCTCCGGCCCCGCCACGCTCTCCGCCGGCGCCGGCGCGCCCTCCGCCGCCGCCAGCGCGCGCCCGGCGATCCGCCGGCCGTTCCCGATGGCGTGGGTCACCGTCCCGTCGCCGGTGGCCAGGTCGCCCGCGAGCCACACGTTGGTCGGCCGCTCTCCCTCCCAGGCGCGGCCGGCTCGCACCGACCACCCCGAGGGAACGATTCCCAGGTCCGCGCCCTGGCCGAGGGCGAGGAGCACGCCGTCGCAGGCGAGGGCCGCCGTGCGATCGGTGACCACCGGGCGGCGCCGGCCGCTCGCGTCGGGCGCCCCCAACTCCACCTCCGCCAGCGTCACGCTCTCCACCCGGCCGTCTCCGGCGAAGGCGAGGGGCTGCCGGTGCAGGAGGAGCTCGACGCCCTCCGCGACGGCCTCGTCGATCTCGGTCGAGATGGCGGGCATCTCCGCGCGCCCGCGCCGGTAGGCGAGGGTGACCCGCGCTGCGCCGCAGCGGAGCGCGGTCCGGGCGCAGTCCACCGCGGTGTTGCCGCCGCCCACCACCACCACGTGGCCGGACAGGGTACGGCCGCTGCCGTTCTTCACCCCGTCGAGGAAGCCGAGCCCGTCCGCCACGCCGCGCAGCGACCGGCCCGGGACGTCCAGGTCGCCGGCGCGCTGCATCCCGGCCGCCAGGATCACCGCGTCGTGGCTCGCGGCCAGCTCGCGCACCGCGGCCGCGTCCACCGCGTAACCGCACCGCGCGTCCACGCCGAGCGCCAGGATGCGCGCGAGGTCGCGGTCGAGGACGTCGTGGGGGAGCCGGTAGGCCGGGATCCCGGTGCGCAGGACGCCGCCGAGCCGTGGCGCGACCTCCAGGATCGTCACTTCGTGCCCGGCCGAGCGGAGCGTGAACGCGGCGGAGAGCCCGGCGGGCCCGCTCCCGACCACCGCGAACCGCCGCGGTCTCATAGCCGCCGGCGCCCGTTGCAGCTCCGGGCCGGCCCGGTCGCCGATCCAGCGCTCCAGCGCGCGCACGTTGACCGCGCCGTCGTAGGCGGAGCGGTTGCACGCGGTCATGCACGGGGCGGGGCAGACCCGCCCGCAGACGGACGGGAGCGGCTGCGTCGCGAGGAGGATGCGCGCCGCCGCCTCGACGCCTTCGGTCCTGAGCGCCCCGACGAAGCCGACCACGTCGTTCCCCGCAGGGCAGGCCGCATTGCACGGGGCGACGTGCGTACGGTAGCGCGGTCGCTGCGTCCGCCAGGTGCCGGTGGGGACGCGGGTCGGGATGTCCTCGGTGAGCTCGGCGATGCCGATCACGGGCGGCACGGTGGCCGGCCCGCGCGGCGCCGGCGCGACCGCTCCGGGCTCGGGTGCGCGCACGACGACGGCCTCGTACGCCTCGCGGGCGGCGGGGAGATCGCTCTCCAGCTCCAGCGCCTGGTACGCGCGCTCCACGACCTCCCACGGGAGGCCCACCACGCGCGCATAGGCGCCTGCGACGGTCGTGTTGACGATGACGAGGGCGGCCGAGCCGATGCCGTGCCGGCGCGCGATGGCGGTGGCGTCCACGGCCGCGCCGCGGAAGCTCCGGTGGCGCTCGGAGAACGCCGCGAGCCCCCGGGCGCTGTTCACGACGAGGACCGCCTCGGGCGCTGCGCCGTCCAGGACGTCGTCGCCGAGGAGCGCCGCGTCCAGCACGAGGAGGTGGTGCGGACGGTAGACCTTGTTCCGGTTGGTGACCGGCGCGGTGGCCACGCGGGTGAAGGCGCGCACGGGCGCGCCGGCTCGCTCCGAGCCGTAGTCGCCGAACGTCTGCACGTGGAGCCCTTGCTCCGCGTACATGCAGGCGAGGAGCTTGGCGCAGGTCACCGCCCCCTGGCCGCCGCGCCCGTGGACGCGGATCTCGAGGGACGGCGCGGACGCCCTGGTTCGGACGGCGGCAAGTGGACCCTCGCGCATGGCGGCAGGACCAGCAAGCCGCGCGCCTGGCCCCCTTGCAGGGCCAGACCGTGGAAAGGCGGCACGTTGAGGACCTGGATGAGCGCCTCCCCTGAAATCCTTTTCATGCTAGTTTTTTCAGGCGCCGCCCTGGAGGTCCTCATGGTGCACACCACGCGTGAGCTCCGCGAGCTCTCCGAGGCGATCATCCGATGCTCGCAGGAGGCGATCTCGATCGCCGACGCGGAGGGCAAGACCGTCCTCGTGAACCCGGCTTACACGCGGCTCATGGGGCTCGACGAGGCGCAGGTGATCGGCCGGCCCGTCACCGCCGACATCGCGGAGGGCGAGAGCGTGCACCTGCGGGTGCTGCGCACGCGCCAGGCGATCCGAGGCGCTCGGCTCAGGGTCGGGCCGCACGCGCGGGAGGTGATCGTCAACGCCGCGCCGCTGCTCATCGGCGGAGAGCTCCGCGGAAGCGTGGGTGTCATCCACGACGTGTCGGAGATCCGGCGCCTCTCCGACGAGCTCGCCTCGGCCAAGCAGCTCTTGCGCAAGCTCGAGGCGAGGCGCTCGTTCGACGACATCGTCGGCGAGGGGCCGGCGATCTCCCGCGCCAAGGAGCTCGCGCGGAAGGCCGCGCGGACTCCGGCGACGGTGCTCCTGCTCGGAGAGAGCGGGACGGGCAAGGAGCTCTTCGCCCACGCCATCCACCACGCGAGCGACCGGCGCGACGGCCCCCTCGTCCGCGTGAACTGCGCGGCCATCCCGGAGGGGCTGCTGGAGTCCTCTCTGTTCGGGTACCAGGGCGGCGCCTTCACCGGCGCGCGCACCCACGGGCAGAAGGGGCACTTCGAGGAAGCGGAGGGCGGTACCCTCTTCCTCGACGAGGTGGCGGAGGCGCCGCTCGCGCTCCAGGCGAAGCTCCTCCGCGCCCTGCAGGAGCGGGAGATCGTGCGGGTCGGGAGCAGCAAGCCGGTGCGCGTGGACGTGCGGCTCATCGCGGCGACGAACGCGAACCTCGAGGCGGCCATCTCGCAGCGCACGTTCCGGCAGGACCTCTTCTACCGGCTGAGCGTCATGCCCATACGCGTGCCGAGCCTGCGTGAGCGCCGGGAGGACGTCCTGCCCCTCTCTCGCGCGCTGCTCGCGCGGATCTGCGCCGAGTACCGGGTGGCGCCGGTGGACCTGGCGCCCGACGCCCTCGCCCTGCTGAAGTCCTTGCCCTGGCGGGGGAACGTGCGCGAGCTCGAGAACGTCCTGCGCCGCGGCGTCATCGACAAGCCGGCCGAGGCCTATGTGCTGCGCGCGGCCGACCTCGATCTCGCGGACGTGAGCGCCGAGCCGGACGACGGCGCGCCGGCCTCCGGCAGGCCGCGCGGGCTCCCGGAGCTGAGGGCCGCCTGGGAGCGGCAGCTCCTGCGCACGCACCTCGCTCGCAACGGCGGGAATCGCGAGGCGACGGCGCGCGCGCTCGGCATCACCGTGAGGAACCTGTACTACAAGCTGAAGCGCCACCGGCTCGAGTGAGCCGGTCCTCGCGCTCCCTTCCCGAGGCGCCGATGGCGACGATGTTCGAGACCACCGAAGTGCGCTGGTTCTGGTCGAACGACGACGGTCGCACGGAGCGGGTCCGGTCCTGGATGCTCGGGACCGTGGCGCGGGAGGCTGGCTTGCACCAGGCCGCGCCCCAGATGCGCACGGACCTGTACCTGGTGCCGTGCTCACCGCTCCTCGGCGTGAAGCAGCGCGGCGGCGGCGTCCTCGAGCTCAAGCTCCGCATCTCATCCGGTCGGCTTCCGCCGATCGGAGCGATCTCGGGACGGCTCGAGCAATGGGGCAAGGTGCAAGCCAGTGACGTCGAGAGCCTCGGGGTCCCGATTGGCTGCGGCTGGGCCAGCGTCGGGAAGCGCCGCTGGCTCGTGAGGCTCGACGCCGTCACCTCGCGTCCGCTGTCTCCGGGAGACATCGCGGAGGCCGGCTGTGGCGTCGAGCTGACCGAGCTCGTCGACCGGGACCAGGTCACCCTCGGGTTCGAGGCTTTCGCACCCGATCCCGCCGCCAGACGCCGCGCCCTCGACGTCGCGCTCCGGCGGATGGCTCAGGAGATGCCGGAGCTCGTCCTGGGCGAGGCCGAGAGCCACGGCTATCCGGCGTGGCTCGCGAGCATGGAGGCACCACCGTGATTCGCCTGGAAGAGCGCCCCGCCGCGAGCGCGTAGGCGAGCAGGTCGACCGACCCGCTCGCCCCGCGTTCATTCCTACGGGCCGGTCCAGCTTCTCTGCTGGCGCTCTCCCTCGCTCTGCGCCCGCGCCTCATCGCGCTCGCGCTCCTCGGATGCCCGGGGGTCGCCGCTTCCGCTTCCATTCCAGGCGTCGATGCACCTGGCCGCCTGCGCGTCACCCTCGCGCCAGGCGGGGTCGGTGTGAGTCGGGCCGCCGCCGTGGTTCATCTCGGTCTGGGCCAGTGAGTCGCGCGTGTCGTGCTGTTCTGCGCTCCTCGGCACATCGCGATCGACCGCCCACGCGGAGCCGCTGGCCAGTACCGCGATGGATGCAACGAC
>DATLJU010000131.1:0-6540 GCA_035538735.1 Anaeromyxobacteraceae bacterium | reverse complement strand
GTTCGCCGGGATGGTGAAGCTGCGCGTGCCGACGCCGAGGAAGAGCCCGGTGTCGAACGAGATGCCCGCCACGGAACCGGGCGTGAAGGAGCCGGCCGTCGACTCGCTCGTCACCGAGTGCAGCGTCGCGCCATCGTTGTTCATGACCTGCACGGTCGCGCCGGGCGCCACCGTCAGGTTGTCGGGCGAGAAGGCCAGCCCCTGGATGGTGAGGGTGAAGGACGTGGCGGCGGTCGTGCCCCCGTCGGTGCCGCCGTCGGTCGTGTTCCCGGTGGGGGTAGCCCCTCCGTCGGGCGTGCCCCCGCTCGGCGTACTGCTGCTCGTGCTGCTCCCGCTGCTCCCTCCGCACGCGGCGACCGCCGATAGGGCTGCCAGCAAGGCGACTGTCCGTCCGTACGTCATGGCTCCCTCCTCTTCGCGATCACACCGGACCGAGCGTCGAAGAGCCTCGGAGCCCCACTCGGGCGGCCGTCACTGCACCACGACCACCAGGTGCATGTTCCCGTGACCCGATCCGCAAAAGTGATCGCAGATGATCGTGTAGCGACCCGCCTTCACCGGTGTGAACTTCACCTCCGTCGTCCGGCCCGGCGAGATCTCCGTATCGATGCCGAGGTCCTTCTGGTAGAACCCGTGCGTCACGTCGGCGCTGGTGAGGCGCAGCGTGACCGGCTGGCCGGCGGTGAGCTGCAGCTCCGGTGGGTTGAACTCGAACCGCTTCGCCTTCACGTCGATGACCCGCCCTTCCGGTGCGGTCGCGGCGACGGCGGCCCCGGCGAGCAGCGCGGCGGCGGCGAGGGCGCCCAGCCAGCTCCAGCATGGCGTACGCATGTCGTGTTGCTCCGTTGGGCGTCAGCCCTCGAGGGTGGACGGCCTGAGGATCTGCTGGAACCCCTCGGTTCCCGAGCGCTCCTGCAGCGTGAGCTCGACCTCGTCGATGCGGAGCGTGGCGGCGCCGGGAGAAGCGCTGGGCCCGGCCCGCACGACGCGCGCCCCCAGGTTGCGGAACGGGTGCTCCGCGTCGAACGGCAGCGGCTTCTTGTCGCCCCCGCCCCCGGGATCGGGGAAGCCGAAGATGAGGGAGCGAGCCGCGAGGTGACGGCACCCTGCCACCTCGTGCACGTCCTCGCGATGGATGTGGCCGTACAGCACGGTCACGTTCTCGTACGGGGAGAGCACCTTCATCACCGCGTCGCCGTCGCGCGTGAACCACTCCCAGTCCGGCCTGAGGTCGAACAGCGGGCGGTGCGTGAAGACGACGATGGGCGTCGTGCGCGAGTACCGCGCGAGGTCGTCGCGGAGCGAGGCGATGCGGTCCGGGCCCACCTCGGGCTTCGCCCGCGAGACGTTGTCGAGCGCGATGAAGTGGACGCCCCGATGGTCGAAGGCGTAGTTCGAGTCGCCGAACACCTCGTGGTAGAGCGCCCCGCCGTCGATCCCGGCGTCGTGCTCGCCGGGGATCGTGTGCCGCTCCTTGACGCGGAGCCCGCCAGCGATGCGCTGGAACTCGCGCATCCGCGCGCGGCGCTCGTCCTGCTGCTCGGAGTCGTGCGTGAGGTCGCCGGTGAAGAGGATGAAGTCCGGCGGCTCGGGCAGGCGGTTGATGAGCTCGACCGCACGCTCGAAGGCGCGCGTGCCGGTGGGGTTGGGCGGGCCGTGGAATCCGACGTGCGCGTCGCTCAGCTGCACGAACGAGAACGGCTTGACCGCCTCGCCGTTGGCTTTGGCGAGGCGGCGCGCCGTGTCGCGGCTCGCCGGCTCCGGCCCGAGGGCAGCGGCCACCCGGTACAGCGCCCCGGCGCCGAGCGAGGCGCCTGCGATCCTGAGGAAGTTCCTGCGATCGATGCCCTGGCTCACGGTTCCTCCGTCGCCGGCCGGCGGCTTCCGCTCGCGCAGCGGGTTCGCGCTGCCTGCGCCGACCGCAACGCCCGGCCGCGCGGACCGTTCCCGCGGCCCGCATCGGGGTCGGCGCGCCGGCCCGGAGGAGGAGTGAACCCCGTGCCCACGCGGGGGGCGAGGCGAGGATGCGGCGCCGTTACACCGGGGGGAGATGACGCGGCGAGCCTTTCTCCCGATCGCGGTGGCGGCGCTGGGCGCGGCGGCGCTCGTGGTCGCCGTCGCGCTCCTGCAGCGCGGGGCCGCGGACGGGCGGGGCGCGCCGGCGCGGCTCGTGGCGGAGGTGGTGAACGACCACCTGCGCGTGCTCGCCGCCGCTCGGCCCGTCGAGCTGGAGAGCAGCGATGCACACGTGCTGAAGCCATGGCTGGCCGCGAGGCTCGACTTCGCGCCCGCCGTGCCGACCGCGGCCGGGACCGCGCTGCGCCTCCGGGGAGGCTCGGTCGGATACGTGTTCGACCGGAAGTCGGCGGTGGTCGTCTACGGCCTCAGGCTGCACGAGCTGACGCTCCTCGCCTTCCGCGCCGCCGGGCTCGCCTGGCCCACCGCCGGCCCGGGCGGAGGGACGCCGGCGCTCGAGCGCTCGTCGGAGCGAGGTTTTCACGCCGTGCTGTGGCGGGCGGGCGACCTCGGCTACGCGCTCGTCTCCGATTCGAATCCGGAGGAGCTGGCGGAGCTCGCCAAGCAGCTCGCCGGAGCGACGACCGGGGAGGCGCCTCGGTGAGATGGAACGATCCTTCGCCGGCGGCGTTGTCATGAGCGGAGGACGCGGCTCGGGGCTGGCCGGAAGGCGGCGCTAAGGATGACGCTCCTGTCGTGGGCTCGGACGTCGCGGCGCGCTCCCGCCATGGGGCCAGAGCAGGCGCTCGAGCACGCCGACGCCCTCTACAACCTGGCGCGGTATCTGACGCGCCAGCCCGCGGACGCGGAGGACCTGGTGCAGGAGACCTACGCGCATGCGCTCCCGGCCTGGGGACGGCTCTCCCCTGGCAGCAACGTGAAGGCGTGGCTGTTCCGTATCCTGCGCAACGCGTTCGTGAGCCGTTACCGGCGAGAGCACCCGCGCGAGGGGGACGAGCCCTACGACACCACCGAACCCTCCGCGGCCGCCGTGGCGGAGCCCGCGCTCATGGGGGACCGCGAGCTCTCGCGGCTGCGCGGCCTCGTCGGGGCGGACATCGAGGCCGCCCTGCGCTCGCTGTCCGACGACGCGCGCACGGTCGTGCTGCTCGACGCGGAGGGACTCACGGAGGGCGAGCTCGCGGACGTCCTCGGCTGCGCGGTGGGAACGGTGAAGTCCCGCCTCTCGCGCGCTCGCGCGGAGCTGCGTGTCCTGCTCTCCGACTACGCCACCCGGGTGCCGCGATGACCAGCCCACCCCGAAGCCGCGACCCTGCCGAGCGGGTCCTGGACGAGCTGCTCCAGCGCGCGCCACGCTACGGTGCGCCCGAGGCGCTGCACCGGCGGCTGCGCCTCATGGTCGCGCCGAGCGCCGTGGCGCGCGGAACAGCCCCGCGGCGCTGGCACGCCGCGCTGGCGCCGGCGCTCGCCGCGGGGGTCGTGCTCGTCGCGGGCGGGCTCCTCGTCGGGCGCGGCGGGCTCGACGAACGCGGGTCGGGAGCCCTCGTCGCGGAAGCGGTCCACGATCACCTGCGCGTCCTGGCGCGGCAGCAGCCGCCCGACATCGCCAGCGGCGGCTCGCACCAGGTGAAGCCCTGGTTCGAGGGGAAGCTCGACTTCGCCCCCGACGTGCCGATGCCGCCCGGTGACGTGGCCCGCCTGAAGGGTGGGTCGGTCGGCTACGTGTTCGACCGCAAGGCGGCCGTGCTCGAGTACGCGGCGCGCGGCCACGCGGCCACGCTGCTCGTCTTCCGCGCAGAGGGGCTGCCGTGGCCCCGCGCCGGCGAGGCCTCGCGAGACGGCTGGCGCGTCGTGCTGTGGCGCGCAGGCGATCTGGCCTACGCGCTCGTCTCGGATCTCCCGGCGGGCGAGCTGTCCAAAGTGGCCGCGGCGCTCGGCGCCCCCTAACCAACGCGGCTCGCGCTGAATAGATGGGAACGATCGACGCGCCTCGCGCGTCGCGAGCCATGAGCCGTCGGAACGCAGTCGAGCAGGTCCGGTGGCCGGGAGCGTCGGTCACGAGTGCCCGCGCCGCCCGTCCACCGATCGAAAGGAGCAGCACCATGATGACGACACTCGCGATGTACGCCGTCTCCGCCGCGCTGTATGCCGCGTCACCCAGCGATCAGGGCAACCCGCAGGCCGGGGGCTCGGGCTCCGATCCTGCCGCCCCGAGCGGCGCCCAGGTGGAAGAGCAGGGCCTCGGCGCAGGTGAGCCAAGCGATCCCGGGCAGGCCATGTCGCAGGGGCGCCGGCCGCCGACCCGGGGCGACTCCGCCTCGAAGCAAGGCATGTCGTCCACCCGCGGCGGCGAGGTCGTGCCGACCAATCCCGCCGAGACCGGGCCGACCAGCGAGTCGCTTCGCCAGCAGGAGACCTGGACGGCGCCGTAGGCGCCGATCGGCGGCGCGGAGCGCGGCCGAGCAGGGCGGCCGCGAACCACACTGCGGCGGCGGGCGCGGACGCGATGGGCGCGCGCCGCCGCCGAGCCGCCGCGCGACGTCCGCCAGCCAGGGGTCCGACCGCGCCAGCGCCGCGCCCAACGCCGCGCCGCTGTGCGAGGGCGTGGGCTGGGGTATAAAGCCGGGCCATGACGACGACCGTCGCCCGCTTCAGCCAGCTCTTCATCCCCACGCTCAAGGAGGCGCCGGCCGACGCGCAGGTCGCCTCCCACAAGCTGCTCGTGCGCGCCGGCTTCATCCGGCAGCTCGGGGCCGGCATCTACGACTTCCTGCCGCTCGCCAAGCGATCGCTCACCAAGATCGAGGCGATCGTCCGCGAGGAGATGGACGCCATCGGCGGACAGGAGTTCTTCCTGCCCGCGCTCCACCCGGCCGAGATCTGGAAGGAGTCGGGCCGTTGGCAGGTCATGGGCGACAACATGTTCCGCCTGCGCGACCGCAAGAACGGCGAGTACTGCCTCGGCATGACGCACGAGGAGATCTTCACCGCCATCGCGCGGGACGAGCTGCGGAGCTACCGGCAGCTGCCCCAGGTCTGGTACCAGATCCAGACCAAGTTCCGCGACGAGCCGCGCCCGAAGTCGGGCCTCCTCCGGGTCCGCCAGTTCACGATGAAGGACGCCTACTCCTTCGACGTGGACGCCGCTGGCCTCGACAAGAGCTACGAGGACGAGCGGCGCGCGTACGAGAAGATCTTCACCCGCAGCGGTCTCGAGTTCGTCGCCGTCCAGGCGCACTCGGGCGCGATGGGCGGGTCGGCGTCGCAGGAGTTCATGGTCCGCACCGACGCGGGCGAGGACCTCGTCGCGGCCTGCCCGAAGTGCCGCTACGCCGCGAACACCGAGACGGCCACCTCCCGCATCGCGCCCGAGCACGACGAGCCGGGACCCGTCTCGCCCGAGAAGTTCGCCACGCCCGGCGTCGTCACCATCGAGGCGCTGGAGCAGCCGCCCCACGCCGTCCCGGCGCGGCGACAGCTCAAGACCCTCGTCTACATCGCCGACGAGAAGCCGGTCATCGCCGTGGTCCGCGGGGATCACGAGCTCAATGAGGCGAAGCTCCAGACCGCCACCGGCGCCCAGATCCTGCGCCCGGCCCACCCGGAGGAGATCCCGCCGCTCATGGGGGCGCGCGCCGGGTCGCTCGGGGCCGTGAACTTCACGAAGGCGGCCGTGTACGTCGATCCGGCGCTGGCCGAGCGACGCAACATGGTGACCGGCGCGAACGAGGACGGCTTCCACCTGCGCGGGGTCGACGTGAAGCGCGACCTCCTCCGCCACGGCAAGCTGGCCGAGCTGCGCACCGTGAAGGCGGGCGAGGGGTGTCCGCGTTGCGACGGCACGCTCGACGTCTTCAAGGCGCTCGAGGTGGGGCACATCTTCAAGCTCGGCACGAAGTACTCGGTCTCGATGAAGGCGAACGTCCTCAAGGCCGACGGATCGGAGACGCCCATCGTGATGGGCAGCTACGGGATCGGCGTCGAGCGCATCATGGCGGCCGCCATCGAGCTGCACCACGATCAGGACGGCATCATCTGGCCGCTCTCGATCGCGCCGTACCGGGCCACCGTCCTCACCCTCGGCAAGGAGCCCGAGCTGGTGAAGGCGGCCGAGGAGGTCTGCGCGGCCCTCGCCAAGGCCGGCGTCGACGTCCTCTACGACGACCGCGACGAGCGGGCCGGCGTGAAGTTCAAGGACGCGGACCTCGTCGGCATCCCGCTGCGCATCGCCGTCGGGCGCAAGGCGCTCGCCGAGGGCAAGGTGGAGTGGAAGCGGCGCGGCACGAAGGACGTCGAGCTGGTGCCGCTCGGCGAGGTCGCCGGCAAGGCCGCGGCGCTCATCGCCCGCGAGGGCGGGGCGGGCGAGGTGTGAGCGGGCGCGAGCGGCTCTGCGCCGCGCTCGACTTCGGGAGCTGGAGCGCGGCCGAGCCGTTCGCGCGCGCCGTGGCGCCCGAGGTCGGGATGCTGAAGGTCGGCCTGGAGCTGTTCGCGGCCGAGGGCCCGCCCGCGGTCCGCGCCGCGGCGGCGCTGGGCCGCCCGGTGTTCCTCGATCTCAAGCTCCAC
>DATLJU010000130.1:0-18854 GCA_035538735.1 Anaeromyxobacteraceae bacterium | reverse complement strand
GAGCGAGGTCTCCTGCGGGAGGTGGTCCGCCTCCTGGAAGACCTCGGGCGAGACGTTCCCCTTGAACACGACGCACTGGATGACGCCGGTCCCATCGCGCACCTGCAGGAAGTGCAGCTTCCCCGAGGAGCGGCGGTTGTGGAGCCAGCCGTGGAGCGTGATCTCCTTCCCCTCGTGCGCGGCGATGTCGGCGATGTAGACGGGCGGGAACATGGGGTCGTCTCCGGTGGTCGAAACGGGCGGCGAATATAGCGGGATCCACTCCACCCGTCGCGGGCGGGCGCGCGACCGCGCGGCGGCGGGGCGGGCATTTTGGACAACCCGCTCATGACGCGACCCCGGGGCCGGGTTAGGATGCCCGGCTCAGCCATGCCCATGAACGAGCGTTACGAGCCGCAGTCGATCGAGCCGCGCTGGCAGGAGCGCTGGACGTCCGCCCGCACCTTCTCCGCCGGGAACCGGCCCGGGGCCGAGAAGCGGTACGTCCTCGAGATGTTCCCCTATCCGTCGGGCGCCATGCACATGGGACACGCCCGCGTCTACACGATCGGTGACGCCCTGGCCCGCTACCTGCGCATGCGCGGCCACGACGTGCTGCACCCGATCGGCTTCGACGCGCTCGGGCTCCCGGCCGAGAACGCGGCGCTCAAGGACGGCAAGCACCCGGCGGAGCGCACCCGCGAGAACATCGTCTCGTTCCGCGCCGAGATGCGTTCCCTCGGCTACGCCTTCGACTGGGACCGCGAGATCGTCACCGCGGACCCCGAGTACTATCGCTGGAACCAGTGGTTCTTCGTGAAGATGCTGGAGCGGGGGATCGTCTACCGCCGGCAGGGGAAGGCCAACTGGTGCACGGGCTGCCTCACCGTCATCGCGAACGAGCAGGTGCTCGAGCAGGACGGGCAGCGGGTGTGCGAGCGGTGCCACTCGCCCGTCATCGAGAAGGTCATCCCGGAGTGGGCTTTCCGCATCACCGCCTACGCGGACGCGCTGCTCGACGGCCTCGATCAGCTCGGCGCCTGGCCCGAGCGCGTCACCACCATGCAGCGGAACTGGATCGGACGCAGCGTGGGGGCGCAGGTCCAGTTTCCGGTGCAGGGGTCGGACCGCGCGATCGAGGTCTTCACCACCCGGGTCGACACCATTTACGGCTGCACGTACGTGGTCCTGGCGCCCGAGCACCCGCTCGTCGAGACGGTGACGCGGCCAGAGCGGCTCGCCGAGGTGCGCGCCTTCGTGGAGCGGATGCGGCGCACGGAGGCGGCGGAGCGAACGGGCGAGGGCGCGCCGAAGGAGGGCGTCTTCACCGGAGCGGAGGCGGTGAACCCGTACACCGGCGCGCGCGTCCCGGTGTGGATCGCGAACTTCGTGCTCGCCGAGTACGGGACCGGCGCGGTGATGAGCGTCCCCGCTCACGACCAGCGCGACTTCGAGTTCGCGCGGAAGTACGGCCTCCCGGTCAAGACGGTGATCCAGCCCGAGCGCGGCGAGCGCACGCCGCCCGGCGACCAGCTCTCCGCCGCGACGACCGAGGACGGCGTCCTCGCCGACTCCGGCCCGTACACCGGGCTCAGGAGCGCCGACGCGCGCTTCCGGATGAGCGCCGACGCGAAGGCGAAAGGCTTTGGCGACGCGACCGTCCGTTACCACCTGCGTGACTGGGGCTTCTCCCGCCAGCGCTACTGGGGGACGCCCATCCCCATCATCTACTGCCCCGATCACGGGGCGGTGCCGGTGCCGGTGGAGGACCTGCCGGTGAAGCTGCCGGAGCAGGCGATCATCACCGGCACGGGCGAGCCACCGCTCGCCAAGGTGCCCGAGTTCGTGGACACCGTTTGCCCCCGCTGCGGCAAGCCCGCCCGCCGCGAGACCGAGACGATGGACACCTTCGTCGACTCCTCCTGGTACTACGCGCGCTACCTCTCGCCGAAGGACGACCGGCAGCCCTTCGACCCGAAGCTGGCGGACCGCTGGCTCCCCATTGACGTCTACGTCGGCGGCCCCGAGCACGCCGTGATGCACCTGCTCTACTTCCGGTTCTGGAACCGGGTCATGCGCGAGCTCGGGCTGGTACCCGTGGACGAGCCGTGCAAGCGCCTCGTCACGCAGGGCATCGTCAACGGACCGGACGGCAAGAAGATGTCGAAGCGGTGGGGCAATGTCGTCGCTCCCGGCCCCATGGTGCGCAAGTACGGCGCGGACACGGTGCGGCTCTTCATGCTCTTCGCCGCGCCGCCCGAGAAGGACATCGACTGGTCCGACGAGCAGGTGGACGGTCTGTTCCGGTTCCTCTCGCGCGTGTGGCGCATCTTCCACGCACGCGAGGCTTGCTTCGGGGCGGACGAGGCGGCGCTGGGGCAGGCCTCCGGAGCGGCGCTGGAGCTCCGCCGCCGCACTCATCGCACGATCAAGAAGGTGACCGACGGCCTCGAGGCGGACCTCAAGTTCAACACCGGCATCGCCGGCCTCATGGAGCTCGTCAACGACCTCTACGCCTTCGAGCCCGCCTCCGAAGAGGATCGCGCCGCGGTGCGCGAGGCGCTCGTCGCGCTCGCGACGCTGCTCGCGCCGTTCGCGCCCCACGCGGCCGAGGAGCTGTGGCACGCGGTCCGCGGCGCCGCCGCGGACGGGGTGCTGCTCGCGGACCAGCCCTGGCCAGGCTTTGACCCGGCGCTGGTCGCAGCGGACACCGTCACCATCGCCGTCCAGGTGAACGGGAAGCTCCGTGGCGAGGTGCGCGCGGCGGCGGCCGCGACCGAGGCCGAGGTCCGGGCGCTCGCCGAGGCGGAGGAGAAGGTGAAGGGCTACCTCGCCGGAAAGACCGTGCGCAAGGTCGTCTTCGTCCCGAAGCGGCTCATGAACTTCGTGGTGAGCTGAGAGTGGCCGAGCAGCATCGCGGCACGCGTCGTGGGGCGGGCGGGTACCCGCCGCCGCTCGCCGTGCGATCGACGCTGCTCGTCGTCTTCGCCCTCGCCTCCTGCGGCTACACCGTGCACGCCCAGGGGCACCTCCCCGAGAACGCGCGGCAAATATTCGTCCGGCCACTCGAGGACCACACCACCGACGCGGATGCCGGCGCGCTCGTCGCGGCGGCGCTCCGCCGCGAGCTGGCGCGCCGTGGCGCCGATGCGGGGCCGGGTGCGCCGGCGCAGCTCGAGGGCGCGGTGGAGGGCGTGAGCTTCGGCGCCTCGAGCCCGAACGGCGCCATCTACAGGCTGACGCTGAGCGTCACGGCGCGCCTGGTCGTGGCCGGCCAGGTCGCGAGCGAGCAGCGGTCGCAGCGATCCGAGGACTGGCTCGCGGGACAGGATCCGCTCGAGAGCGAGGGCCGGCGGCGGCTGGCGCTGCGCCACGCGGCCGAGGCGGCCGCGCGCGAGATCGTCGAGAGGCTGGAGGTGCCCTAGCTTTCGCGGCGGGGCATGCTGCCCCGCGCCGCCGGCGGAGCCGTCAGGGTGCAGCATCACCCTGTCGCGCGCGACCCTGCGGCGCGCGGCCCATACCAGCCTGGCGGCGGGGGGCTGCGCGCTGCGCGGGTCTTCTCCAGCGTTGCTACTTCGCGGGCTGCAGCGCCTTGGCGGCGGCCTTGGCGAGCCGCGAGATCCGGCGCGCGGCGGCGTTCTTGTGGATGATGCCCTTGGAGGCGGCCTTGTCGAGCGTCCTCAGCGCCGCCGCGACGGCCTGCTTGGCCGCGGCAGGATCTGCCTGGACGATCGCCTCGCGCGCCTTCTTGACGGAGGACTTGAGGCCGGTCCGGACCTGCACGTTGCGGGTGCGGCGCTTCTGGGCCTGCCGGTTGCGCTTCTCAGCGGAGCGGGTGTTCGCCAACGGAACTCTCCGGATCTTCGGTTGGAAAGCGGCGTTCTCTACCGCCCGCCGACGGCGGAGTCAAGCGCCCGCAGCTCGCCTGCGACCGGCGTGACGCGCGGGCGCGCCGAGAGGGCTCGTCCGAAGCAGGCGTCACGCGTCGCCTACAACGACGCGGTCGTCACGACACCGCTCTCGGCAGACCGTTGCGGCTGTAGGGCGCGCCGCGCGCGTGCCGCGCGGGGCCGTATGCCATGCGGTCGCGAACGTCCTTGACAGGCGGCTAGTTATCCACCGCCCGGAAAAGTCGACGTCCCGGGGCTCCGGGTCCATCGGGGGCATGTGGCCAAGCAATGCGAAAAACGCTGCGAAGGCATTGATTTTCCACGAAAGCAGCCTGGCCGTCGCCCCCCACGGGGTGGGTGAGAAGCCGCTGCGGCGCGCCCACCGCGCCGGTGCCCACAAAGTTTTCCACGAACTTTCCACAAAATCTGTGGAGAGCTTGCCACCGTGGTCAGGGGTGTGGACCTAGGTGGTTTTTTTGGTTTGTCCTTCGAGCGCCTTGGCCTCATTCCAGAGTTCGTCCATCTGCTCCAGCGTGGCCTGGCCGTGCGGCACGGCGGCGCGCTCCAGGCCGCGTTCGACGTGCTCGAAGCGGACGATGAAGCGGGCGACGGCGGCGCGCAACGCCTCCTCCGGCGCCACCGAGAGCTTGCGCGCGAGGTTGGCGGCCGCGAACAGCACGTCCCCGAGCTCGTGCTCGACGGCGGCGCGGTCGCCGCTCGCCACCGCCTCGTCGAGCTCTCGGAGCTCCTCCTCCACCTTGGCGCGCGCCCCGGTGGCATCCGGCCAGTCGAAGCCGACGCGGCTCGCCTTCTCCGTGAGCCGGTCGGCGCGCGCCAGGGCCGGCATCTCGCGCGGCACCCCCTCGAGCACGCTCCGCCCCTTGCCCTTGGCCGCCTTCTCCTCCTTCTTGAGCGCAGCCCACTGCTTCAACACCGCCTCGGCGTCCTTCACCTTGACGTCGCCGAACACGTGGGGGTGGCGGGAGACGAGCTTGTTCGAGATCGCCTCCGCGACGTCCTCGAACGCGAACTGGCCGGCCTCGCTCGCGAGCTGCGACTGGAACACGATCTGGAGCAGGAGATCGCCCAGCTCCTCGCAGTGCTCCCGCGGGTCGCCGACGTCGATCGCCTCCAGCACCTCGTAGGTCTCCTCGAGCAGGTATGGGCGCAACGACGACATCGTCTGCTCGCGGTCCCAGGGGCAGCCATCGGGTGCGCGCAGGCGCGCCATGATGCCGAGGAGTCGTTCGATCGCTTCAGCTGGTGTGGGCATGACCTTACACGTTGTACCGCAGGGGGCGCGTGCTAGCATCGCCCGCGGCCGTGGCTCGAGTGTTCCTCATCCTCGTCGGCCTGTCGCTCGCGACAGGCGTGCCCCTGGCCGCGCTCGGCCAGGTCTCGGCCCCCTCGCTCGTCGAGGAGGACCTGCCAGCGGCGGAGGAGCCGCGGCGCGAGCCGGAGCCGAAGCCGCCGCCACTGGCCGCGGAGCCCGAGCCCCATCGACCCGCCGTCGCGGCGCCCGCGCCGCCGCCGCCCATGCCGACGCCGGTGCGTGCCATCGAGCCGGTCCGCGCGCGCTTCACCGACCTCCTCGGCGCGTGGCAGGCCCGGCGGGCGGCGCTCCGTGAACAAGACGTGCCGCGCGCCCGCGAGTCGGAGCGCCGGCTGCTCGAGATCCGCCGCGAGCTCGGCCTGGAGAACCTCGACGCGCTGGCCGCCGTCGAGGTGCGCGCCTCGGGCCGCGCCCTCGAGGCGCGCGTGCCCGGCGAGGCCGCGGCGCGCGCCGAGCTGGCGGTCGCCCTCGCGCCGGACGCCGCCGCGGCCCATGTGGCCTTGGCGCGCGCCCTGCTGGCCCGCGATCCGGGCCACCCCGAGCCCGCGGTGCGCGCGCTCGTCGCCGGTCTGTCCGCCGCCGCGAGGGAGCCGCACACCGCGCGCGCGTTCGTCGCCGATCTGTGCGCCGCCGGGCTCGCCGCGACGCTGGCGGCCTCGGTGCTGGTCCTGTCACTCCTGTTCGCGCGGCGGCTGCGCCTCGTGCTGCACGACGTCCGCCACCTCCCGCTGCTCCGCGCCACGACGCCGCTCCAGGCCGCCTTCATGGCGCTGGTCGTGCTGGCCGCCCCGATCGCGTGGCGGCTCGGGCCGGCGGCGCTGCTCGTCGCGCTCGCGCTTTGCGCGGCGCCGTATCTGCGCGAGTCCGAGCGGGCGGTCGCCTCGGCGGCGCTCCTCGCGCTCGCGGCGCTTCCGTGGGCCGCCGGGGAGGCGACGCGAGTCACCGCCTTCACCGGGACGCTCGCCGACGACGTGTACGCGCTCGAGCACGGCGCCGACGACGGGCGGGTGGCCGCGAGGCTCGCGGCGCGAGCGGCCCGGGGCGAGCTGCCGCCGGCGGGGCTGCTCGCGCTCGGCCACCACCACAAGCGCCGCGGCGAGCTGGCCGACGCGCTCCGCTGGTACCAGGCGGCGGGGGCCAGCCGCCCCGAGGCGCTGGTCGGGAAGGGCAACGTGCAGCTGCTGCGCGGGGACACCGAGGGGGCGAAGGCGAGCTACCTCGCCGCGATCGACCGGGCGAGCGCGGCCGGGGACCTCTCCGTGCTCGCCGCTGCGCACTACGATCTGTCGAAGGTGTTCGTGCGCCAGTCGGCGCTGGATCAGGCGCAGGAGGCGCGGCGCAAGGCGGCCGCGGAGGACGCGGCGCTCGTCGCGCGGGCAGGCTCCGACGAGGACTTCCGTCAGAACCGGTGGCTCATCGACGCGCCGGTGCCGTTCGCCGAGGTCCGCTCGCTGGCGGCCGACGACACGCCGCACGGCGTCGCCGAAGCGCTGCGCCAGCGGCTCGCTGGGCCATTCCCTTCGGCGGGCTGGCCCTGGCTGCTCGTCGCGGCGGCGTTCGCGCCCTGGCCGCTCTCCTGGCTCGGCCGGCGGCGGGTCAGCCACGTGTGCGAGCGTTGCGGCCGCGCGGTGTGCCGGCGCTGCGACGGGGTCGACGGGAGCCTGTGCGGCCAGTGCGTGAACGTCTTCGTCAAGAAGAACCTGGTCGATCCCCGCGACCGGCTGCGCAAGGAGCAGCAGGTCCGCCGCCACGCCCGCGCGCGGCGGCTGGCGGCGCGGGCGCTGGGGCTCCTCGGAAGCGGCGCCGGCCATCTCTGGCGCGGCGACGCGGCGCGGGGCGCCCTCCTCCTGATGGTGTTCGTGTTCCTGGTCGCGCTGGCGCTCTCGGCGGGCGGCGTCGCGCCGCCGCCACAGCCGGCGCCGTGGGTCGGCGACGCGAAGCTGGCACTCGTCGGTCCGCTCGCCGTGCTGGTGTGGTGGCTGTCGGTACGCGACCTGTTCCGCCGCACCCGGAGCTGAGAGGCCATGGCGCTCACCGGAACGCTCGAGGACTTCGGGATCGCGGAGATCCTGCAGCTCATCGGGCAGCAGGCGAAGAGCGGCGTGCTGCACCTCGCCAACGCCGACGAGGAGATCCACGTCGTGCTCGCCGAGGGCGCGGTGGTCTCGGCCGAGTCGGCGCGGCGCAAGCACAAGGAGCGGCTCGGCGCCATGCTGGTCCGCGCCGAGCTCATCAGCCGCGACGCGCTCGCGCGCGCCCTGCAGGTGCAGAGCCGCACGCTGCGGCGGCTGGGCGACATCCTCGTCGAGCTGGAGCTCGTCACGAAGCAGGACCTGAAGGAGATGACGACGCTGCAGACCACCGAGACCATCTACCGGCTCTTCGAGTGGAAGAAGGGGACGTACGACTTCGAGGCGGGTGCGGTCGAGTGGGATCCGGGCACGGTCACGCCGCTGCGCGCGGAGGCGCTCCTCATGGAGGGCTTCCGGCGCCTCGACGAGTGGCCCATCGTCCGGCGCAAGATCGCGTCGCCGGCGATGACGTTCGTCCGCTGCGGGCCGCTGCCGGACCATGACGCCTCGGTCGGACCCGCCGAGCGGCGCGTCCACGCGCTGGCCGAGCCGGGGCGCACGGTCGAGAGGCTGGTCGACCTGGCGCGGCTGGGCGAGTTCGAGACCTGCAAGGCCCTCCTGACGCTCGTGAACCTCGGATGCCTCGAGGGGCTGCCCGCGCCCCGCCGCTCGGCGACGGCGGGGGTGGGGGCGTACGCCAGGAGCTGGCGGCAGCGGCTGAGGCGGGGCGCCTCCGGGCTGGCCGCCACCGCGCTCCTCTCCGGCGCCCTGGCGGGGGGGGCGTGGCTCGCCGCCGACCGCCACCTGGCCGCCGTCCGCGCCGGGCCACCGCTCGAGGAGGGAGCCGCCCAGCGGTTGTTCGCCCGGCACCAGCTCGCTCGCCTGGCCGGCGCGCTCGAGGTGTGGCGCCTCGAGCGTGGCGCCTATCCGGAGCGCCTCTCCGCGCTGGTGGAAGATGGGCTGGTGACGGCGGCCGACCTGCGCCGACCGTGGAGCGAGGAGTACCATTACAGGAGGACCCCCGACGGCGGGTTCGTGCTGATCCCGCCGCTGCCTTGAACGACGGCCGCCTGGCGCCGGCGCGGAGGTCCGTTATAGGTGGCGCCGCGCGCGGCCCCCGGCCGCCCCGCACGGAGGAACCTTGAGTCACGCCGCCACTGCGCAGCAGAAGACCGCCCGAATCGAGTTCGACGACAACGACAGGGTGAGGGCGCTGTGCGGGGCCCACAACGAGCACTTGAAGCTCATCGAGCGGCGGCTCGGCGTGCAGGTGGGTTCGCGCGGCGGGCAGATCGTGGTGGCCGGCGCCGCCGAGGAGCGCGTCGCCCAGGCGGAGGCGCTCGTGCGCGAGCTCTACGAGCTGGTCGCGTCCGGGTACCCGCTCTACCTCGAGGACGTCGACCAGGCGACGAAGCTGGCGGGCCAGGGCGTGCCGCTCAAGGAGATCTTCGGCGACACGGTCTACGTCTCCGCGCGCCACCGCGTCATCACGCCCAAGGGGCTCGGGCAGAAGCGCTACATCCAGGCGATCCGCGACAATGACATCGTGTTCGGGATCGGCCCGGCCGGGACGGGCAAGACCTACCTCGCCATGGCGATGGCCGTCTCGTTCCTCGTCGACCGCAAGGTGAAGCGCATCGTGCTGTGCCGGCCGGCGGTCGAGGCGGGCGAGAAGCTGGGCTTCCTGCCCGGCGACATCGCGGAGAAGGTGAACCCGTACCTGCGCCCGCTCCACGACGCGCTCTTCGACATGGTCGACTACGAGAAGGCGTCGGCGTTCATCGAGCGCGGGACCGTCGAGGTGGCGCCGCTCGCGTTCATGCGAGGCCGCACGCTCAACGACTCGTTCGTCATCCTGGACGAGGCCCAGAACACGACCTCGGAGCAAATGAAGATGTTCCTCACCCGCCTCGGGTACGGCTCGAAGGCGGTGGTGACGGGCGACGTGACCCAGGTGGACCTGCCGTCGGGGCGCGCCAGCGGATTGCTCGAGGTGCAGAGGGTCCTGCGCGAGATCGAGGGGATCTCCTTCTGCGCGTTCAGCGAGGTGGACGTCGTCCGCCATCCGCTCGTGCAGGAGGTCGTACGGGCCTACGACGCCTTCGACGCCGAGCGGAAGGCGCAGAAGGAGCAGGAGCGCGCCGCGCGCGCGGCGGTCCGCGCCGGGGCCGAGGCGGGCGACGACGGCGGATGACGGTAACCCCTCGCCGTAGGGGCGTTGCCTTTCGCCCCGCCCGGTGCGAGGCTCATGCCCCCTGTGGAGACCCCGGACCCTTCTCAGCAGCCGCCCGGCTGGCCGGTGCGGCTCGCGCGCGCGGCGACGAGCGGCGCGTTGCTCGGGAGCCTGCTCATCGCGCTGCTCGCGGCGGGATCGGCCTGGCTGCTCGCGCCGGGCTCGTTCACGCAGCGGACCCCAGGCGAGGACGCGCTCGGCACGCCCGCTCTCGGCAACTACAAGGCGGCGCGCGACTACGAGGTGGTGGACGAGGAGGCGACGCGCGAGCAGCGCGCCGCGGCCGTCGGCGCCGAGCGGCCCGTCTTCGACTGGGACGAGAGCGCGTCCGAGGCCGCCGCCGCGCGGATCCGCGACGCGTTCGCCCTCGCGCGCGACGCGGTCGCCGACGCGCGGCTACGCCGGCCGGGGGAGGGCCGCCGCCGCGAAGCGCGCGAGTTGCACCAGATCGTGCTTGCGCAGCGCGCGACGTTCGAGGCTCGACTCGGCGCGCGGCTGGCGACCGAGGATTACCTGGCGCTCGCCGACGCGCGCTTCGACGCGCAGCTCGAGGCGCCGCTCGTCGCGCTCGCCGGCCACGCCCTCTCGGGCAAGGTGGTCGAGGACCGCCGCGCCCTGGCCGAGGCGCGGGAGCGAGGGATCGTGGCGCGCACCGTCCGGCACGGGGTCGCGCAGGGCGAGCACCCGCTCCTCGATCTGGCGGTGATCCGGGACGTCGACGAGGCGCGCGCGGACGTGCAGCGCGCGGCCGCCGCGCTCCCGCCCCAGGTCGCCCCCGGCCTCCACCCTGCGCTCGGGCGTATCGCGATGGCGCTGGCCCGGCCGACGCTCGTCTTCGACCTGGCGGAGACGGCCGCGCGGCAGCGCAACGCGGCCGACCGGGTGAAGCCGGTCGTCGTCCACGTCCGGCGGGGCGAGAAGATCGTCGGCGACGGCGAGGTGATCGAACGGCGTCACCTGTTGCTGTTCCGCGGCATCCGCGAGCAGACCCGGCCCGAGGACGTGGTGCTGGTCCGGATCGGCGCGGCGCTGCTCGTGACCGTGCTGCTCGTCCTGCTCTGGCGCTACGCCCGTCGCAACGTGGCTGGCTTCCGGCCCACTCGCAAGGACGCCGTGCTCCTCGCGGTGAGCCTGCTCGGGACGGCGGCGCTCTCCGCGGCCGGCCTCGGCGTCGGCGAGGCGCTGCACGATCGGTTCCCCCGCATCTCGCCCGAGACGTTCTTCTACCTCGTGCCCTTCGCCGCCGGCACGCTCGTCGTCCGCAGCGTGCTCTCGGCCGAGGTGGCGCTCCTGTTCGCGGTGGCGAGCTCGGCGCTGGTGGGGCTGGTCGCGTCGAACTCGCTCTTCCTGGCCGTGCACGCGCTGCTGACCTCCGTCGCGGCGTCGGGGCTGCTGGCCCGCGCCCGGGATCGCGCTGGCCGCTTCCGGGTGGGCGCGGCGGTCGGGGCGCTCGGGGCGCTGCTCGTCATGACGACGCACCTCTTCACCGGCCGCGCGCTCGTCGACGCGGTCGCGCCGGCGCTCGCCGCCGCCGCGTCGGGTGCGGTGCTCCTGCCGATGGTGGCGGTGGGGAGCCTGCCCCTCGTCGAGTGGATCTTCGGCTATCTCACCGACGTGAAGCTGCTCGAGCTCGCCAACCTCAACCACCCCGCGCTGAAGGACCTCATCGTGCAAGCGCCCGGGACCTACCACCACGCGGTCATCATGGGGTCGCTCGTGGAGACGGCGGCGGAGCGCATCGGCGCGCACGCGCTCCTGGCGAGGGTGTGCGCCTACTACCACGACCTCGGGAAGATCCGGAACCCGCTCTACTTCGCCGAGAACCAGCGCGGCGAGAACCGCCACGAACAGCTCGCCCCCTCGATGAGCGCCCTCATCATCAAGCGCCACGTGACGGACGGCCTCGAGCTGGCGCGCCACTGGGGCCTGCCGCGGGCCGTCGCCGACGCGATCCCGCAGCATCACGGGACCCGACTCGTGTCGTTCTTCTGGCGGAAGGCGCAGCAGCGGCGGGGAGAAGGCGAGGGTGCCCCGCTCGACGAGTCGCTCTTCCGCTACCCGGGGCCGAAGCCGCAGACGCGCGAGATCGCGCTCGTGATGATAGCCGACGCATGCGAGGCCTCCGCCCGGGCGTTGCCCGACCCGACTCCGGAGCGCCTGCGCGTCCTGGTCCACCGGCGCATCAACGAGATCTTCAGCGAGGGACAGCTCGACGACTGCGAGCTGACGCTCAAGGATCTGAACGCGATCGCCGCCGCGATCGTCGGCGCGCTCTCCGCCGTCTACCACGACCGGCCCGGCTACGGGGACAACGAGGCCGCGCCCTCCACGGGAACGCTGGCGGCCGAGCCCACGCCGGCCGCCGGGTTGCAGCTCCTCGGGGCGGAGCGCCGCGGGCCGTGACCGTGCACGCCCGGAGCGAGCACGCGCGCGGCGCCGCCGCGGCGCGCCGGCTGGCGCAGCGGGCGCGCAAGTACCTCGCGGCGCTCGGCTGGCCGGAGGCTGAGGTCTCCGTGCTCGTCATCGGCGACCGCGCAATCCGCGCGCTCAACCGCCGCTGGCGTGGGAAGGACCGCGCCACCGACGTGCTCTCCTTCCCAGCCGCCGGGCCGGGGCCGCTGCTCGGGGACGTGGTGATCTCGCTCGACACCGCCCGGCGCGCCGCCCGGGAGGCGGGACGCACCGTCGAGGGCGAGCTGGACCGTTACCTCGCGCACGGCCTGCTGCATCTGCTCGGCCACGACCACGAAGAGGCTGCCGGCGCCCGACGCATGGCCGAGGCGGAGGACGCGCTGGTGGGGGAGGGGATGATCAGGGCCGCAGGCGTGGTCTCCCGACCCCCGAGGTCGCAGTCGGGGTCGAGGTCGGGGTCGAGGTCGAGGTCGAGGTCGGGGAAAGGGGCAAGCACGACGTGACGCGCACCCGGATGACGCTCCTCGCCCTCGCCAGCGGGCTCCTGATGGCGCTCGCGCTCCCTCAGTGCATTCCGTGGCTCTCGCTGCGCGAGATCGATCCAGCGGGCCACCTCGAATGGCTCTGCTGGGTGGCGCTCGTCCCCGCGCTGCTCGCGCTCGACCGCGCCGCGACGTGGAGGGCCGCTCTCGGCGTCGGGCTCGCCGCCGGCCTCGCCTACTTCTACGGCGCCATCTGGTGGGTGAACCACGCGATGACGGCGTTCGGCGGCGTGCCGATGCCGGTCGCGCTGCTCGGGTTGTCGCTCCTCGTCCTCTTCATGGCCGCTCACTGGGCCGCCGCGTTCACGGCGTCGTGGTTCATCCGGTGGCGGCTCAACTGGCCGTGGTGGGTACACCTCCCCGCCACCTGGACGGCCGCCGAGCTCTCCCGCAACTACCTCTTCACGGGCTTCCCGTGGGGGAACCTGGGGTACCTGCAGGCGCGCCACCTGGCGGTGGCGCAGCTCGCTGCGCTCACCGGCGTGTACGGCATCGCAGCGCTCGTCGTGCTGGTGAACTGCGCGCTGCACGCGCTCCTCCGGGCGCGTCTCGACGGCCGTCGGCTACCGTGGCGATTGGCGGCGGGGACGGCGCTCCTCGTGGCGGCGGTGGTCGCGCACGGCGAGGTGCGCCTCTCGGCCGTCCGCGCGCGCGCGGCGGCGGCGCGCCGGCTCTCGATCGGGCTCGTGCAGGGCAACGTCAACCAGTCGATCAAGAACGAGCGCATGAGCTACGGCGCCTTCATCCTGAGCCGCTACCTCCCGCTGACGCTGGAGGCCGACCGCCGCGGCGTGGATCTCGTCGCCTGGCCCGAGGCGGCGTATCCGCTGCTCCTCCCGCCGGATCCCGAGTCGCTCGCCGACCGCCGCATCGGGCTGACGCCGCTCCGGCACGCGTGGTTCCTCCTCGGCGCCGGCACGTACGACGAGCGGATCGGTCGCGACGGCAAGCCGGTCGCGGAGGGCTCGAACAGCGTCTTCATCCTCCAGCCCGACCTCGAGGTGCGGGGCCGTTACACCAAGCACCACCTCGTCCCCTTCGGCGAGTACGTCCCGCTGCAGGATCTGCTCGGCTCCGTGCTCAGGTCGGTGGTGCCGCAGATGGTTCCGCAGCGGCCGGGGGCCGAGCTTCGCGTCCTCTCCTTCACCCCGAGCTCGAGCTCGAGCTCGACCGCGACCACGACCACGACCGTGGCCGCGACCGCGACCACGAACGCCACCACGACCGATACGCCTCGTGAGGTGCGCCTCGCGCCGATGATCTGCTTCGACGCGATCTTCCCGGAGGTGAACGTCGCGTTCGCGGCGCAGGATCCCGACCTGCTCGTGAACCCCACGAACGACGCCTGGTACGGCTACTCGTCGGGGCCTTACCAGTTCCTGGCCATGGTGCGGATGCGCGCCATCGAGGCGGAGAAGGCGGTGGCGCGGCCAGCCTACGCGGGGGTGAGCGCGCTCATCGATCCGACGGGGGACGTGCAGCCGGGCGCGCTGCCGGTCGGACCCGTCGATCCCGACCTGGCGCCGGATCCCGAGGAGCCGCCCCGGCTTTTGGTCGGCGAGGTGCCTCTCTTGCGGGGGCGTACCCTCTACACTAGAGTCGGCGACCTCTTCGCCTACGCGGCGAGCGCCTGGGCCGCCGTGGCGCTGGCGATGGCCCTGCGGGCCCGTGCGAGCGAACCCACCGGGTGAACCAGATGGCTGCACCGAACGACCAGCTGCTCGACGATCTGACCCGGCGCCTGGAGGCGCTGCGGGGGTCTCTTTGACGTCGAGCGGAAGCGGAACCGCGGCGCCGAGATCGCGCGCCTCTCCGAGGACGGCGGGTTCTGGAACGACAACGTCCGGGCGCAGGCGCTCCTGAAGGAGAAGGCGCAGCTCGAGGCGAGCGTCACGGGCTTCGACCGCGCGGCGCGGGCGGTCGAGGACGCGAGGGTGCTCCACGAGCTCGGGGAGGAGGCGAGGGACGACGCCACGCGCGCCGAGGCGACGCAGCACGCCGGAGCGGCCGCGCACTTCGTCGAGAAGCTCGAGTTCGAGCGGATGCTGTCCGGACCGCACGATCGCGCCGGCGCCATCGTCGAGGTGAAGAGCGGCGCGGGGGGCGTGGAGGCGATGGACTGGGCCGCCATGCTCTACCGGATGTACACCCGCTACTGCGAGCGGAAGGGCTGGGAAGTCGAGCCCGCCGATCTGGTCGCGGGCGAGGAGGCCGGCATCTCCTCGGCCTCGTTCTTCGCGCGCGGAGAGTTCGCGTACGGCTTCCTCAAGGCGGAGAAGGGCGTTCACCGGCTGGTGCGCATCAGCCCGTTCGACGCGGCGGCCCGCCGTCAGACCAGCTTCGCCGCCGTCGACGTGACGCCCGAGATCGATGACGACATCGTCATCGACATCAAGGAGTCGGACGTCCGGGTCGACACGTACCGCTCGTCGGGCGCCGGCGGGCAGAAGGTCAACAAGACCGACTCGGCGGTCCGACTCACGCACCTCCCCACCGGGATCGTGGTGGCGATGCAGAACGAGCGCAGCCAGCAGAAGAACCGCTCGATGGCCTGGAAGATCCTGCGCGCCCGCCTCTACGACCACGAGGAGCGGAAGCGGCAGGCGGTGCTCGACGCGCAGGAGGCGCAGAAGAAGGACATCAACTTCGGATCGCAGATCCGCAGCTACGTCCTCGCTCCCTACCGGCTCGTGAAGGACCTGCGGAGCGGCGTCGAGACGGGCAAGGTGGACGAGGTGCTCGACGGCGAGCTCGACCAGTTCATCGAGCCCTACCTGCTCGGCGTGCGGCGGACGGATCGGGCCGTCGACGAGTAACCCTGTCGAGTGGGTCCCGTGAACGCGCCCGCGCCCGAACTGCCGGGCTGGGGCTCGGACTCGTGCACGGGCTCGGGGCTCGACTCGACTGGGAAACGCCGATCAGGCCGAATAGACGATCGGCGGCCGCGCGAGCAGGAAGCGATCGATCGCGTCGACCGCCCAGCCGGGCAGGTTGTGGAGCTTCACCCCGCAGCCGGACGGCTGCCGGCCGCTGATGGCGCTCTTCTCGCGGATGAAGGTGACCTCGCCCTCGACCTCGAGGCGCCGCCCGTCGGCGAGGCCGAGCCTCACCTGCAGGCGCGTCCCGACCGGCGGCGGCAGCATGGTCGAGATGAAGACGCCGCCCGAGTCCACGCGGCGGGTCGGACCGACGTAGAAGTTGTGCTCCGAGACGAGGCTCACGTTCACCTCGACGCGGGTCTGCTTGGGGCGATTGCGCGGCTCATCGACGAGCTCCTCGTCGATGAGGGCCATGAGGTCGACGTTGGGGCGAGCCGGGGGGCGAGGCGGCGGGGGCACCACGTCCGCGAGAGCCGGCGGGGGCGGAGGCGGCGCGGTCGGCGATACCGTCGCCACGCGCGCGACCGGCACGGTGTACGGCGCGGGCGCCGCCGCGGGCGTGCCGGGGAGGCGCTCCACGACGGCGAGCGGGCGCGAGAGCACCTCGGCGCGGGCCAGCGCGCGCTCGGCGCCGGCCACGGCGGCGAGCGGCTCGACGACCTCGCGCGAGGGCGCCACCACCACCACCCGCACCCCCACCCGCGCCGCGTTGGCGGCCGCGGTGAGGGCGCCCCCCCAGCTCGCGTCGGGCGAGGCCGGCAGGAGGAGGACCAGCGCGTGCGGCGCCACCGAGCGGAGCAGAGGATCGAGCAGCTCCGGGGACGGGACGCAGAAGAGCTGCCATCCCGCCCGCTCGAGGTGGAGGTGCAGCACGGCGCTGACGTCGGAGTCCTGGCCGACGACGAGGGCGCGCGAAGGCGGTGGGCCGACCGGGGTCACGCGGTACGGCCTCCGGTCTCGATGAGGATGCGGCGCTCGAGGTCGGCGCGGTGGGTGGCGTTGCCGAGCGCGGTGTCGAGCGAGATGCGCTTCGCCTCGTGCAGCTTGTACAGGTACTGATCGAAGCTGTGCATGCCGAGGTCGGCGCCGGCCGTGTCCATGTAGTTCCGCAGGTCCTGGACGCGCGCGCCGCCTTCCCGGATCGCCTCGCGGACGGTGGAGGTGGCGAGGAGCGCCTCGACGGCGGGGATGAGGCCGGTCGCGTCGGCGCGGAGCAGGAGGCGCAGCGAAACCACCGCCTGGAGGTTGTCCGCGAAGCGCGCCCGGACGGTGTCCTGCTCGTCGGCGGGGAAGAGCCCGACGACGCGCCCGATGGAGCGCGTCACGTCGGGCGTGTGGAGCGAGGTGATGACGAGGTGCCCGGTCTCGGCCGCCTTGAGGCAGATGTCGGCCGCCTCGCGGTCGCGCAGCTCGCCCACCATGATGATGTCGGGGTCCTGCCGCAGGGCCGCGCGCAGCGCGTCGGAGTAGCTGGCGGTGTCCGCTCCCACCTCGCGCTGGATGACGAGCCCCTTCCCGGCCTGGAAGATGAACTCGATGGGATCCTCCACCGTCACCACGTGCAGCCGCTCCTGCTGGATGATGTGGTTGATGATGGCGGCGGTGGTGGTGGACTTCCCGTTGCCGGTCGCTCCCGTCACGAGGATGAGGCCGCGGCGCGCCTCGGCCATGGTCTGCACGACCTGCGGGAGGTTGAGCGAGGCGAAGTCGGGGATGGCGAAGGGGATGGTGCGCATGACGGCGCCCCAGCTCCCGCGCTGCTTGAAGATGCTGGCCCGGAACCGCGACACGCCCGGGAGCGAGTAGCTGCGGTCGACCTCGCGGAAATCGAGCGGGGTGAAGCCGGAGCCAGGCGCCTGCAGCACGAAGTTGGCGATCGCCTCCGTGTCCTCGTGCGTGAGCGCCGGGTACTTGGCCGCCAGCAGCTCGCCGAAGACGCGGTAGGTGGGCGGGTAGCCGACCTCGAAGTGGACGTCACTTGCCTGCCGCTTCAGCGCGAGCTGCAGGAACGAGTGGAACATCTCCTCGCTGATGGGGCCCGTCGTCTGACCTTCCATGGCGAGGAGTCTAGCCCAGGACGGCGCGCGACGGGCGGGCGACCGCGCGCCATCACGCCGAGCGCCCTGGCAGCGCCCTGCCACCCGGCCCCGTGATCGCGCAGCGCGCCATTCCTACCTTCACTCACGTGCGAATCGCCTTGGTTTCGACGCCCTTCGTCGCCGTGCCGCCGCGAGGGTACGGCGGTACTGAGCTCGTCGTGTACGAGCTGGTGCGCGGGCTGACCGGTGCCGGGCATCGGGTGACGCTGTTCGCGACCGGCGATTCGCTCGGCCCCGACCTCCGGTTCGTGTATCCACGCCCGGTCTGGCCGCCGGACCGTCAGGCGGAGCTCCACCACTGCGCGGGGGCGGCGCGGGCCATCGCGCGTGAGCGGTTCGACGTCGTCCACGCCCACGCGCCGGCCATGCTGCCGCTGGCCAGCGCGCTCGGCGCGCCGCTCGTCTACACGCTCCACCACGCGCGCGACGAGCGGTTGACGCGGATGTACGTCAGGTACCCCGAGGTGCAGTACGTCGCGATCTCGGGGCGCCAGGCGGCGCTGGAGCCGGAGCTGTCCTGCCAGGTCGTGCACCACGGCCTGGACACGACCTGCTACCCGGCGGGACGGGGCGAGCGGGACGACGCCGTCTTCCTCGGCCGGCTCGTGCCGTGCAAGGGGCCGGACGTCGCCGTGGCCGCGGCGCGGCGCGCCGGGCTTCCCATCCGGCTCGCGGGCTCGGTGCACCCGCTCGACACGACGCCGGAGTGGCGGGCCACGCTGGCCGCCGCGCTCGGGCGGCGCGGGGTGCAGAACCTCGGGCCGGTCGGAGGCGCCCGCAAGATGGAGCTCCTCGGCGGGGCGCGCGCCCTGCTCATGCCGCTCCGCTGGGAGGAGCCGTTCGGCCTCGTCATGGTGGAGGCGATGCTGTGCGGCACCCCGGTCATCGCGTTCCCGCGCGGGGCCGCGCGGGAGATCATCGACGAGGGCGTGACCGGCTTCCTCGTCGACGGCGAGGACGACATGGCCGCCGCGCTGGCGCGGGTCGGGCGGTTCGATCGCGACGCCTGCCGGCGGAGGGCCCACGCGCGCTTCTCGGCCGGGCGCATGGTGAGCGACTACGAGCGGATCTACCTGACGGCGGCCGGCCTCGGCCCCGTCGGGCCGGAGGAGACGAGCTATGCCGGGTGATGCGCGGAAAGCGCCCACGCGGGCGACGGGGTTCGCCGACCCCGAGGAGCTGTTCGGCTACGCCGATCCCTCGGAGCAGCCCGAGGCGACCGGGGTCGACAAGCTCGTCCTCAAGCGCAGCAACCTCTTCCTCGTCGCGAACCGCCTCGGCGACGTGTCGCCGTCCGGAGCGCGCGACCTGGGGCTGTTCCTCACCGACACGCGCCACCTCTCCGGCTGGCGGCTGCTGGTGCAGGGGGGGCCGCCGCTGTGCCTCAGCAGCCAGGTCTCGACCGACTACGTGTC
>DATLJU010000129.1:0-12668 GCA_035538735.1 Anaeromyxobacteraceae bacterium | reverse complement strand
CGTGCCCGGCGAGAGGGAGCCGGTGGCGTTCGGCGTGCACGGCGCCATCGCGGAGCACTACGGCCGCGCGCCCGGGACGTACGAGCCGCACGCGAGCACGATCGACTACGTCGTCGCCGCGACCGCCGGCTGACTCACCGGGACCTTCGGAGGCGCGCTGGAGGCGCGCCAGATCCCGGCGGGCGAGCATCGGCTGGTGGGCAAGGCCACGGGAGAGGTCGAGCTCGAGGGGAACGTGATCGTCCTTCGGCGTATCCACGTGAAGCTCGAGCTGCGCGCCGCCCAGGAGCACCGCGAGACCGCCGCGCGCGTGCACGGCTTCTACGCCGATTCGTGCCCGCTCTACCGCAGCCTGAGAGCGGCCATCGGCATCACCACGGAGCTCGTGCTCCTGGACTAGGGCTCGCGCCGGGCCGAAGGTCGTCGCGGTCGCCGCGAGCTCACCGGCGGCGCGGCGCCGCTGCTCTGGCGATCCCTCTGGGACGAACCCCCTGTTTCGTGATGTTCTGTGCTTCATGAGACTCCGTCGATGGATCCCGGGGGTGCTGTTCCTGGCGCTGGCGGTGGCAGCCGTCGCAGGGCTCGTCGCGACGCGGGACAGGCCACCCCCCACGGCGGACGTCACGCCCGCCGCTCGAGCGGGTCAGGCTGCCCAGGCCGGACCGACGGCCCCGCGGCGCTGGCGGCGCGTCGACACGGGGCCGCTCCTCACGGCCCATCGGCTGGCGGCCCTGGCCGTCACTCCCGAGGAGCAGGAGCTGGCGCACCAGGCGGTGAGCCTGGCGGACCACGCGGTGGACCTGGCGTTCGCGGATGCGTTCCGTCAGGCGGCGGACGAGATCCCCGAGCAGACCCCCGCGGTGAAGGCGCTCGCCGAGGCGAAGCAGAAGACCCAGGCCGCGGTGGCGGCGGACGAGGCGCGCATCAAGAAGCTGACCGACCAGCTCGCCGGTGGCGACGCGCAGGGGCACCTCCAGGACCAGCTCGACGTGGCGCGGGCGCAACGGGAGCTGGACCAGGACGAGCTGGACCTGGCCGCCGAGGCCCTGGAGCGGGCGGGCGGCGATCCCCAGGCGCAGATCAAGCGGCTGAAGGCGATCCACGACGCCGCGCAACAGGACATCCACGCCGCGACCTCCCCGACCGCACCGGGCTCCGCCGCTGCGACCACCTCGAGCGAAAGCCTGGCGGGGCGGTGGCGGGACTGGAGCGCGCTGCGGACCAAGCGCGCTCAGATCGCGGAGGCGGAGCGGGACGCGAAGGATCGGGTGGAGCGCCAGACCAAGCGGCGCGCCGCCATCGCCCAGGGGATCCAGGAGGCCGAGCAGGCGCGCGAGACGGCCAAGCGGACCGCGGCGAGCTTGGCGCAGCGCGAGGCTGGGGCCGGTGACGCCTCGAAGGAAGAGGCCCAGGCCGCGGTCAAGACGCTGAAGCAGCTCTCGGAGGACCAGCGGCGCTTGACCACCATCGGCCGGCGCATCCAGGACCAGGAGTCGCTGTCACAGGTCTACGCGAGCTGGGGTGCGCTGACCGACGGCCAAGCGCGCAAGGCGCTCCACCGCCTCCTGGAGGGGCTGCTGTCGATCGCGCTGGTCCTGCTGGGGACCTTCCTGGCGACCCTCGTCGTCGACCACTTCTACGAGGGGGTCGCACGCGAGCAGTTGCGGGCGGGAACGCTCCGGACCGTGGTGAAGTTCGCGGTCCGGGCGGTAGGCGTGCTGGTGATCCTCTTCATCGTCATCGGCGTCCCTGGCCAGGCCACCACCATCCTCGGCCTCGCCGGTGCCGGCCTCACCGTGGCGATGAAGGACTTCATCGTCGCCTTCTTCGGCTGGTTCGTGCTGATGGGCAAGAACGGCATCCGCGTCGGCGACTGGGTCGAGATCAAGGGCGTCGGCGGCGAGGTGGTCGAGATCAGCCTCTTCCACACGGTGTTGCTCGAGACGGGGGCCTGGGTCGACGCGGGCCACCCGACGGGCCGGCGGGTCTCGTTCGTGAACAGCTTCGCGATCGAGGGCCACTACTTCAACTTCTCCAGCTCGGGCCAGTGGATGTGGGACGAGCTCCGGCTGGTCGTCCCGCCGGGCCAGGACCCGTACCCCGTCCTCGACGGCGTCCAGAAGCTGGTGGAGCGCGAGACCGCCGCCAACGCCAAGCTGGCCGAGCAGGAGTGGAAGACGAGCTCCGGCTACCGCGTGAAGACGTTCTCCGCGGTCCCCGGCTTCGCGATGATCCCCACCGCCGCCGGGATCGAGATCAACGTCCGCTACGTCACCCGCGCGCCCGAGCGCCACGACGCGCGCCGCCGGCTCTACCGGGAGGTGGTGGCCCTCCTGCACGGCAAGCCCGGCGTGGGGGCCGACGCTGCCTGAGACCCGCGGAGCCGGTCGAGGCCGTCACACGCCGCCGGCGCGACAGCGCACGGTCTCGCGAATCCTCACCTCCGCCCCGAGGACACGATCGTGAGGAAGGTCGAGGGCCGCTTCCTGAACGCAGCGCGAAGACACCGCAGGTAGGTGCGCGGTCCCCAGAGGCGGACGATGGTCACCGCGTGAAGCACGACGTGGCGAGTGGTGATGGTGCCGCGCATCGCTGAAATCCTTCGTCACACTCCTAGACGCCCGACGAGCCGGATCGTTTCATCGGGAGCGGCTCCTGCGTGCCGGGCTGGGCGCGGGGTTCACGCGTTCCGCGGCTTCTACCGGCTGTCGTCCGTTGGCAGCAACAGCCCCACGGAGAGGCGCGTGCTCAGCAGGCCAGGCAGCGCTCCGGGTTCACGGCTTGACGGTGCGCCACGCGGCGCTGCCGTTCACCTGCTCGCCGAGCCACGTCACGAGTGACACCCCGTTCTGCGATACGGCGCCTGGGTTGCCGAGCATCGTGTGCGAAGCACCCACCGCGATGAAGGCGGCGGCGTTGCTCGCAGGCTCGATGACGGTGGTGGTCAGATCGAGGAGCTCGGTCGCGAACTCCGACGGGGTGATGAAGTAGAACGCGGAGATGGTCGGATCCACGCTCCATGACAGCACCGCGAAGCGATCTCCGGGGTGATTCCGGAGCAGCGCGGAGAGCCCCTGCGAGAGGTCGGCCTCGCAGACGCCGGGCCCGCACAGCGGGTCGAGCGCGTCGGTGATCCCCCAGCTCACGAACCCCGCCTGGATGAGCGGCCCTCCGTTCGACTTCAGGGGCGGGCCCGAGTCGTCGATGAGGAACCCCTCCGCCATCGGGTAATACCCGCGGACCGATCCGTAGTTGAGCATCGTCCCGAACCCACCGGCCGACGCTCCGGAGACGACGAGCCGTCGCGGCGAGGGGTAGGTCGCGGCCACCCGCTTCAGGTACGCGAGGACGTTGGTGTGGCCCGTGTGGTGGACGGTCCCGCCCGGGCCATCCTGGTAGGTGACCACCCGGTCGCCGCCGTGGACATCGCCGGTGCAGTACGGAACGAAGACGAGCGTGGCGTCCGCGAACGGGTTCCCGGCGAGGCCCCGGTCCAGGATGGAGCCGGGGGCGCTCGCGGTCCGCGCCTGGAACTCGGCCGCGCCGAATGGGCCGAGCGTCGCGGTCTTCAGCACGAAGCAGGTGACCCCCGATGAGCAGGCGCCGCCGCCGTCCAGGAAGAACACCAGATCGGGCCCGGTGCCGGGGTTGATGCCGATGCCGGTCGGCGATCCGTCGCTGCAGCTGGAGTCGGCGAAGCCGACCCAGTTCCACTGGCCCGCGACGAGCCCGGAGATGGGCTCGCCCAGCGGAAGACTGGAAGAGCTACCTTGGTGGGAGTCGCCGCCGCAGGCGAGAGCCGCGACCGCGAACGAGACGACGAGCGCTGGGCCGACCTTGCGGAGCATCTCCGCAAGATAGGGAGCGCGCCCCGCGGCGGCGCGCCCCCCTCGACTCCTAGAACTCGCCTCCCAGGTCGTCATCGGCCGGGTCGCCCATCGTCATCGCGTGCTGCTCCGGAGGGTCGTCGCCGGGCTCGGCCATGCCCTCCTCCGGGTGGTGGCCCTTCATCCCGGGCCCGCCCATGCCGGGCCCGCCCATGCCGGGCCCGCCCATGTGGCCCCCCATCCCATGGCCATGGTGGAAGGCGGCGAAGCGCTGCACACGACGGTGGAAGGTGGCGAGGAACAGCGCCGCCCGCGCCTTGCGCTCGGGCGTGAGGCCCTTCGCGATCTCGTCGAGCATCTGGGCATCGAGCTGCTGGAGCTTGTTTCGAGCGTCGCGGGCGCGCTGGAGCGCCGGGTCCACCTGCCCGGCCGCCGCCTGATCCCCGTGCGCCGCGTCGCGCACGATGCGGACGGCCGCGCGCGCCTGCTCTCGCAGGGGAGCGCGCTTCTCGTCGTAGCGCACCAGGATGTCGCGCACGCGCAGCGCGGCCGCGTCATCCAGGTCGAGCGCCTCGGCGAGGCCGATGGCCCGGGCGAGGCGCATCCGCTTCTGCATGCGCTCGGAGCGCCCTGCGCTATCCGCGCCTGGCTTGGGCGCACCGGTCGCCTGCGGCGCCGCTGCGGCGGCGAGCACGGGCAGCAGCACGATGAGCAACGTCAGCTTCCTCATATGTCTTCCTCCTCGTTGGATGTGACGGCCTCGCTGCCGGCGGCATCGAGCGCCGCCTGCGCGATCTCCTCCGCCGCCGTGGTCTCGGTCTCGGTCTCGGCTTCGGGGTCGAGCAAGGCGCTCGCATCCCAGGCGGCATGCGACGTGCCCGCAGCCGCGCCCAGGTCTCCGCGCCCACGCACCGCGGGTCCGGACACCGCCCGCCGCGAATGCGAGCCGAGCGCGGGCGCGATCACCGAGGCCGCGCCGGCCGCGGCGAGCAGGCCAGCCCCCAGGGCCAGCGCCACGACCCGGCGCCGCTGCCCGCTCTTCCAGCGCGACAGCGTCGAGAGCGCGAGATCCTGCTCGCGTCCACCGGGCAGGGTCGGCGCGAGGGGCGGGACCTTCGCCAGCTCGACCGCCTCGTCGATCCGCTCCGCCTCCGCACGGCACGCCGCGCACCGCGCGAGGTGCGCATCCACCCGCGCCGCCTCCTCGCGCGCGAGGGTCTTCGCGGCGCGGTCGTAGAGGGCGAGCTCGAGCCCGCGGCAGGACTTCATGGCGACTCCCCGGCGACGATGTCGCGCAGCCGCTTCACGGCGTGGTGGAAGTTCACCCGGGCCGCGCTCTCGCTGATGCCGAGCAGGCTCGCGATCTCGGCGAAGGCCAGCCCCGCGTCGATGCGAAGCGTGAGGACCTCGCGTTGCCTGCCGGGGAGACGCACGACCGCGCTCCGCAGGGCGCGCTCGCGCTCGCGGCGTTCGAGCTGGGAAGCCCCGACCGGGGGAACGGGCGCCGCGCCCTCGGCGGCCTCGACCGGCTCGCGCCGCCAGCGGCGGCGATCGCGCGCGTGGTTCTTGCCGAGGTTGAGCGCCACGCGCAGGAGCCACGCGCGGAAGGGCACGCTCCCGCGGCGGCGCAGCCAGCGCGAACGGCGCGCCAGCACGAACGCCTTCAAGAACGCGCGCTGCGCCAGATCACGGGCGGCGTCCGCGTCCTCCGCGTAGCGCCGCACGAGCGCGAGCACGGTGCGCTCGTGCCGGCGGACGAGTTCCGTGAAGGCGAGATCGTCGCCGTCGAGGAAGGCGCGCGCGAGCGCGTCGTCGAGCTGCTCCTCGTCCGAGGCGCCCCGGACGACCCGGAGACCCGCGCCGGCGCGCATACCCTGCGTTACGTTCGACAAGGAGATCCCGATGCCTCGAGGGGCTCTGCTCCCGAGCTCCATGCCAGGACAGACCCCCGGACCCCACGAACGTTAAGCGCGTCTCCCGTCGCGGTCCTCGAGCCCCTGTGCGCCGGCCGTTAAGAAGTGTTAACCGGTGGCGCCTGAGCCCGAGTGACGAGGGCCGTGTTCGGTCCGGTCACACCGGCCCCGAGCAGATGCGAGGACTCGCTACTTCTTCGGCTCCCTCGGGTTGAGCGGGCCCGATGGCTCGGAGAGTTCCGAGGGTTCCCCGGTGGTGCCCGTGCCGGAGGGCTCGCCGGCCTGTGAAGCCGTCCCCGGCTTCGCCTTCATCATGTCTCCCCAGCCGCCCTCGGTCATCGACTTGATCCGCCACTGACCCGCCGTGCGAACGAGGAGCGTCGCGCTGCGGCCCGTCATCGTCCTCTTGCCGACCGTCATCGTCCACTGGTCGTTCACCGAGGCGAGCGAATCCGACAGCAGGAAGACGGTGGGCTTGTGGGTCACCTTCACGTTGGGCTTCGGCTTGAAGTGCGGAGTCATGACCTCCACCCACTTCTCCCTGCCCCACATGTCACTCTTCGCCTCGCCCTGAGCGTCGTCGGTGACCATCAGGACCGGGAAGTCGACCAGCTCGGCGGCGGCGGCCGGATCGCCCTTCTGTCCGGCCTGGTGCATCGCCGTGAAGAGGGCCGTGATCTCCTTCCTGTCCTGCTGCTCCCTCGTGACCTTGCGCGGCACCCAGCCGGCCATCGGGTTGTCCTTGTCCTGGGCGGCGGTCGCCTGATCGGCGGCGAATCCAGCGGGCGCGAACACGAACAGCGTCGCGAGCGTCAGCGCGATCTTCTTCATGGGTCCTCCTCCCTCGTGAGCCGTCACGCGCGCCATCTATTCGGCGCGCCCCGGCCAGGCAACGCGCGCGCCGGGTCATCCGGCCGCCTCGTCCTCCAGGCGATCAGCCGAGAGCTCGATGGGACGGGGATTGGCCGCCACGCAGGTGCCGCCGCAGCGCGACTTCGGGGGTCCCTTTCTTGCCGTCCGAGCGCTGGCGCCGTGCCTGTAAACAGGGCCCGCTCACACCGGAGGCGCCATGACGTCAGGGATGCGATCCGCGGAGGCGAGAGCCCCCTCCTATCGGCAGATGAGACCGTTTCGCGACGAAGCGAACATCACGTCGGCCACGTTCCCCGTCTACGAGGATCTCGTCGGCGATCTGCTCCGCGCCCACGCGCGCCCCGAGGATCCGCCGAAGCCCGACCCGACCCTCGCGCACGTGCTCGCGACCTGCGCCGGCTACGCCTACTCCGACGCCGCCACGGTCGCGATGATCATGGCGCGGCTGGGGCTCGTCGAGAATCGCTGCGCGATGGTGAGCCAGGACGTCGACGCCATGTTCATCTGCTCGACGGCCTTCCTCGTGCAGAGCCGGTGCGGCCGGGTGGCGATCCTCTGCTATCGCGGGACCGAGCCGGCCAACTTCATCAACTGGCTCACGGACGCCGACGTCGACCCCGAGAAGGTCCCGTTCCGGTTCGGGGCCGACGCGACCTCGCACGCCGTACACGCTGGGTTCTACCGGAACGTGCGCGCGACGCGCTACGTGATCGGCGCGAAGCTCCAGCTCGCCATCGACGGAAAGTCGATCCTCGACGCCGATCAGTCGGGACCGGCCGTCAAGCCGCTCGAGGCGCTCTACATCACGGGCCACAGCCTCGGCGCTGCCATGGCGGCCATGTTCGCGGTGATGATGGACACGAACCGCGACTACGCCGCCGTCCGGAACCGGGTACGGGCGGTCTACACGTACGGTCAACCGATGATCGGCGACCCGAAGTTCGCGGCCGCCTGCCACGAGGCCATCGGGAGGATGGTGTTCCGGTACGTTCACGCCCACGACGTCGTGGCGGCGTTGCCCCCGAAGATCTCCGGCCCATTCGGTCACTTCGGCGAGGAGTACCAGCTCACCCGGGCCTCGGATGGCACCTGGAGGGCTCCTCAGCACCAGCTCGCTCCGACCACCCAGGTCGGCCACCTCTACGAGCTGCCGCTCGCCGCGACCGCCTTCCTCGCCCGACAGCTCCGGCCGTTCCGGGACATGCCCTTCCACTACTCGCTCGACGATCACGGCCCGCAGCACTACATCGCGGGCCTCACCCCACCGAACGTCCGCACCGAGTTCGGCGACTAGCCATGCGCCGGTCGCGCGATGGTGCGCGTGTTAGATCGACGCCGGCATGCTCGCGCGGTTCCTGGCCGATGCCGTCGTCGTCATCCACGCCGCGTTCGTCGTCTTCGTGCTGCTCGGCGGCCTGCTCGCCTTGCGCTGGCCCAGGGCGGCATGGGTCCACCTGCCCTGCGCCGTCTACGGAGCGGCCATCGAGATCGCGCAGTGGGTATGCCCGCTGACTCCGCTCGAAAACGAGCTCAGGCGTCGCGGCGGAGAGGCGGGATACGGAGGCGGCTTCGTCGAGCACCACATCATTCCGGTGCTCTACCCTGCCCCGCTGCCTCCCGCGGCGACCTGGGTGCTGGCCGGCCTCGTCGTCGTCGTCAACGTCGGCGTCTACACCGCCGTTCTCGTCCGGAGGCGCCGCTCCAGGAAGCGGACGCGAGATCTCATGGCCCATCGGATCGCGCGTGCCCGACGGCGGGGACACCCTTCCGCCGCTCCCACGCCGCCGCGAACGCGTACACGAACTCCTCCTGGCCCGGCGCCGTCGCGGCCAGTGGACGCTCACGGCGGACGAGCTCGAGCGCCCGATCCGGATCCACCCCCGCGGCCACCAGGCAGGAGGCGGTGATGGTGCCGCTCCGCCCGATGCCGCCGTGGCAATGCACCACCACCGTGCGTCCCGACGTGAGCCCCTCGACGATGCGGTGCACCAGCTCGAGCGTGGACTCGACGTTCGAAGGCGCGGTGCCGTCGGGGATCGGATACCAGAGCACCTCGAGCCCGGCCCGGCCCGCCCGCTCGAGCAGGCTGGCGAGCCCGATCCTCGCCATCTCCCACTCCTCGAGGAGGACGACGAGGGTGGTCGTCCCGCACGCGCGGAGCGACGCGAGGTCGGCGTCGACGAGGCGCGCGGGCTCGAGCGGCAGGTCGGACCGCCACCGCCCCGGCGCGGGGCAGAACCCCAGGCGGCCTTGGAGCGCGAGCGCGTCCCGCGGGATGAACGCGACCGGTACCTCTGCGAGGCTCTCGTTCTCCTTCATGCGGCTTGGGTCTAGTCGGGGCGGGCCGCTGCTGCTGGCCTCCGCAAGATCCGTCCGGTGGCGCCGGCGCTCGCTGCACGCACGGGGAATTTCCTCGAGATCCGCACTCGGCCGTGGCGCGAGTGTGTTCGTCCTTCGACTACGCGGCTTCGGCGCTACGCTCAGGACGAACGGGAGAAGCGCGAGATCACCCCATGAACAGCGCGCGCTTCAGATTCTACGCGGAGCTGAACGACTTCCTCCCGCCGGGCCGGCGAGGCGTCGAGTTCGCGCACGAGTTCCACGGCGGTCCGTCCGTGAAGGACGTCATCGAGTCGCTGGGCGTCCCGCACACCGAGGTCGACCTCGTGCTCGCGGACGGTGAGTCGGTCGACTTCTCGTGGATCCTCCGGGAGGGCGCGCGGGTGAGCGTCTACCCCGTCTTCGAGTCGATCGACATCGCGCCGCTCGCGCGCGTCCGCCCCGCCCCGCTGCGCGAGGTCCGGTTGGTCCTCGACGTTCACCTCGGCCGGCTGGCGCGCTACCTGAGGATGCTCGGCTTCGACGCCCGCTGGCGAAACGACGAGCGCGACGAGGAGATCGCTCGCGTCGCGAGCGCCGAGCACCGGATCGTCCTGACGCGCGACGCGGGCCTGCTCAAGCGGCGGATCGTGACGCACGGGTATCGCGTCCGGGAAGCCGACCCGCGGCGCCAGCTGGCCGAGGTCTCCCACCGCCTCGACCTGTTCGGCTCGATCGCCCCCTTCCGGCGCTGCCTCTGCTGCAACGCGCTCCTCGAGACCGTGCGGAAGGAGGACGTCGCGGGCGAGCTGCCGCCTCGCGTCCGCGAGCGCCACGACGCGTTCCGTCGCTGCCCCTCGTGCCGGCGCGTGTACTGGGCGGGCACGCACCACCAGCGAATGGAGCGGCTCATCGCGGACCTGCTCGCGGATTCCCGGCCATGGACTTGAAGGTCGGCGCGCGGCTGCGGCCGAGCCAGCCGGCCGCCACGGGCAGCGCGAGCCCTGCCGCCACGAGCGCGCTGCCGGCGAGCTGCGTTGCGCTCACGGGCTCGCCGAGCAGCAGCGTTCCAGAGAGGAGGCCCACCACCGGGACGAGCAGCGTGAACGGCGCCACCTGCGCCGCTGGATAGGTCTTGAGGAGCCGGTTCCAGAGGCCGTAGCCGCCCAGCGTGGCTCCGAAGGCGAGGTACGCCACCGCCGCCCACGACGTCGTGTCCATGGCCCGGAAGCTCGCCGTCACCGCTTCGCGGCCCTCGAAGGCCCACGCAAGCGCGAAGAACGGCACGATGGGGAGGAGGCCCGACCAGGCGACGAAAGCGAGGCCGTTCACCGGGCCATGGCGCGAGAGCGACCGGCTCACCAGGTTGCTCACCGCCCAGCTCGCGGCGGCGCACAGGTTGAGCGCGAACGCAGCGAGGGGGAAGGACGCTCCGCTCGCGGCGCCGATCCAGGCGAGGCCCAGCGCAGCCACGACGGTGCCGGCGATCTGGGCGCGGGTAGGTCTCTCGCCCAGCACGATCGCGGCCAAGGCGAGTGTGAAGAAGGCCTGGGACTGGTGGATCACCGAGGAGAGGGCCGCGGGCATCCCCAGCTTGATGGCCCAGAAGAGCAGCGCGAACTGTCCGAAGAAGGCGGTGAGCGCGAATCCCAGGTAGAGCCGCAGCGGCACGCGCGGGCGCCGGAGGAAGAAGATCGCCGGCAGCGAGGCGAACAGGAAACGCAGTCCACCCAGCACGAAGGGTGAGACGCCCCGCAGCCCGACCTTGATGACGACGAAGTTGACGCCCCAGAGGACGACGACGAGGAGAGCGAGGGCGAGATCGTTCGGGCGCAGGCCCGCACCTCCTAACGCCCCCTTTTCAGGGCCGCACTGTTCACGGCAAAGCGGGACCCCAAACGCGGTCTTACAGCCCGGCACGGTTCTTCCATTGACGTAAGTCAATTCGAGGAGCCAGCGGCTCCGCTGGGGAGCAATCGATGCTCGACGACTTCGTGATCGACCATGCTCAAGCTCGCCTGTCGGGCGCGTTCGACGGCCTCGCGGCGCGTCGACTCGAGGCGCTACTCGCCCGTGCGGAGCCAGGCGACCACTTGCGGGTCGATCTCACCCAGGTCCGTGAATTCCACGATTTCGGCATCGCCGTCCTCGCGCAGGCGCTGACTCGCTGCAAGGCGCACGTGACGCTGCTCGGGCTGCGTCAGCATCAGATCCGCGTGCTCCGCTACTTCGGCGTCGACACGGCGCCTCTGGAGCGTGCGGCGACCGAGGACGCGATGTGAGCTGTTGAGTGAGCGATGCCGCAGCATGACGCAGCCCGCCTTCCGGGCAGCGTCGGCATCACGCGGTCACCGAGACCTGACGGACGACCAAGGACCGCGAGGGAGTCAACGCCTCTTCGCGCTCTTCCCCGCGGCCGGTTTTGCCCTGGCGAGCGGTGCTTCGCCCCGGTTCGCCGGCCCGGTCTTGGCGACCGCGGGCCCGGGAGGTGCCGCGTCGAGGTCCGGCGTGAGCAGGATCTCGATGCGGCGGTTGCGAGCCCGCCCGGCACCGGTGGCGTTCGACGCGAGCGGGTGGAATGGACCATAGCCGCTCGCGACCAGACGCTTCGGAGGAACGTGCGCCTTCTCCTCCAGGAACCGGACGACGTTCGTCGCCCGCGACGTCGAGAGCTCCCAGTTGGTGGGATAGCGCTCCGCGAGGCGCGCCGAGATGGGCGCAGCGTCGGTGTGACCCGCCACCTGGATCTGCCGGTCCTCCACGCTGGACAGGACGGCTCCGACGCGAGCGAGCACCTCCTCGCCGCGCTTCGAGATCTTCGCGTCGCCCGAGTCGAACAGGATCTTGTCGACGAGGTCCACCTGGAGCCGACCGTTCGCCTGCAACAGCTGGATCTCGCCCCGGGCGATCTCGGCCTTCATCTTCTGCTCGAGCTGCTCGGCCGTTTCCTTGAGCCTGGCGAGCTCGTCCTCCTTCACGTGGACGCTGCTCACGAGCTCGTGCTGGGTCGCAACGAGGCTCGTGTTGTCCTTCTCGAGCAGCTGGAGCTCCGTCTGCAGGTGCGCGACCGCGGCGCGCGCCTCGGCGAGCTTGGCGCCTGAGTCGAGCGCCGTCGCATGGACGCTCGACGCTTCGGCGCGGAGGGCCTCGTTCCGGCGGAGGAGGAAGAGCGAGCTGGCGACGCCAGCGGCGAGCGCCAGGACGAGGAGCACCCAGGGCAGCCGGCTGGGGCGGCTCAGACGAAGCGCCTCCTCCATGACGTCGTCGTAGGTCGTGGCCATGCACGCTCCGGGTACCGTGGTCGTGGGATTGTCTCGCGTCGCACGCGATCGATCGCGGTAGGTCTTGTCTCCGGGCCAGGCCGAATGTGGGCGATGGTCACGGACCGTGCGACATCGCGGCACGACACCCTCGGTGTACGCAGTGTCCCACGTCGCGGGGACAGAAACGGGCACCCTACAGTGCGGGCGTGCGTCAGCGACGAGGGGCAGCGCGTCCGTCCGAGGCGCGGGGGTGTTGGCTCCTCTCGATCGCCTTCCTGGCGATCGCCGGCGGCTGCGGACCGCCGCCCTCCCCTTCGGGTGGTGGGGGACGAGCCCCCGCCGTGCCAGCGGCGGCCGACACGCAGGCCGACCGCGCTTCGCGGCCGGCCGCGCTCGCGGCGGACGCGGGCGAGGCGAGCGCCGTCCCGCAGCCGGCCGAAGCGCCGGAGTGCAGCTCACCGGTGGCGGTCTTC
>DATLJU010000128.1:0-30623 GCA_035538735.1 Anaeromyxobacteraceae bacterium | reverse complement strand
CAGATCGTCCTGCGCGACATCCGGCTGGCGTCCGCGAACACGACGGCGGGCGAGCGCACCGCCGGAGAGGCCGTGATCGGTCCCGGCCTGGTGCTGCTCGACGTGTCCGGAGATCGGCTCGAGCCCGGCGCGATGACCCAGATCGTGAGCGCGAGGCGCGTGGCCTGGAAGTCGTACTACGAGATCGACATCGACCTGCGCCCCGTCACGCAGGACGAGGTCGACGCCGACCCCGCGCTGGCGCCGCTGCTCGGCCGCACCTTCATCATCCAGGGCCGCATGCCGGGCGGGGCGCCCTTCACCATCGAGTCCTCGCTGCAGCAGGTGCTGCTTCGGCCCGCCGTCTTCAGGAACGGGACGAACCACAACAACGTCACCGTCAATGTCGCGCCCAACCGCTGGTTCGTCGGCGCCGACGGCGCCGGACTCGACCCGACCAGCGCGGATCCCGCGGTCCGTGCAGAGATCGAGGCCAACGTCGCGGCGTCGATCGACGGCTACATGGACGACAACCGCGACGGCAAGCCGGACTCCCTCGGATGATCCCCACTACCGGCATGCTGCGCCCGCTGCTCGCGCTCACCCTCGCTACCGCCGTCTTCGCGCTGGCGCCCGCCGGGCGCGCGGACGACGCCTTCCCCGCGTTCGCCGAGGCCCCGCCCAGCGTGGGCTCCGGCCAGCTGAAGCTCACGCTCGGCGCCGACGCCAGCACCTGGACGGAAGAAGGTCGGACGTGGTTCCACCTGCGGCCGCCGTTCGCGGACCCCGACTGGAAGCCGCGCCCGACCGGCTCCGAGAAGAACACGTGGCTCGCGCTCGGCGAGGTCGTGGGCATCAACTTCGGCATGTGGTTCGTGAGCTACTGGGCCGGCAACCACTTCTCGCAGATCGGCTTCGACACGATCGGGCAGAACTTCCGGAAGGGCTGGATCATCGACACTGATCCGTACTGGGTGAACCAGTTCGGCCACCCCTACGAAGGTCACGCCTTCTACACCGCCGGACGATCGACCGGGCACAACTTCTACGAGTCGACCGCGTTCGCGTTCCTGGGCTCCATCATCTGGGAGCAGTTCATGGAGGTGCAATCACCTTCGGTGAACGACCAGGTGACCACGCCTTTCGGCGGCGCCGTCCTCGGCGAGGTGCTCTACCGGCTGCACCGCCTCATCCTCGACTCCGCGGGCGAGAACCCGAGCTTCTGGCGTCAGTTCGCCGCGTTCGCCGTGTCGCCCGTCGCGGGCGCGAACCGGTTTTTCTTCGGGGAGAAGTACCAGGGGCCGATGCTGCTCCCGCCGTCCTGGATCGGCGAGTTCAGCGTCGGGATGATCTTCGCCGGGTGGGCGCACGACAACCGGACAGGAGCGAGCCAGACCACCGTGGGCCCGTGGGCGGACATCGCGGTGCACATCATCTACGGCGTGCCAGGGACCCCGGACCTGCGCCTCAAGCAACCCTTCGATCACTTCGAGTTCCTGGGCAACTTCGCGTTCACGAACGTCGCGCAGAGGACGGCGGCCCTGCTCATGCGCGGGCTCGTCGTGGGCGAGACGATCGGTCCGGCGACGGACTGGGGCGGCCTGTGGGGGCTCGTCGCCTCGTACGACGTCATCAGCTTTCCGGTGTTCGACGCGTCCGGGTTCGGCCTGGGGCCCGGCGTGAGCCTGATGAAGCGCTGGGGCTGGTTCGAGCTGCGCGGGACGACCGCGGCCGAGTTCCTGCCGTGGGGCGCCGGAGGGGCACAGGAGCCGCTCTTCGCTCGCGACTACCACTTCGGCCCGGGCGCGCAAGGCGTCCTCGAGCTGCGGGGCTCCCTCAGGGACCAGGTCATCCTCGACGTGCAGACCCGCGCGTACTGGATCTCGGGCGCCTACGCGAAGGGCCAGTCGGAGGACATCCAGTGGGGCCGCGCCAATCTCACGGTCCGGGTGAGCGGACCGCATGCCGTGAGCGCGTCGGTCGCGTGGGCGCGCCGCCACGGCAGCTACCCGTACAACCCGGACATCTCGCAGCACGCCGCCATCGTCGCGGCGCACTACACGCTGCTCGACGGGTGGTGAGCGAGGGCGAAGCGCTTCGCGCCCTCGGGCCGGCTCACAGCGCCAGCACGAGGCCGCCCGTGAAGTTGCCTTCCACCACCGGGATCCCGCCGCTCACGCCGAACGCGGCGCCGCCGGTGCCCACGAAGAAGGACCCGCTCGAGAACCACACCGGCGCCAGCATGCGTGCCTCGAGCTGCAGCGCGACCTTCTCGGCGAGCCAGATCTTGAGCCCGCCGCCGACCGTGAACGCGAAGCGCCAGATGTCGCTGCCGTGGAACGTCGTCCCACTCGACAGCACGAGGGTGCCGGGCGAGTAGACGGCAGCCCCCAGGGTCCCGGACAGATAGGGCTCGAGGTTGTCCCTCCGGAACGAGTGCTCTCCACCGATCTGGAAGTAGTTGATCGTCAGATCGGCGCTGCCCGTACCGAGAGCCGAGTGGATGTGCGTGGTGGTCGGGACGATCACCCACAGCAGCTCGACGGTCTGGCCGGGCCGGACCCGCGCGCGCAGGACCGCGCCGTAGCTCGCCGATCCGTCGATGCCGGCGCTCCCCGTGGCGAAGTTGAGGTCGCTCGCGATGTGGTACCCCGCGAACCCGCCGAGCTCGAAGCTCGGTTTGAAGGGCTGCGCGTACTGCGGCGCGCCGTACCCTGGGGCCTGGGCGGACGATGCGATCGGGAGCAGCAGAGCCAGCGCGAGGATCAGCTTGCCGAGCGTGGGCATGCTCCAAGCTTAGGCTCGTCGGGGCCGTGACGTAGCTAAACGAAGGCTCAGCAACCCAGCCCGGTCGAGGGCCATAAGCTTTCGTCGAACCCCATCAGCCGAATGAGTGATGGCGTTCCCGTGGGGTTACCTTCGCGGCATCGCAGCTCTCCTGCCCTCGGAGCGCTCATGCGTGGATCAAGCTGGAACGTGCTTTGGCGGGCCGCCGTGCTCCTGTGCGCCGTGGCGGCCTGCGCCCGGAAGGCCGAGCCGCCGCCCGCGGCCGTCCCCGAGGTCCCGGTGGTGGAGGTGGCGCAGAAGGACGTTCCCGTCGGAATGGAGCTCGTCGGTCAGCTCTCCGGCTTCGAGGACGTCCAGATCCGGGCGCGCGTCGCGGGCTACCTCGCGTCCATCGACTACCGAGAAGGCTCGAAGGTGAAGAAGGGCGACCTGCTCTTCACCATCGACGACCTGCCGTTCCGCGCCGCGCTGTCGCAGGCTCAGGCGACGCTCGCCACGGCGCAGTCGAACCTGGCCAAGTCCGACCTGGACGTGAAGCGCTACACCCCGCTCGCGGCCGCGCGCGCCGTCCCCCAGGCCGATCTCGACAACGCCATTGCCGCGCAGCGCGCCGGACGCAGCCAGGTGGAGGCGCAACGCGCCGCCGTGGAGGAGGCGCGGCTCAACCTCGGGTACACGCGGATCGCCTCCCCGGTATCGGGCATCGCCGGACGCGCCGAGCACAAGGTGGGTGATCTCGTAGGCCCCGGGGTGACCCTCCTCACCACCGTCTCGGCGCTGGATCCCATCCGCGTCAGCGTCAACATCACCGAGTCCGACTACCTGCGCTTCGCGAAACCCATCGCCGACGCCGCCAAGGAAAAGGAGAACCGCACCTCCGATGCCCGACTCGAGCTCGCCGACGGCTCGACCTATCCGCAGAAGGGAAAGCTGCTCTTCGTCGACCGGGCGGTCGACCCGACGACCGGTACGCTGCGGGTCGATCTGGGGTTCCCCAATCCCGACGCCCTCCTGCGCCCCGGACAATATGGAAAGCTCAAGTTCACCTCGGAGGTGCGGAAGGGGGCGTTGCTCGTCCCCCAGCGCGCGGTCCAGGAGATCCAGGGCACCTACTTCGTCTACGTGGTGGGGGAGGGCGACAAGGTCGAGACACGAAAGGTGAAGCCCGGCCCTCGCGTCGGCGATCAGTGGCTCATCGAGGACGGCCTCAAGGCGGGCGACCGCGCGATCGTGGCGGGCGCCCAGCGCCTGAAGGACGGGATGGTGGTCCGGCCGGTCGCGCCGAGCGCGCCGCAGGCGGCCGCCGAGGGGAAGTGAGCCATGGGTCAGTTCTTCATCCGCCGCCCCATCGTGGCGATGGTGATCTCCATCGTCATGGTCATCGCCGGCGCGGTCTCGCTCACGAAGCTCCCCATCGCGATGTTCCCGGACATCACGCCCCCGCTCATCCAGGTCACGACCACCTACACGGGCGCGGCCGCGGTCGACGTGGAGCAGGCGGTGGCGACGCCCCTCGAGCAGCAGGTCAACGGCGTCGACAACATGCTCTACATGAAGTCGACGAACGCGAACGACGGCACGCTCAAGCTGGAGGTGTCCTTCGAGGTCGGGTCGAACCTCGACATGGACAACGTGCTCACGCAGAACCGCGTCTCGCAGGGCATGGCGAGCCTGCCGACCCCGGTCAAGAACTACGGCGTCACCGTCAAGAAGTCGCTCGCTTTTCCGCTCGTGCTGGTGACGCTCACCTCGGCGCGCGGCACCTACGACTCGCGGTTCCTGTCGAACTACGCCGCCATCAACATCAACGATCAGTTCAAGCGGATCAGCGGCGTGGGCGACGTCGTGCTGTTCGGCGGCTCCGACTACGCGATGCGGATCTGGGTGAGGCCCGATCGCCTCAAGGTGATGAACCTCACCATCCCCGATCTCGTCAACGCCGTGAACCAGCAGAACGTACTCTCGCCCGCCGGTCAGATCGGCGGCCCCCCGGCGCCGAAGGGGACCCAGTACACCTACGTCGTCCGCACCAAGGGCCGGCTGCCGACGGCGGAGGAGTTCGGCGAGGTCATCGTCCGGACGAACCCCGACGGCTCGCAGACGCGCCTCAAGGACGTGTCCCGCATCGAGCTGGGATCGCTGCTCTACAACTCGCAGGGCCGGCTCAACGGCAAGGACGCGGCCGTCATCGCCGTGTACCAGGCCCCCGGCAGCAACGCTCTCGACGTCTCGACCAAGGTCCGGGCGCTCACGGACGAGCTGGCGAAGAGCTTTCCGGGAGACGTCAAGGCCGAGGTGACGCTCGACACGACCCTCGCCATCAGCGCCGGCATCGACGAGATCGTCCACACGCTCTTCGAGGCGGTGGTCCTCGTCATCCTGGTGGTCTTCATCTTCCTCCAGAACTGGCGGGCGACGCTCATCCCGCTGCTCACCGTCCCGGTGTCGCTCGTCGGCACGTTCATCGTCTTCCCGCTGCTCGGGTTCTCCATCAACACCCTGTCGCTGCTCGGGCTCGTGCTCGCCATCGGCATCGTGGTCGACGACGCGATCGTGGTGGTCGAGGCGGTCATGCACCACATCGAGCACGGGATGACCCCCAAGGAGGCGGCGAGCCAGGCGATGAAGGAGGTCTCGGGCCCGGTCGTCGCCATCGCGCTCGTGCTCACGGCGGTGTTCGTGCCGGTCGCGTTCATGGGCGGCATCACCGGCCGCCTCTACCAGCAGTTCGCGGTGACGATCGCCATCTCGGTCCTGTTCTCGGCCTTCAACGCCCTCAGCCTGTCGCCCGCGCTGGCCGCCTTGCTCCTCCGGCCCGCGCAGAAGTCGTTCCTCACGCCGTTCTACAACTGGTTCAACCGGGTCTTCGGCCGCTTCACCGACGGCTATCTGTCCTTCACCGCCATCCTGGTGAGGAAGGCGTTCCGGAGCGTGGTGATCGTGGCGGTGGTCGTCGTGCTCGCGGGCGTGCTGGGCACGCGCATCCCCGGCGGCTTCGTCCCCGACGAGGACAACGGCTACTTCTTCGTGAACCTGCAGCTGCCGGACGCCGCCTCGCTGGAGCGGACGAACGCCGCCAGCCAGCGGGCGGAGGAGATCATCAAGAACACGAAGGGGGTCGCCTACACGACGGCGGTCACCGGCTACAGCATGCTGACCGGCGCCTACGCCTCGAACACCGCGTTCATCTTCGTGTCGCTCCAGCCCTGGCACGATCGCAAGGCGAAGGAGGAGCACGTCTTCGAGATCATCCGGGCCTTGAACGGGCAGTTCGCCCGCGGCATCCCGGAGGCGAACGGCCTCGCATTCTTGCCGCCGCCGATCCCGGGGCTGGGGACGGGCTCCGGCTACACGCTCGTGATCCAGGACCGCGTGGGGGGCACGCCGGAGACGCTGGCCGAGGCGGCGCAGAAGTTCGTCGCGGCGGCCCGCAAGCGCCCCGAGATCGGCACCGCGAACGTCGTCTTCCGCGCCTCGGTGCCCCAGATCTACGCCGACATCGACCGCGACAAGGTCCTGAAGCTCGGCGTGCCGCTGCAGGACGTGAACACGACGCTCGGCTCGCTCCTGGGCAGCACCTACATCAACGACTTCAACCGCTTCGGACGCGTCTACAAGGTGTACCTGCAGGCCGAGCCGGAGTACCGCACCGGTATCGACAAGCTCGGGCTCTTCTTCGTGCGCGGAACGGGGGGGTCGGTTCCGCTCGACACCGTGATCCGGACGAGGCCCACCGCCGGCCCCGAGTTCACGAACCGCTTCAACCTGTACCGCTCGGCGGAGGTGAACGGCGTGCCGGCGGTCGGGTACAGCTCCGCCCAGGCGATGGCGGCCCTCGAGCAGGTGGCGAAGGAGGTCTTGCCCGAGGGTTTCGGGTACGACTGGTCGAACACGTCCTTCCAGGAGAAGAGGGCCGGCGGTCAGGGCGCCATCGTGTTCGTGTTCGCGATGGTGTTCGTGTTCCTCATCCTGGCCGCGCAGTACGAGAGCTGGGCGCTGCCCATGAGCGTCATCCTGGGGACGCCGTTCGCCGCCTTCGGCGCGTTCCTGGGCCTGTACCTCGCCCGCTTCGCCAGCCCGAGCTACGTCAACAACGTCTTCGCGCAGATCGGGCTCGTCATGCTCGTCGGGCTCGCCGCGAAGAACGCCATCCTCATCGTCGAGTTCGCCAAGATGAACGTGGAGCAAGGCAAGCCCCTGGTCGAGGCGGCGCTCGATGCGGCCAAGCTCCGCCTGCGGCCCATCCTCATGACCGCCTTCGCGTTCATCCTCGGCGTCGTGCCGCTCGTCCGCGCCAGCGGCGCCGGCGCGGAGTCGCGCAAGGTGATGGGCATGGCGGTCTTCTCGGGGATGCTGGTGGCGACCGCCCTTGCGGTGGTGCTCGTGCCGGTGCTCTTCGTCGTCGTCGAGCGGCTCACGGGCGGCCGAGCCCGCGCAGCACCGGAAGCCAAGCCGGAGCCACCCGCCCGCGTGACCCTCTCGCACCACTAGGAGGACCCGTGACGCGTCTGCTCACCACGACGACCGCGCTGCTGGCGCTGGCCGTCGCCGGCTGCGCGGTGGGGCCCAAGTACCAGCGGCCCGACCTCCCCGTCCCCGAGAACTACCGCCCCGAGGTCACGGCGGAGCAGGCGGCGTCGATCGCGGACCTGCCGTGGTGGGAGCTGTATCGCGATCCCGTCCTACAGGGCTTGATCCGCGAGACGCTCCAGAACAACCAGGATCTGGCGCTGGCGGCCGCGCGCGTCCTGGAGGCGGGCGCGCTGGTGGGCGTGGCGAAGGCCGACCTGTTCCCCCAGATCGCGGCCATGGCCAACGCCGACTGGGGGCGCCAATCGCGCGAGATCTTTCCTCCCGGCACTCCCGGCACCAGCCCCACCGGCCGCTACACCGCGGCGCTGGGGCTGACCTGGGAGCTCGACATCTGGGGCCGCGTCCGGAACGCGCGGGACGCGGCGCTCGCCGATCTGCTCGCCACCGAGGAGGGGCGCCGCGCCGTGGTGCTGGGGCTCGTCGCCTCCGTGGCCACCACCTACCTCGAGCTGCGCGAGCTCGACCTCGAGCTCGAGATCGCCCAGCGCAACACGGCCTCGCGGCAAGATACGGTCAAGCTGTTCCAGCAGCGCGCCGAGGGCGGGGTGGGAAACGACCTCGAGCTGAACCAGGCCCGCGCCGACCTGGCCGTGACCGCCTCCGCCATCCCGGACACCGAGCGGCAGATCGCGCTCGCCGAGCACCAGCTGTGCGTGCTGCTGGCCCGCCCGCCGGGGCCGATCGAGCGTGGCGCCCCGCTGCCCTCGGAGCTCGCGCCTGCCCTGCCGACCGGCGTCCCGGCCGCGCTGCTCCAGCGCCGGCCCGACCTCGTCGCCGCGGAGCAGTTGCTCATCGCCGCCACCCGCCGCGTGGGCGTGGCCGTCGCGGATCGCCTCCCGGCCCTCTCGTTGAACGGATCGGTCGGGCTCGACAGCTTCAGCCTCAGCACGTTCTTCAAGGGCGACGCCGCGACATGGAGCCTGGGCGGGAGCCTGCTCGCCCCGATCTTCCAGGGGGGGCGCCTCGCCGCGCTGGAAGGTGCGGCGCGCGCGCGCATGGAGCAGGCGGTGGCCCTCTACCGCAGCGCGGTCCTGGTGGCCCTGCGCGAGGTGTCCGACGCCGCCGTGGGCTACCGCAAGCTGGAGGCGGTCCTCGTCCAGGTTGACCTGCAGGTGAAGGCGACCACCGCCGCCGAGCGGCTGGCGCTCATGCGATACGAGGGCGGGGTGTCCACCTACCTCGAGGTGCTCGACTCCCAGCGCCAGGCCTACAGCGCGCAGCTCACCCTGGTCAGGACCCAGCTCGCGCGGGTCCTCTACGCCGTGCAGCTCTACCGCGCGCTGGGCGGCGGGTGGCAGGAGCCGGCGCAGGGCCAGCCGGCGCAGGGCGGAACGTCATGAGATGAATGGGATCGTCACGCCCGCTCAGGGCCTTGGCTCTCAAGTCTGGCGTGTGATCTGCCCTTCGCCGTGCGGCGTGCTGCGCGGCTTGCCGACGACCTCCGTCGCTGGTCCCTGCGCCGCCTCGCCGAGGCCGGAGGTGATCCAGCCGTCGAGCAGGGTCGAGGCGACGGCGAGGATGACGGGGCCGACGAAGAGGCCGATCACCCCCAGCCAGAGGAGCCCGCCGACGACGCCGGAGATGATGAGCAGCAGCGAGAGATCGGCTCCTCCCCGCTTGATGAGGAGCGGGCGGATGACGTTGTCGATCACCTGGGCGCCCACCATGATGACGAGCAGCACCGTGCCCCGCCCCGGCGAGCCGGACGCGTACAGCCAGACGACGCCCGGGATCATGGCGAGGATCGGGCCGAGCTGGGCGATGCAGAGCACGAACGCGATCGCCGCGAGCAGGCCGGCGTAGGGAACTCCCACCACCGCCAGGCCGATCCCGGCGATCGCCGCCTGCACGAGCGCCGTCACGACGACCCCCAGCGCCACGGCGCGGATGGCCTTCCCAGCCAGCGCCACGATCGCGTCGCCGCGCTCACCGGCCAGCCTGCGGAAGAAGCGGCACAGCTGGTCGACGGCGGCCTCACCCTTCGCGAAGAGGATGGCCGAGATCAGGACGGTGAGGATGAACTTGACGAGCATGCTCCCGAAGCTCCCCGCCTGCTCACCGAACCACGCCAGGGCCGCCCTGAAGTGGGGCGCCAGCCGCTCCGTGACTTCCTGAGGATCGGTCGCGGCGGCGTTCCAGAACTCCGCCACCCTCTGACCGACGACGGGGAGGTCCGACACCCACTGCGGCGGCGCGGGCAACTGAAGCGTGGGCAGCATGCGAACGAGGGCCGTGATGCGATCCGCCTGGTCGACGATCGTCTCGACCGCCACATAGAGCGGCACGATCAGCACGAGGAGCAGCGCCAGCGTCATCACCGCCACCGCAGGACCCCGCCTCCCCCCGAGACGCCTCTCGAGAAGCAGAAGCAAGGGCCAGGTCGCGTCGACGATCGTCACGGCCCAGAGCAGCGATTCGAGGAACGGCCGCAGCACCCAGAGGCTGCCCCCGATGAGCAGGCTGATTCCGAGGACCGACAGCGTGATGCGCGTGATGTCGCCGTGGGGGACCGGAGCCGTGGTGGCCATGTCCCATGGTAACGCCGGCGAAGTGCAGCGGTCGTGTCGCAATCGAGCGCGGCCCCAACCGCTGCGCCAATGACGTCTGCGCAATTCTCACTTCACTTCAGCAGGCGACCTGTCGACTGCCGGTACACCTGACCATGAGGCGCTCGCCTGGCTACCCGTCGCCACGGCTGGGCCCCGGCTCGCCGGCCCCCCGCTCTGGTGCTGGCGCTTGGCCCGCGGGGAGGACCGAGCCGACGGCGGTGTTCCGCGCCGCGAGCGCGGATGGCCCGGCGTCTACCGCGTGGAAGTGGACGTCGCGCTGCGGGAAGGGGATGGAGATCCCCGCTCGCCCGAGCTCGCGCAGGATCACCTCGCGGACCTCGCTCGCCACGAACACCCACCGGTCGTACCGGGCCCAGAAGCGCAGCTCGAACGCGAGCGAGCTGTCTCCGAACCCGGTGAACAGGGCCGCCGGCTCCGGCTTCGGCAGGACGTCGTCGCGGCCCTCGATCGCCGCGAGCAGGATCCGCCGCACCTGCTCGGGGTCAGTGCCGTACGCGACGCCGACGGGGATGTCCGCGCGGCGGGAGCGGTCGGTCAGCGTCCAGTTCACGACCTGGCTCTGGATGAGGGTGCCGTTCGGCACGATGACGTCCGCGCCCTGATACGTGCGCACGGTGGAGGAACGGATCCCGATCCGCTGGATCTCGCCGAGCAGCGTCCCGACCTCGATGGCGTCTCCCACCTGGACCGGCCGCTCGTAGAGCAGGATGAGCCCGGAGACGAAGTTGTTGACGATGTTCTGGAGCCCGAAGCCGATGCCGACCCCGAGGGTGCCCGCGAGGAGGCTGAACCGGCTCAGCTCGATCCCCGCCGCGTACACCGCCGCCAGCGCGCCGAGGGCCACGAGGAGATAGCGCGTCGTCTTGGAGATGGCGTCGGGCAGGCCGCGCGCGAGCGGCAACGACGGGAGCACGCCCTCGTCGAGCAAGAACCCGACCAGCCGCGCGAGCTGCACCGAGATGGCCAGGATCAGCGCGAACAGCGCGACGTCGCCGAGCGAGACGGAGAGGCTCCCCACCTCCAGCTTGCGCCCCAGCACGGCGCCCGCCGCGGCCAGCACCGGATCGGCGACGCGGAACACCCTCCCGGCCGACCAGGCCCAGACCGCCGCGAGCAACCAGCGCGCGGCCGCGACGGCCCGGCGCTCGAGCAGCGGGGCGTGCAGCCGTACCAGGCGGACGCGCTGCGCCCAGCTCGTACAGAGCAAGACGTGGACCGCGACCGAGGCGATGCGCCAGAGCCCCGCCCAGAAGAGGGCGCTCGCGGCGCTGAACAGCGTTCCCTGCTGGAGCCGCACCGCGAGCGTGACGTTCCCGAGCACGTTGGCGAGGGCCGAGACGGAGAGGAGCGCCAGCGCACACCACACACCCGCGCGCGCCAGCGATGCGGAGCGGCCCTCGCCGAGCGCCGTCGCCCAGCCGCCGCGGCGCACGCCCCGGAGCGCCACACCGGCGCCGGCGAGGCACACGGCCAGGTGCAGGAGCCGGGCACCCGCGGTGTGGCCGGGGCCGAGCAGGGTCAACCGGTCGACGGCGATGAGGAGGGCGAGAACGGCCGCGGGGACCGCCAGCGTCCGCGGCAACGCTGCGACGGCGAGGACGGTGAACGGTACCGTGGCCGCGAGCAGCGCAGCGTCCACGAGCCGCGGCGGGGCCCCGCGCTCCAGCACCGGGACGAGCACCAGCGCCACGGCGAGCGCCGAGACGATGGGGTGCCTGACCAGCCGCGCCGGCGCAATGTCGACCGAGCGCGGGTCCGAGGCGAGCGCGCGCCGCAGCGCCCAGAGCGCGGCGGCGACGACGAGGAACAGGGCGAGGTCCACGAACGGGCTCGCTTCGGGCGACGCGAGGTACCGTCCGATGGACGATGCCGCGATCGCCAGCCCGTGGCCGGCGCGGCGCGTCTCGTCCGCCGCCGAGCGCGACTGGCCGACCGCCCTCCACAGCGGCGTGCTCTCCGCGTCGAAGAGCTGCCGCTCGTACCTGAGCTGAGCATCGTCCACCGCGGCGCGAGACGTGGCGAGGTCCAGTCGCAGGCCCGCCACCCGGTCCTGGAGGTCGATGAGGCGCGAGACGTACCCGTCCTCGAGGCCCTCGACCTCCGCGATGCGCCGAGCCGTCTCGGCCGTGCGTTCCCGGGCTCGCGGCGGCGCGCTGGAGAGGTCGGGGGACGCCGCCGTGGCGTCCCAGCTGGCGTGGAGCTTCCTCAGCTCGCCGATGAACGCCTGCACCTGCTGCGCCCGCGCCTCCAGCGCCCCGCTGAGCTCGGCGAGGCGCCCCTCGGTGCGCACGAGCTCGCGCTCGACCCCCAGGAGCTCCCGCTCCGCGTCGAAGGAGAGCCGGCCCGCCGCGACAGCGGCGCGCAGACGCGACACGTTGCGCTCCTCGTCCGGGAGCGCACGGACGATCCGGTCCAGCTCGGCGTCGTTCCGCATCGCCCGCTCGATCCGCGCGACCGCCGCCAGCGCTTGCTCCGAGGCGCCGACGATGAGCGGCAGCGGGACCGCGGCGGGTGCGGCATCGGCGGGCCGGGCGGATGCATCGGCGGGCACGGCGGATCCGCCCGGCGGTACCTCGGTGGCACGCACCCTCGCCGCGCCGGCAAACGCCCACGGCGGCGCGGCCCGGGCCGCGGCGGGTCCGAGCTGGACGGTCAGCACGGCCGCGGCGAGGGCGGCCCGCCTCCGGAGCCTTCGCATGCAGGAGCCCATCGTAACAGCGTTCATTTCGCCCTGCGCGGCGCTCGTGGGATCACCTCGCCGCGATTTGTGCACGAGCAATCCGAATGGAACCCGTCAGGACCGCGAGGGGCTATCCCCGCAGGGTGATGCCGGAGGTGCGACCCTCGCGAGGAGCGCCGAGCGGCACTGCTTTCGCGGACAGCGGCTCGGTTTCGTGCGGCTCGCTCGTCCCGGATTTCTGCTCGTCGTCCCGCCGCTCGCCCACTACGATCGCGCGTGACTCGGATTCCTGACGACGTTCGTCTCTCGGAGGATCGAATTCATGAAGTCACTGCACGGCCTGCTCGCGGTCGCTGTCGCTGCCGCCGTCGTCCCCGGCTGCGCCGGCACGAAGCCGGTCGCCGAGTGGCGCGACCCCACGCTCACGCAGCCGCTGCGGCACATCGCCGTGGGTGTCGCCACTCCGGATCCAGCCCGCCGGCGCATCGTCGAGGACGAGATCGTGTCGCGCTTGCCTCCCGGCGCGGCGGTCCAGAGCTACACCTTCATCCCCGAGGGCAGCGAACGCGACCTGAATCTCGTGAAGAAGCTCATCCGGGAACAGGGTTGCGATGGCGCGCTCGTCATCCGGGCCGGCGTCTCCCGCTCGGAGCGGGTGACCGCGGGGGCACCGGTCCCGGTCACGGCGTACGGATACTGGGGCTACTCGTACACGACGATGTACACGCCCCCCACCGTCGAGGTCGAGACCACGGTCAAGGTCGAATCGCGGCTGTACGCCCTCGAGGGCGAGCGGCTCGTCTGGTCGCTCACGACCGAGACGCAGAACCCGAACTCGCCGGCGCAGGCCAAGTCGGAGATCGCGGACGTCCTCGTGCAGCATCTCAACGACGCGAAGGTGCTCGCCGCGCCCGCCAAGTAAGCTGCCATCAGGGCTGACGCCGCCCACCGGGCCGACAGGTCGATGCGCTCGCGGCGACAAACGGTCACGGCCACACGACGTCGACCCAGAGCGGGAAGTGGTCGGACACGGTCGCGGACCGCTCGACGGCGGAGCCGGTCGCCTCGTATCCGCGCAGGTAGATCGAATCGATCTTGAAGTTCGGCAGCGGCGGCGAGTCGTTCGTCGTGTCGCCGCTGTGCGCCGTCGGCGCCAAGAAGCCCTGGTTCACCATGTACTGATCGACCGCGCCGGCGACGTCGACCGGCGCGACCGCGTCCTGCGGGAGCAGGGGGAGGTACCGCCCCGCCCAGACGAACGGGAGCGTGTTGAAGTCGCCGCCGAAGACGCACGCCGGATCGGCGAGCTGCACCGCGGAGGAGAGCTGCGTGAGCCGGTCGTTCACGTTGATGCGGGTGTCGAGGTGGATCGCGATGACCACGAGCTCCCGGTCTCCGATCTGGAGCGTCACCCGGAGCGCAATGCGGCGCTCGCTGGCCGAGCCCAGCTCGAAGTAAGGCAGGTCGAGGACGCCCGCCGAGGTGATCGGCCACCGGCTCAGCACGGCGAGCCCGTGGGTGCCGCCGTCAGGATAGGCCCACGCCGGCGCGAACGCGTGGTTCATCCCGAGCGCGCTCGCGAGGCGCGCCGCACGGGTGCCGCCCTCCCCCGGATGCGCGTCGATCTCCTCGAGGAGCACGACGCCCGCCGCGGCGAGCGAGGGGACGTCGAGGAACGCGGCCGTCAGGCCGGCCACGTCGGCCCCGTAGTGGACGTTGTAGGTGACGACCCTCAGCGTCCCAGACGGCGGCGCCGCGGGCGGCGCGTCGTTGGCGAGCTCGGGCTGGAGCTCGCCCTGGATCTCGGCGAACGGGACGAACCGATCGCCGCCCGGATGGTCGTGGCGCGCGCACGCGCCCGCGGCGAGCGCCAGCGCCGCCGCGGCCGGAAGCGCGATGCTCCGCACGGAGGCGCGAAGTGCACCCGCGGTCATCGAAAAGCTCCCCCGAGCCCGATCCCCGCCCAGGGCCGGAACCCGCCGCGCCCGAAGACGCCCGTCGCGAGGAAGCGAAACAGGAAGCGCGAGCGGAACTCGTATCCGACGGAGAACTGTCCGCCGAGGCCGGTCGAGGTCGTGCCCGAGAAGCCGGGGACGGTCGACGGCACGCTGACGTGGACGAACTCGGCGCCGAACTGCACGAGCAGCGCCGAGCTCCGCCCCGCGAACGGGTACGCGCTGACATAGGGCGCGAGCGTGACCACGCGCTGGTCGTCGATGACGACGAACGAGGCGGTCCCTCCGACGGCGAGGCGGTCGGCGAAGGCCCAGTCGTAGCCGACGCCGTAGACGCCGCCCTTGCCGAGCACCTCGAAGTAGACCGCGTGCGGCGCCTCGAGCCGTGCGGAGCGTTCGGCCGGCGGGTCCTCCGCCGCGGCCGCGACGCCGCCTGCGAGCCACGCCGCGGCCGCGATGAGGCGAAGGAGGACTGGCGCCAGCCTCATCGCCCGCGGGACGTTCGTCAGCGCGATCATCGCCGCCTGTCCCCGCCGCTCCGCTCACGCCTCGGCCAACTGGATCACGGAATGTCCTCGAGTCGTGCCGATCCCCGCTTCATGGGCTCCACGGTGATCGCTTTCATCCCTGGTCTCCCACTCGGCGCGAGAAGTCGATGCCACAGGGCGGCGCCGGAGCGCCGCCCCGTGGACAGTGGCCGCCATCGGCTCGACTACTGCTTCGGCTCGAGCTCGGCCGGCTTCACTTCGAGCGTCCCCGACTTCATGCTGTAGGGCGTCAGCGCGAGCTCGGCGCGGCGGTTCAGCGCCCGGTTCGCGAGCGTGTCGTTCGGGGCGATGGGCCGGGCCTGGCCGAAGCCGGCGACCGCGATGTGCAACGGGTCGATGCCACGTCCGGCGAGGTACTTCGCGACCTCGACCGCACGGGCCGACGAGAGCTGCCAACGCTTGATCTTGGCGTCCTTTCCCCCCTCGCTATCATCCGTGTACCCCGCGACGAGGACGGACTTGTCCTTCAGCTCCGGCTTGATGGCCTGGGCGATGGAGTCGAGCGCGTGTTTGCTCTCGGTCGTGAGCTTGGAGGAATTCTCCTTGAACAGCAGTCGCTCGTTGACCTTGAGCGGCGTCCTCTCCTGGATCTCCGACTGCGCGGTCGCCTTGGTCTCGGTGAGCTTCTTCTGGAGATCCCCGTTCTGCGCCTGCAAAGCCGAATTCTCCTGCTCGAGCGACGACACCTTGGACTCGAGCGCGGTCACCTTTTTTCCCGCGTCCTCCGCAGCCGCCTTGGCCTGAACCGCCTCCGCCTCCTTGGCGCTGTACTGCTCCTTGCTGATCCCTCCGCAGCCGACGAGGGCCGCGATTCCGACGACGAACATCACCCTTCGCATTGGAAACCTCCGTGGTCTCGTGCCGCCCACCGCGCCGAAGCGTGACGCGCGGATAAGCCGTACGGAGGAAATGTACGCGCCACGTCGCGGGGACGGAGCGGCTCTTCGAAGGTTCGACCAAAGCTGACTCGCGCGAGCGCTCGGTGGCTCGGCAGGCCCCCCAGCTGGTCCCCGGCGCCAGACCTATCGTCCCGACACGGGATCGCGGGCGGCCGGGAAGGCGTCGGCGCACGCCTCGAGCCTCGCCGAGACCTCGGCCTCGAGCGCGTCGAGGTCGTTACCCGATCGTGGATCGGCCCCGACCGAGGTGAGGATCGCGTCGTGAGGCGAGGAGCCGGCGCGCCCCAGCGCGGCGTAGTCGATGGCGCGCGGCACCGGCTCCCCGTCCGCTCCGGCTTGGAACGCGCCGAAGAGGCCGTCCGATCCCGGCGCGAGCTCCTCCTTGAGCGCGAGGAGCCGGCGCAGGGCGGCGAGGAACGGCGCGTCCTCGAGGTGGCGGCGCTCGACGCGCGCGCCGGCGAGCGCCGCGACGCCCCCGAGCGCGGCGCGCAGAAACGGCACGTCGGTCACGACGAGGCCGTAGAGGTACGGATCCCCGGCGCAGGCGAGCGCCACGAGATCCGCCTCCTCCTCGGAGAGCCAGCTATGGGAAGGGCAGAGGAAGCTGTCGCAGGTGCGGGTGTCGTAGGCTCCGCAGTCGCGCAGGTCGACGCCGCCGGTGACGAGCGGGTGGGCGAGACAACCGACGCGCGTCCGTCCCGGGTCGAGCCAGCCGAGGAGCGGGCAGATACGCACCAGCGGGAAGAGCGGCGCCTCCTCCTCCCCGCGCAGCCGCGCCGCGGCGACCCGGAACGCCTCGGCCGTCCGTGGAACGCCCGAGAGCGCCTCGGTACGCCGGTCGAGCAGCTCCGACACCGCCGCCCGCGAGAGATCGGCCCGGTTGTAGATCCCACAGCAGGCGCCGCAGCTCGCCTCCCCGCGCTGACAGAGGACCTTCACGGCGACGAACACCGGGCGCGCTTGTGCGTCACGCCGTCCCGAGCGCGGTGCGGCAGGCGACGCACAGGCCCGCCCCCTTCCGATCCGAGTCGGACGGCTTGTGCGAGAGGAACATGGCGCACCGCGCGTCCTGGCAGTGCGACAGGCCGAGCAGGTGCCCGAGCTCGTGGATCGACTCCGCCTGGAGGCGCCGGCGGAGCCGCTCCGGCTCGGCGGGGCGGCCGTCGGGGCCGTGCCCGAGCCGGCACAGCGACACGATGGCGGTGCGGGCGTCGCGATCCGCCTCGCCGAAGACGAAGGGCGCGTCGGGCACGAAGAGATCGACGTCGGTCACCGCCAGCACCGGCCCGAGCGCCGCCTCCTTGAGCTGGGCGAGCCGGCGCAGCACCGCCGTCGAGTGGTACTGCTGCCGGTCCTTGTTGAAGGCGTAGACCGGAGCCGTCTGCGCCGGACCGAGGTGGCTCGCCGGACCGAACGTGTGGGTGAGCGCGGCGCCGACCTCGGCCAGCATCGGGCGCTGCACGGTGCCCACCGCGAGCACCGTCACCCGGGCCGGCATTGCGAGCGGCCGAAGCTCGGCGCGCTGATTCATCGAGCGGACGGCCTGCGGCTTGGCTGAGGCGGAAGGATTCGAACCTTCATGAGCGGATCCAAAGTCCGCGGTCCTGCCGTTAGACGACGCCTCAAGAGTAGGACTGCTGGGCGCGCTCGCACCCTGGCCCGTCGACGGCGTCTCACCCACTTTGCGAGACACGCTCGGTATCCGCTCCCGGGCGCCCTCTGGTGGCGCCCGCACCGGCCTCGCGGCCGTCACGTCTGCCTTAACGCCCGAGCGTAGCAGCGCGCCTGCGGATCGCCAAGGCGGAGGCTCGCGCGGGGGCCGCCGCCGTCAGATGTCGAGGTTCTGCGCGTCGAGCGCGTTCTTCTCGATGAACTCGCGGCGCTGGTCGACCGCGTCGCCCATGAGCACGCTGAAGATCTCGTCCGCCGCCACCGTGTCGTCGACCCGCACCTGGAGGAAGGTGCGCTTGGCGGGGTCCATCGTGGTCTCCCAGAGCTGCTCCGGGTTCATCTCGCCGAGGCCCTTGTAGCGCTGGATGGTCTGGCCGGCGCTGGCGGCGCGCTTCAGCGCCTCGACCGCCTGGAAGACGTCGTCCACCTCCTCCTCGCCCGGGTCGAACGCGAGCTTGTAGGGACCCGGTCCTATCTGGGCCACGTTGGCGTGGCGCTCGGAGAGCTCCGTCCACTCGGCACCCGAGAGGTAGTCGAAGTCGAGCCGCGTCTGACGCGGCGCGCCCGCCACGTGCGTGTCGAACACGAGCGCGTCGCAGTCGTGCTCGACGTCGCGCTCGATGCGCGCCGAGCGCACCTCGATGTCGGGGTGGAGCTTCTGCGCGAGGTGGAAGATCTTCTCCGGCTGCTCCTTCAGCCGCGCGTGGTCCTTGAGGAGAGCGAAGTCGAGATCGCCCACCTGGATCGCCGCGTCGATGACGCGCTTGTCGCGGCGGCGGTCGGCGCGCTCGAGCACGGCCCGGTACGCGATCGCGTCCTGCGCCAGCTTCTTGAGATCCTCGCCGGCGACGGCTGTCTCGCCCGCCAGGAGCTTCGCCTTCTCGGTGGCGTGGTCGAGCAGCCACTCGTCCATCGCCTCCTCGTCCTTGAGGTACTGCTCCTTCTTGCCCTTCTGGATCCGGTAGAGCGGAGGCTGCGCGATGTAGAGGTAGCCCTTCTCCACCACCTGCGGCATCTGCCGGAAGAAGAAGGTGAGGAGCAACGTCCGGATGTGCGACCCGTCCACGTCGGCGTCCGTCATGATGACGATCTTGTGGTAGCGGATCTTCTCGACGTCGAACTCCTCCGGGCCGATGCCGGTGCCGAGCGCGGTGATCATGGTCGCGATCTCGGCCGAGCTGAGCATCTTGTCGAAGCGCGCCTTCTCGACGTTCAGGATCTTCCCGCGCAGGGGCAGGATGGCCTGGGTGCGCCGATCGCGACCCTGCTTGGCGGAGCCGCCGGCGGAGTCGCCCTCCACGATGTAGATCTCGCTCTCGGACGGATCGCGCGACTGGCAGTCGGCGAGCTTGCCCGGCAGCGAGGCGCCGTCGAGCGCCCCCTTGCGGCGCACCGTCTCACGCGCCTTGCGGGCGGCGATGCGGGCCCGGGCCGCCTCGGCGACCTTGCCGCAGATGCGCTTCGCGAGCTGCGGGTTCTCCTCCAGCCACGAGGAGAGCCGGTCGTTCAGCATCGTCTCGACGATCGTCTTCGCTTCGCTGTTCGAGAGCTTGGTCTTGGTCTGGCCCTCGAAGCTCGCGCCGGGCAGGCGGAGCGCGATGACGGCGGCGAGCCCCTCGCGCATGTCGTCGCCGCTCGGGACCTCCTCCTTCAGATCCTTGAAGAGGTTGTTCTTCGTCCCGTAGGTGTTGATGGTGCGCGTGAGCGCGGTCTTGAAGCCGATGAGGTGGGTGCCGCCCTCGTGGTTGTGGATGTTGTTGGCGAAGGCGAAGACCTTCTCGTCGTAGCCGTCGTTCCACTGCATCGCGATCTCGACCGTGGCGGAGCCGCGCTCGGTCTCGACCTCCTGCCGCAGGTGGATGGGCGGATCGAACAGCACCTCGCGGCTCTTGTTGAGGTAGCGCGCGAACTCCCGGATCCCGTCCTTGAAGTGGAACTCGTGCTTCTTGCCGCTGCGCTCGTCCTCGACGGTGATGAGGAGGCCGGCGTTGAGGAAGGCGAGCTCGCGCAGGCGCCCGGAGAGCGTCTCGAAGCTGTACTCCTTCGCCTCGAAGATGCCGAAGTCGGGGCGGAAGGTGATCTTCGTCCCGTGCCGCCCGGTCTCGCCGATCGCGCTCACCCTGCCGGCGGGGTTGCCCTTCTCGTAGCGCTGGGCCCACACCTTTCCATCGCGATAGACCTCGACCTTGAGCCACTCGGAGAGCGCGTTGACGCAGGTGACGCCGACGCCGTGCAGTCCGCCCGAGACCTTGTACGCGTTCGACTCGAACTTCCCGCCGGCGTGGAGCTTCGTCATCACGACGTCGAGCGTGTCCATCCCCTTCACGGTCGAGTGCGGGCCGACCGGGATGCCGGAGCCGTTGTCGACGACGGTGATGGAGTTGTTCGAGTGGATGACGACGTCGATCCGGTCGGCGCGCCCCGCCATCGCCTCGTCGACGGAGTTGTCGACCACCTCGTAGACGAGGTGGTGCAGCCCGCGCTCGCCGACGTCGCCGATGTACATGTGGGGCCGCTTGCGGACGGCCTCGAGCCCCTCGAGCACCTTGATGGCATCCGTGCCGTACTCTTCCGCCCCGGCGCCGTTCGGCAGGGGGGTGATGGTCTTCTCGGCGGTGTCCAGGGATACCCTCGCTTTTCCTGAGGTTTTGTAGGGGCTTAGGAGTGTTTATTTATAACAGAGCGGCGCCGCTCCAGCAAGGCGGAACTGGCCGCTCGACCAAGGTACAACATACCGGAAACACAGGTTATTCTTCGCGCGTGAAGGCGCCTGACGCGACGCGGTAGAAGACGGTCTCCGGCCCGGCCGCGGGCTCGAGCAGGCGGCGGTCGGTGGTGGTGAGGAAGGCCTGTCCAGGCAGCTTTCCCAGGTACTCGAGGAGGAACCGGTTCTTCTGCGGATCGAGCTCGCTCGAGACGTCGTCGAGGAGGAGGAGCGGCGGGCGGCCGAGCACGGCCCGGAGGTTCTCGATCTCCGCCACCTTGAGCGCGAGCACGAGCGCGCGTTGCTGACCCTGGCTCGCGAAGGAGCGGGCGCCGCGCGCGTCGAGCTCGAGGGTGAGGTCGTCCATGTGCGGGCCGGCCGACGTGTAGCCCTTCTCGCGATCGCGGCCGCTCCGGGCCTCGAGCGCCGACGCCAGCTGGCGCGCGAGCTCGGCCTCGTCCCCCTGGGCCGGGACGCCCGCGGCGGCGCGGTAGCCGATGCGGGCCGCCGGCGCGCCCGGCCCGGAGATCTCGGCGTAGGCGCGCTCGACCCGCGGCGCGAGCTCGGCGATCAGCTCGAGCCGGCGCCGGAGGAGCCGGGCACCGGCCCTGACGAGCGGCCCGCGGAAGCTCGCCTCGACGTCGGCCGCCGCGCCTCGGAGGGCGGCGTTGCGGGCTCGCAGCGCCCGTACGTAGTCGCGCGCCTCCGCCAGCACCGCCGGCCAGCGATTGAAGGCGGCCCGGTCGAGGAAGCGCCGCCGCGCCTCGGGCCCGCCCTTCACGAGCAGCAGGTCGTCGGGCGCGAAGCAAACCGCGGCCAGCCCCTCGAAGTAGGCGTCGAGCTTCTCCTGCGGCTTGCCGTCGAGGTAGGCGGTGCGCCCGCCGGGGGAGACCTCGACCGCGACCCGGCGCGCTCCCCCCGGACCTTCGACGTCCGCCGCCACCGACCCGCGCTCGGCGCCGAAGCGGACGAGCTCCGCCAGGCGCACCGCCCGCAGTGGCTTCAGCGTGCAGGCGAGGTAGATGGCTTCGAGGAGGTTGGTCTTCCCCTGCCCGTTCTCGCCGACGAGCACGGTCGCCCGCGGCGACGGCGCGAGGAGCGCCCGCGCGATGTTGCGGAAGTCCTGGACCTCGACCGAAAGGAGCCGCGTACCGCCCTCAGATGCGCATGGGCATGACGACCGCGGTGAACTGCGTGGCGCTCTCGCCGGCCGGCTTCACGACGCCCGGGGAGAGGTCGTCCGCGAGCTCCACCGCCACGTCCTGCACCGCCACCGGCTCGAGGTTCACCATCGCGCCGAGGACGTCGATGAGGTAGCGCGCGTTGAAGCCGATCTTGAGCGGCTCGCCCTGGTACTCGACCGGCACCTCCTCGCGCCCCTCGCCGAGGTCCGGGTTCTGCGACAGCACCCGCAAAAGCCCCGGCTCGAGCTCGAGCTTCACCGCGTGCGCCTTGTCGGAGGAGAGCAGCGAGATGCGGCGGAGCGTGTCGAGGAGCCGCTCCCGTCCGACCGTGAAGCGCTTCTCGCCCGACTTCGGGATGACCTGCCGGTAGTCAGGGAAGGCGCCGTCGATGAGGCGCATGACGAGGTTCACGCCGGGCCGCCGCAGGACGGCCGAGCTGTCGATGAAGCCGAGCTTGGTGTCGCCCTCGGCCGCGTCGAGAAGCAGCTTCTTCATCTCGGCGAGGCCTTTGCGCGGCAGGATGACGCCCTTCTTGACGTGGAAGTCGCCCGGCAGCTCCCGCTCGGCGAGCGAGAGGCGGTGGCCGTCGGTGGCGACCGCGCGGAGCGTGCCGGCGACGGGCTCGAAGAAGACGCCATTGAGGTTGTACCGGGTCTCGTCGGACGAGGCCGCGAAGGCGGTGAGCTCGATCAGGTCGAGCAGCTGCCGCGGCTGGACCGGGACGAGCTGGATCTTCTCGAACCGCGGCAGGGCCGGGAAGTCCTCGGCCGGCAGGCCCACGATGCGGAACTCGGCCGACCCGCTCTTCACCTCGAGCCAGTTGTTCGAGGCGCGCTTGAGGAGCGCGTCCTTCTCCGGCAGCGCCTTCACGATCTCGTAGAGCTGCTTGGCGGGGACGCAGACCTTGCCCTCCTTCAGCACCTCGCAGGCGTGCTCGGAGGAGACGGAGATGTCGAGGTCGGTGGCCGACACGTGCAGCTGGCCGTTCTTGGTGGCCTCGAGCAGCACGTGGGACAGGATGGGCATCGTGCTCTTCTTCTCGACGATGCCCTGCGAGCGGGCGAGGGCGCGGGAGAGCTCCTGGACGCCGATCTTCATTTCCATGAGAAGAGATCCTCTTTTCTTCTTCTCTTCGTCGTAGACGTAGGCGACGCGAAGATGTGGAGAACGATCCAGAGGCCGCGCGAAGACGGGGAAATTCGATCGGGATGGCCTGTGGGATCCCGACCGGAACAGGTTGTGTAGCGCGCGGCCGACCGGGCCGTCAACAAGGCCCCGACACGCTCTCCGCACGCTCTCCCGGCGGCTGTTCACGTATTCGCTCACGTACGCTTTCCGTGAAGCGGCGCAGGTCCTGCGGCCCGGTCCCACCCGACTCGTCCGGCGGTGGGGACGGACCCTCCCCGTTCGTGCTTAGCCCTTCGACGCGGTGCTGGAGAGCGCCGGAGCGTGCCGGCGACAGCGCGCGGCCGCGGTGCGCTCGGGCGGCTCCACGCCGTGGCAGCGCCCGAGCGCACCGAGCGCGGCCCCCGTCGAACGGTACCTGCAACGGCGGCGCACCTCGGCCCGCGTCGCCGGAGGGATCCGGGCGGAGCGGGTGCGTCGCGTCAGGGGATCGAGGGACGGGATCAGGGCGCGAGGCGCGCCGAGAGCGTCTCCACCTCGGCCTTCACCTTGCCGTCCGCCTCGAGCAGCTCGCGGATGCGCTTCTCGGCGGCCATGACGGTGGTGTGGTCCTTCTTGTTGAACTTGTCCGCGATCTGCTGGAGCGTCTCGCCGGCCAGCGTGCGGCACAGGTACATGGCGACCTGACGCGGCAGCGCGATCTTCTGCTCGCGGTTCGGGCTGGTCAGCTTCGCCACGGTGAGATCGTAGAACTTCGCGACCTCCTCCTGGATGCGCTCGATCGACGGTTTGTAGCCGGGCGGCGGGATGACGTCGCCGAGCACGTCTCGGGCGAGGCTCTCGCTGATGGGCTCGCTCTTCAAGGAGGCGAAGGCGGCGACGCGCATGAGCGCGCCCTCCAGCTCGCGCACGTTCGAGCGGATGTGGGTGGCGAGCAGCGCCGCCACCGGACCGGAGAGCTGGATCCGCTCCACCTCCGCCTTCTTGCGGAGGATGGCGGCCCGCGTCTCGAACTCGGGGACGTCGATCTGGACCCGCATGCCCCACTCGAAGCGCGAGCAGAGGCGATCCTCGAGGCCCTTGAGCTCCTTGGGGCTGCGATCGCTCGAGAGCACGATCTGCACCTCGTGCTCGTGGAGCGCGTTGAAGGTGTGGAAGAACTCCTCCGCGGTCTTGTCGCGGCCGGCCAGGAACTGCACGTCGTCGACGAGCAGCGCGCCGCACTCGCGGTACTTCCGGCGGAAGTCGGTCATGGCGCCGGCGCCGCGCGAGAGTCCCTCGACGAACTCGTTCGTGTAGCGCTCGGAGCTGACGATGGCGACGCGCGAGCCCGGCTTCGAGCGCAGGATGTCGTGCGCGATGGCGTGGAGCAGGTGCGTCTTGCCGAGGCCCGAGTCGCCGTGGAGGAAGAGCGGGTTGTAGTTCTTGCCCGGCTTCGACGCGACCGCCTGGGCGGCGGCGAAGGCGAAGCGGTTCGACTCGCCCACCACGAAGGTCTCGAACGTGTAGCGCGGGTTCGGGCGGCCGTCGCGCGGGCCCTCGGTGGACGGCGTGGCGGCGGGGCGCGGGGCCGAGGTAACGCTCGCTTCCGACGGGCGCGAAGGGGCGTCGTCGACGACGAAGGTGATGATGACGCGCCGGCCGAGCACGTCCGGCACGAACTCCTCGAAGAAGGAGCGGTAGTTGTCGTCGACGAAGTCGCGGTGGAACTTGTCCGGGGCCGAGACCTCGAGGCGATCGCCGTTCAGCCTGCCCGGCCGCAGGGGGGCGAACCAGCGCTCGAAGAGGTCGCCGCGCAGGCGCGAGCGCAGGTGCGCCTCGATCCGCGACCAGTGCTCCTCGGCAGGCATCGGTGTTCCCCTCGGACTCGCGGCGGGCATGCGAGTTCCCCCCAACGTACGACTAACCACAGCAGCCCCGGCCGCCCGGCTCGGTTTCGATCCGGCGGAGGATGAGGCTCTTCGTTACAAAGGACGGGCTCTATCAGGAAGCCCGGTGTTCAGCGGTGTGGGCTGCGGGCGCGGAACTTAGCGCCGGCCGACGGAGGGGATCAAGGGCATCGTCGAGCCCGCGGGAATGACCGACGTTTTGCGCACGGCCGAAGCGCGGCGGGATGGGACGCGCGTGATCGGAGCGCCGATCGCGCGCCGATCCTTGACAGCCTGCGGCCGATCGGGGAGGTTGCCGCGCCATGAAGAGGACCTATCAACCGAAGAAGGCCAAGCGCAACCGCACGCACGGCTTCCTGAAGCGTTCGCGTACTCCGGGCGGCCGGAACGTGCTGAAGCGCCGGCGCGCGAAGGGCCGCCAGCGCCTCACCCCCAGCGCTCCGAAGAAGTAGGCGGCTGTCCCGGCGTGCGGCTCGGCAAGGCGGCGCGCCTCCGCCTGCGTCGCGAGTTCCTCGCGGTGCAGGAGCGCGGCAGGAAGATCCCCGCCGGCGCGTACCTCCTCCTCACCCTCGAGAATGAGCATGGCCGGCCGAGGCTGGGCGTGACGGTCTCGTCGCGCGTGGGCGACGCCGTGACGCGGAACCGCGTCAAGCGGTGGGTGCGCGAGGCGTTCCGCGCCGCCGCGGCGTCGTTGCCCCCGATCGACCTGGTCGTGATCGCTCGCTCCAGCGCGCCCGCCGGCGGCCTCGAGGCCGCCCGGCGTGCGCTCCGGGCGCTGGCGTGCGGAGGGCGGCCGTGATCCGCGCGCTCGTGCTCGGCCTCATCGGGCTGTACCGGCGGCTCGTCTCGCCGCTGCTCCCGCCCGCCTGCCGCTTCTACCCGACCTGCTCCGCCTACGCGGCGGAGGCGGTGCGCCGTCATGGCGCGCTTCGTGGAAGTTATCTCACAGTGAAGCGGCTGGCGCGCTGCCATCCGCTGTGCGAGGGCGGCGTCGATCCGGTGCCGTGACTCGCAGTCAAGGAGACTCCGTGAGTTCCGAGAACCGCCGCATCCTGCTCGCGACCGCCCTCTCGGCGGCCATCCTGTTCGGCTTCATGGCGTTCCAGTCCAGGAACGCGCCGCATCGTCCGCCGCCCGGCGCGGCCGGCCCGGCCGACGCTGGCGCCACCGCACCCGCTCCGGCTCCGGCGCCGTCGCCGAGTTCCGCCCTCCCGGCGGCGCCGGTCGCGCCGGTGCCCGCCGCGCCCGAGGAGACGGTCGTGCTGGAGACGCCCGAGCTCCGCGCGACCCTCACCACGCTTGGCGGGGCCCTCAAGAGCGTCGAGCTCAAGGGTGAAAAGTTCCGCCGGCAGCAGAAGGGCGCCGAGGCTCCGGTGGACCTCGTCCACGTCACCGCCGGGCAGCCCTATCCGCTCGCGCTCGTGGCCTCGCCCGAGCTGGGCGGCACGGGCGGGTTCTCGGACGACCCGGCGGCGCGCGGCACCATGCGGATCGCCGAGAAGGACGCGCGGAGCGTCACCTTCGAGGGCACGGTCGGCGCGGCCCAGGTGCGCAAGCGCTTCTTCTTCGGAGAGCGTCCGTACGAGATCGGGCTCGAGCTCTCGGCCCGGAGCGACAAGCGGGGCGACCTCGTCGTCCTCTACCCTGCGTACGTCTCGCCCGACCAGCCGAAGCCCGGCTTCTTCTCCGGCGGGCAGGTCGCCGAGACCGTCACGCCGCTATGCCGCGCCGCCGGGAAGACCGCCCGCTTCGGCGGCAAGGAGGCGAAGGAGAGCGTGCCGGGGACGGTGAGCTGGGCCGGGCTCGACCAGCACTACTTCGTGTCGGTGCTGCTCCCCACCCCGGAGATGGGGGAGTGCCTGTTCCTGCGCGGTCCGGCCGCCGGCGCGAGCAGCACGGCCGTGCGCCTGCCCTTGGACGGGCAGCTGAACGTCAAGTTCGCGGTCTACACCGGCCCGAAGCAGCTCGATCTTCTGCGCGTCTACGGGCGGGACCTCGAGAGCGCGATCGACTACGGCGCGGTGACGAACCTGTTCGCCTTCTTCGCGCGCATCCTCCTCGCCGTGATGCGGATGCTGGAGCGGTACGTCGGCAACTGGGGCGTCGCGATCATCCTCCTCACCGTGCTCGTGAAGGCGCTGCTCTATCCGCTCACCGCGAAGTCGATGGCGTCGATGAACGAGATGCGGAAGCTGCAGCCCGAGATCGAGAAGCTCAAGGCGAAGCACGGCGACGACAAGGAGAAGCTCAACCTGGCCGTGATGCAGCTCTACCAGCAGCACAAGGTGAACCCGCTGGGCGGCTGCCTCCCCATGCTGATCCAGATGCCGATCTGGTTCGCGCTCTATGCCACGCTGCAGACCTCGGTCGAGCTGTACCGGGAGCCGTTCCTCTGGCTCAAGGACCTGACCCAGTTCGACCCGTTCTACATCCTGCCGCTCACGATGGGCGCGTCGAGCTTCCTCATGCAGAAGCTGTCGCCGCAGCCGGCGGACAACGCGCAGGCGAAGATGCTGCTCTACTTCATGCCCATCTTCTTCACCTTCATCATGCTGCGGCTGCCGTCGGGCCTCACGCTCTACATCCTCGTCAACAACGTGCTCTCGATCGCCCAGCAGCAGTGGCTCATGAAGCGCCAGCCGGCCCCGGCGCCGGCGCGGGCCTGAGGAGAGGAGCCGCCATGTCCGAAGAGCGCCGTGATCAGACCCCCCCGCCGGCCGAGGCGCCCGAGAAGGTGCGCGCGGCCCGCGAGTTCTGCGAGGGGCTCTTCGCCCGCATGGGCGCGGAGGTCGACGTCGACGTGAAGGAGTCGCCCGAGGCGATCGGGGTTGCGCTGCGCCCGCGCCCGGGCAACGCCATCGAGCTGGGCTCGGCGCTCATCGAGGCGGTGCAGTACCTGGTGAACCGCGTCGTGAACCCGCGCGCCGAGGGGCGCAAGTGGGTGAACCTCGACGTCGGGGGGTTCAGCGACGCGGAGGACCCGGTCGTGAAGGCGATGGCGGAGCGGCTCGCCGCCACCGCGCGGCGCACCGGCAAGGTCATCGCCATCGCCCCCATCACCGCGCGCGAGCGGCGCCAGATCCACCTCGCCCTCGTGGGCGCGGAGGGCGTGTCGACCCGCAGCGAGGGCGAGGGCCTGTTCCGGACCCTGCTCGTCGTCCCCGAGAAGGCGGGCGGCGGGAGCGGTCGGTAAGGTCATCGCCGTGGCCCCCCGCCCGAAGACGAAGCAGGAGAAGCTCTTCTCGGCGGCGGTCCTGCGCCGTTCCTTCGAGCTGCGAGGGGACGAGCACCGGGCGCAGTTCCGCTTCGTCTACGAGGGCGTGCTGCGCGACCTGGAGCTGGAGGCGGCGGAGGTGGAGGCCTACCTCGCCGCGCACGCCCCCGAGGTCGAGGCCGCGCTCGGCCGCGGCCCTAAGGCGCGCTGATCGTCCGGGGAGCTCCCTCGCCGTGGCCCTCCCCGCCCTCTTCGACCAGGTCCTCTCCGACGGCCTCACTGCCCTCGGCGTGGAGGTCAGCGCCGCGGGCCGGGCCAAGCTCGCCGCGTTCGCGGAGAAGCTGCTCGCATGGAACCGGAAGGTGAACCTCACCGCCATCACCGACCCGGCCGCGGTGGCTGAGCTGCACCTCGCCGACAGCCTGGCGCTGCTCCGGACGCTGGGCGGCGCGCGCACGCTCCTCGACGTGGGGAGCGGCGCGGGGCTCCCCGGCGTCGCCCTCGCCTGCGTCCGCACGGAGCTGCAGGTCACGTGCTGCGACGTCGTCCAGAAGAAGGTGGCGTTCCTGAAGGCGGTCTCGGCCGAGCTCGACCTGCCCGTGCGAGCGCGCGCGGTGCGGGCCGGCGGCGACCCGGCGGCGGAGGGGCTGCCGAGGTGCGAGGCAGTGGTGAGCCGCGCCTTCACGGATCCCGCGCGCTGGCTCCCGCTCGGCGCGCGCTACCTGGCGGAGGGGGGACGCCTCTTCGCGATGCTGGGCCGTGAGGCGGACGAGGCGACCCTGTCGGCGCTCGGCGCGGAGCACGGCCTGGCGCTCGACGCGCTCGATCGCTTCACCCTCCCGCGCTCCGGGCACGAACGCGCTGTCGCGCGGTTCCGGGCGCGCTGACCGCTCCGGGTCAAGGGGCGGGGGGCGGAGTCGTGACCGGCCGCTGCTGCGCCGCGCGCTCCAGGTTCTCCATCTTGACCGAGCCGTGCAGCAACACGCCCTTCTCCATCGAGATGGCAGGCGTGAAGAGGTCACCCCGCACCTTCGCGGGGTGATGCAGCTCGACCGCGTTCTTGGCGCGGATGTTCCCGCGCACCTCGCCATGGACGATGATCGTCCCGCAGGTGATCTCGGCCTCGATGCGGGCGTGCTCGCCGACCACGAGCACGTCGTCGGTGAAGATCGACCCCTTGAAGACGGCGTCGATGCGGACCGTCCCCTTGAAGGTGAGCTTCCCCTCGAACTCGGCGCCGGCGCCGAGGAGGAGATCGCTCGTCCCGCCGAGCGTGGTGGGCAGCTCGTCGCGCTTCAGCGTGGCCATGTTCATGGGCTCCTCCCGTGACGTTGGACGGCCGACACGCGTTCCGCCACCCCACCCGGGAGCGCGGGCGAATGCCGTCCCAGCGAGGAGGTAAGCCCTCGCGCCCCTGGCGTCGACCCGCGATTCGGGTACATCCGTCCCGGCGAGGTTCGCGCCGAAGGGTCGCGGGTGGCGGGGGTCGAGTAGCGGGCGGGAGTTCCACGTGGAACACAGCGTGGGTCGGGAGGTCGTCGTCGGCCGCGCCGGCTGCGGGGCGGCGTGGCCGCAGAGCTCCGGCCGCGGCGGGTGGGTCCGGGTTCGCGCGTCAGCGCGGCGCGCGCGGCGCCGGCGCAATGCGGCGATGAGCGGCACCGCGCGGCTTGCGGACGGTGGAGGCGCCGCCCGCGCGCCGGCGCACCGTGGATCCCGGGCCGCGCGAACGAACGGTCCTCGTCGCGGCCTGCGCAAACGCGGCCCCTCCGCCCCTCCGCCGGCGCTCCCGGCGCCGCGCGCGCGAGCCGGCGCGTGCGGTGCACTCACGGAGTCCCGCCGCGCCCCGCCCGGCGGCGCCGGATGTTCGCGCTCGAGATCGAGCGCCGCGTGGTGGTGCCTCCGCGAACGTGCGTGCGCTGGCATCGCCCACGGGACGACCGCTCACGTGTTCCACGTGGAACCCGAACGTCGCCGGCCCGTCCGCGCGGCGGACGGAAGCGCAGGCGGAGGGGGTGGCGCGGGCGCGATTGGCGGAGGCCGCGAGTGGGGGCCGCTGGTCCGCGCGGGACGCGGGCGGAGGTGCGCCGGCGCGCGGGCGGCGCCTGCACCGGTCGAGAGCAGAGCAGCTCCAGCCATCGCCGCATTGCGCCGGCGCGGAGTGCTGCCCGGGTCCGCGCGGCGCGAGGACACTGGATGGCGGCCGGAGCCCCGCGCCCGGGCCACCCCCGCAGCCGGCGCGGCCGACCAGGAACGCGGAGTCCTCAGGTGCGTCGGCCGCGCTGGTCGCCGCCGACTGGGCGCCGGATGGTGTTCCGGTGGAAAGTCCTGTGCCGCCGTGGGGTGCCGCGCCGGTCGGCGTCCAGCGTAGGGCGCGCCGGCTGCGGGGCGGCGTGGCCGCGGAGCTTCGGCCGCGGCAAGTGGGCCCGAGCACGCGCGCCAGCACGGGGCCCGTCGCGCCGGCGCAATGCGGCGACGACCGTTGCCGCGTGGCCTTCGAGCCTCTGAGGCGCCGCCCGCGCGCCGGCGCAGCGCGGGACGCGTGCTCGGAGACGAGGTGTGACTCGTTCTGTGGTGCACGAGCTTCGCCCACCGGGCCACGTCTCACGTGTTCCACGTGGAGCCCGGACCCGCCGGTTCGTCCGGCGGCGGACGGAAGCGGCGGAGGGGGTGGCCCGGGCGCGATTGGCGGAGGCCGCCAGCGGTTGCCGCAGGTCCGCGCGGCGCATGGGCGGAGGTGCGCCGGCGCGCGGGCGGCGCCTGCACCGGTCGAGAGCAGAGCAGCTCCAGCCATCGCCGCATTGCGCCGGCGCGGAGTGCTCCGCGGG
>DATLJU010000127.1:0-36681 GCA_035538735.1 Anaeromyxobacteraceae bacterium | reverse complement strand
CGAGGAGATCGACAGCCCGGCCAAGCTGCCGCCCGTCCAGAAGATCGCGAAGCTCGAGGAGCCCATCCTCACCTGCCACATCCACGGCCGCACCGACGACGTGGGCGCGATCCTCAAGCTGTGCCAGGACCGGCGCGGGGTACAGCGCGATCTCAAGTACATCGGGACAACGCGGCTCCAGATCACCTACGACATCCCGCTCGCGGAGGTGGTGTTCGACTTCTTCGACAAGCTGAAGAGCGTCTCGCGCGGCTACGCCAGCCTCGACTACGAGCTCAAGGGGTACGACGAGGCCGACCTCGTCAAGCTCGACTTCCTCATCAACGGCGAGCCGGTCGACGCGCTCTCCGTCATCGTCCACCGCGACCGCGCCTACCAGCGGGGGCGCGAGCTGTGCGCGAGGCTCAAGGACGTCATCCCCAAGCAGATGTACGAGGTGGCCATCCAGGCGGCCATCGGCGCCAAGATCATCGCCCGCGAGACGGTGAAGGCCTACCGCAAGAACGTGCTCGCCAAGTGCTACGGCGGCGACATCAGCCGCAAGCGCAAGCTGCTCGAGAAGCAAAAGGAGGGCAAGAAGCGGATGAAGCAGGTGGGCTCGGTCGAGATCCCGCAGGAGGCCTTCCTCGCCGTGCTGAAGGTGGAGGATTGACAGGGTTGTTCAAAATGCCCGGGACCGAGCCAGGCGAGCGAGGCGCTAGCAGCGCGAGGCGCGACGACCGAACATACCCGGAGGGTATGTGAGGAAGGAGCAACGAAGCGATGCGACGCGAATCGCTCGCCACGGCGACGGGACGGGCGTTTTGGACAGCCCTCTAAGCCGCCCCTCGCGGGCGCTCGCTCCGGCGGTCGCCGAGCGTGACGAGGCGGTGCGTTTCGCCGTCTCCACGCGGCGTTTCCTGGAGCGGCGGGGGAAGCGCGTCCCGGAGCACGCGCGGACCGAGGCGCTCGCCGCCGCCGACGCGCTGGAGGCCGCCGCGTCGGCGGGGGACGCGGAGCTCATGGCGGAGGCGAGCGCGCGCCTCGATCTCGTCTGGCGCGACCAGCTCGCCCTGGTCGCGCGCAAGGGCGCCCTCCGCGAGCTGGTCGAGTCGGCGCTGCTGGCGTTCGCCGTGGCGCTCTGCGCGCGCGCGTTCGTGGTCGAGGCGTTCCGCATCCCGTCCTCGTCGATGGTCCCCACCGTCCAGGTCGGCGATCACCTGCTCGTGTCGAAGCTCTCCTACGGCGTGCGCATCCCGTTCATGAACCGGTTCCTCGTCCGCTGGAGCGAGCCGCGGCGCGGCGACGTGGTGGTGTTCGCGAACCCGCGCGAGCCGGGGAAGGACTACATCAAGCGGGTGATCGGGCTCCCCGGCGACGTGATCGAGCTGCGCGACCAGGTGGTCTACGTCAACGGCGTGCCGCAGCCGCGCGAGCCCGTCGCCGACATCGCCTACGATGAGCAGGCGGAGGGAGGCGGGAAGTGGTGGACCGAGAACTGCCCCGCCTGGCGTGAGACGCTCGCCCGTGGGCGCGTCGATCCGCCGCGCAGCGGTATGCCGCAGGCGCTGGCGGATGCCCATGCCGCCGCGGCGCGCGGCGGGGTCGTGGACCACGTCGTGGCGCAGTGCCGGCGCGCGCGCCTGGGTGAGCGGGAAGGCCCGTTCGAGCGGGTCGCCCCCGGCCACGTCTTCGTGCTGGGAGACAATCGCGACCGGTCCGCCGACAGCCGCGCGGGCGGCGGATGGCAGGTGCCGCTCGCCAACGTCAAGGGGCGCGCGGCCTTGGTCTTCTGGAGCTGGGGGCTCTCCGGCTGGACACCCTGGGGCGGGCCCGCCGGCCTGCGGGTCGAGCGGCTTTTCAAACGAATCGAGTAGCGCTAGAAACGCGAGACCCATGGCCAGCCAAGGAAGGGCAGCGTCATGAACGCCGACGGCATCGAGCGCGCCCTGGCGCGCATGGCGCAAGAGGTGGTGGAGCGCGCGCGGGAGCGGGGCGGCGACCTGGCCGTCGTCGGCATCCGGCGCGGCGGCGTCCACCTCGCGCAGCGCCTCCGGAAGCAAATCGCCGCCTTCACGGGGACCGAGCCGCCGATGGGCACGCTCGACATCTCGCTCTACCGCGACGACCTCTCCGAGCTGGCCGTGGCGCCGGTGGTCGGCCCGACCGACATCCGGTTCCCGGTGACCGGGAAGACGATCGTCCTGGTGGATGACGTGCTGTACACCGGGCGCACGGTGCGGGCGGCGCTCGACGAGCTGGTCGACTTCGGCCGGCCGCGGCGCGTGCTCCTCGCCGTCCTGGTCGATCGGGGTGGACGCGAGCTGCCCATCGCCGCCGACGTGGTCGGGGTGCAGCTGCAGGTTCCCGACCGCGACCAGGTCGAGGTGCGGCTCGTCGAGGGCGGGGTGAAAGAGGACGAGGTACTGGTCAAGCCGAGGGGGAACACGTGATCGGTAAGCACCGACATCTGACAGGCCTCGAGCCGCTCTCGCGGGACGACCTCCTGTCCGTCATGGAACTCGCCACCTCCATGAAGGAGGTTCTGCGCCGGCCCATCAAGAAGGTGCCGACCTTGCGCGGGAAGGCGGTGGTGAACCTCTTCTTCGAGGCCTCGACCCGTACCCGGACCTCCTTCGAGACGGCCGCCAAGATCCTCTCCGCGGACGCCGTCAACTGGACCTCGTCCAGCTCGTCGGTGACGAAGGGCGAGACGCTCGTCGACACGGCCCGCAACATCGAGGCGATGCACCCCGACATCCTCGTCATCCGGCACCCCTCGGGCGGCGCGCCGCAGCTCGTGGCCGACCACGTCTCGTGCGCGGTGGTCTCGGCCGGCGACGGGGCGCACGAGCACCCGACGCAGGGCCTCCTCGATCTCTACACGCTCGCCGAGCACTTCACCGGTATCGCGGGCGCGCCCGCCGTGGCGGCGCCCGACTTCGGCACCCTGGCCGGGAAGACCGTCGCGATCGTCGGCGACGTCTCGCACTCGCGCGTGGCGCGCTCGAACCTGCACGGGCTCACGAAGCTCGGGGCGAAGGTCCGCGTCTGCGGCCCTCCCACGATGATCCCGGAGGGGATCGAGGCCATGGGAGCCGAGGTCCACCACCAGCTCAGGGGGGCCGTGGAAGGGGCGGACGCGGTGATCATGCTGCGCATCCAGCACGAGCGCATCGGCGACCCGCTCATCCCGGGCACCCGCGAGTACTCGAAGTTCTGGGGGCTCAACGAGAAGAAGGCCGCGGAGTGGCTCACGCCCTCCTGCGCCATCCTCCACCCCGGCCCTATCAACCGCGGTGTCGAGCTCTCGCCCGAGGTGGCCGACGGCGCACGGTCGGTCATCCTGGATCAGGTGGAGAACGGGGTGGCGGTGCGGATGGCGGTCCTCTACCTCCTCGCCGGCGGCGCGCACGAGGCGGCGGAAGGAGGTGCGCGCTCATGACCCTTCGACTTCGCGAGCGCTGCGCGCTCGCTACGCTCAGGGTGGACGGCCTAGGGGAGACTCCGTGAGCGACATCATCTTCATCGAAGGCGGGCGGGTCATCGATCCCGCGAGCGGCGTGGACGGGATCCGCACCGTGGTCGTCCGCGACGGCAAGGTGGCCGAGGTGGCCGAGCGGCTCGAGCGGCCGCGCGACGTGCGCGCCGTCGACGCGCGCGGCAAGTGGGTCACGCCCGGCTTCATCGACCTCCACGTCCACCTGCGCGAGCCGGGGCAGGAGTACAAGGAGACCGTCGCGACCGGCGCCCGGGCGGCGGTGGCGGGCGGCTTCACCGCCGTCTGCGCCATGCCGAACACGGCGCCGCCGAACGACAACGCCAGCGTGACGCAGCTGATCCTCGCCCGGGCGGAGGCCGCCGGGCTGGCGCGGGTGTTCCCGGTCGGCTGCATCTCCAAGGGGCAGAAGGGTGAGGAGCTCGCCGAGTACGGCGAGCTCGCGGCGTCGGGCTGCGTGGCCCTCTCCGACGACGGCCGCCCGGTCATGTCGTCCGCCCTGATGCGGCGCGCCCTGGAGTACGCCCGTGCGTTCGACCTGCCGCTCACCGTGCACGAGGAGGACCTCCTCCTCGTCGGCAAGGGCGTCATGCACGAGGGGCCCGCCGCGACGCGGCTCGGCCTGAAGGGCGTGCCGGCGGCCTCGGAGGAGGTCATGGTCGCCCGCGACCTCGCCCTCGCCGAGCTGACCGGCGGCCGGCTCCACATCGCCCACCTCTCGACGGCGGGCAGCGTCCGCGCGGTCCGCGAGGCGAAGCGGCGCGGACTGCCGGTGACGGCCGAGGTGACGCCGCACCACCTCGCGCTCGTCGACGAGGACGTGGCGCGCTCCCGCTACGACACCGCCTTCAAGATGAACCCCCCGCTGCGCTCGGCCGCCGATCGCGCCGCGGTGCGGGAGGGCCTCGCCGACGGCACCATCGACTGCATCGCCACCGATCACGCGCCGCACTCCGCTGTCGAGAAGGACCTCGAGTTCGACGCGGCGGCGAACGGGATCGTGGGCCTCGAGACGGCGTTCGCGGTCTGCCTGGCGCTGGCGCGGGAGGGCGCCCTCTCGGAGCGCCGGCTCGTCGAGGCGCTGACGTCGTCCCCGGCGCGGGCCTTCCGCCTGCCCGGCGGGTCGCTCGCTCGCGGCGCGCCAGCCGATGTGGCCGTGCTCGATCCGGCGCGTGAATGGCGCTGCGACCCGGCGTTGTTCCATTCGAAGAGCAAGAACTCGCCCTGGAAGGGCGCGACGCTCGTCGGACGCTGCACCCTCACGCTGGTGGGGGGGCGGATCGTCCACGAGCTCGCCGGAGGAGGAAGATGAAGCGTGCAGCAATCCTGGCGCTCGCCGATGGAACCGTGTTCGAGGGGACCGCGTTCGGGTCCCCCGGCGAGGCCGTGGGCGAGGTGGTCTTCAACACCTCGATGACCGGGTACCAGGAGATCCTGACCGACCCGTCGTACGTCGGGCAGATGGTCTGCATGACCTACCCGGAGCAGGGGAACTACGGCGTCAACGCGGCCGACACCGAGTCGGCCCACCCGCACGCGACCGGCTACATCGTGCGCAACTGGTCCGAGCAGCCGAGCTCGTGGAGGGCGGACGAGGGCATCGAGGCGTACCTCGTGAAGCACCGCATCCCGGCCATCTCCGGCATCGACACGCGTCGCCTCACGAAGCACCTGCGGACGGCGGGCGCGCAGATGGGCGTGCTCTCGAGCGACGGCACGAGCGCGAAGGCGCTCGTGGAGCGGGCGCGGGCGCTCCCGGGGATGGAGGGACAGGACCTCGCGACGCGCATCTCCACGAAGGAGCCGTACGTCTGGAGCGAGGCGGGTGCCGACGCGTACCGGGACGGCGAGCGGCTGGAGCAGGCGAAGCCGCGCTTCCACGTCGTGGCGTACGACTGGGGCCTCAAGCGCGCCATGCTGCGCCTGCTCGTGGAGCAGGGGTGCAAGGTGACCGTCGTCCCGAGCCTCACCCCGGGCGAGGAGGTCCTGAAGCTCCGCCCCGACGGCGTCTTCCTCACCAACGGTCCCGGCGACCCGGCGGCGGTGCCGGGCGCGCGGGAGAACGTCGCGGCGCTGCTCGGGAAGGTGCCGGTGTTCGGCATCTGCCTCGGGCACCAGATCCTGGCGCTGGCGCTCGGGGGGCGCACCTACAAGCTCAAGTTCGGTCACCGCGGCGCGAACCAGCCAGTGAAGGACCTCGCCACCGGGAAGGTCGACATCACCTGCCAGAACCACGGGTTCGCTGTGGACGACCGGAGCCTGGGCAAGCGCGCTCGGGTCACCCATCTGAACCTGAACGACGGCACGGTCGAGGGCCTCGAGGTGCTCGACGCCCCCGCGTTCAGCGTCCAGTATCACCCGGAGTCCTCGCCGGGGCCGCACGACGCGCGGCAGCTGTTCGCCCGGTTCGCCACGATGATGGAGCAGCGCCGATGAGCAGCCTGTCGGAGCTGCAGGAGAAGCTCCTCGCCTGGTCGACCCGCGACGAGCGCAAGGAGGAGCTGCTCGCGGCGCGCCGCGACTGGTTCGATCGCCACGGCGAGCCGCACGAGGAGGACAAGAGCTTCGAGACCCGGATGAACGGGATGCTCGACTACTACCTCTACGACTTCCGACCCCCTGGCTCGAGCGAGACCACCATCGAGATCTTCATGCGGGAGTCGGGGCCGCAGCTCACGACGGACGAGCTCTCCGTCTACCGCGTGCTCGCGAAGAGCATCCACGGCGTCTTCGAGGTGAAGAAGATCAAGAAGGGCGAGGTGCGGCTGCGCGACCTCTTCACCGACGCGCTCCACGACGTCACCGAGCGCCGGCAGATGGTCGGCCTCGAGAAGGGGGACATCCTCGAGGCGAGGCTGCTGCCGCACGAGGGCCGCCTTTTCTTCTCGGGCGCGTTCCTCTACCACCCGCAGGAGGTCCGGAAGCTCATCCTGAACGAGGTGAAGCGGCAGAAGAAGGAGGAGGGCAAGGGGACGCCGTTCGACGTGGCCGCGTTCGTCGCCAGTCTCTCCAGGATGGCGCTCAAGCTCGAGCGGTATCGCAACGTGAAGGTGGAGTCGCTGTACGACTTCCGCCCCGAGTCGCGGCCGCTCGCGACGCCTCCGCCGCGCTCGCGTAACGAGGAGTAACGTGCCGTGAGCGGTGAGCTGCCCCCGCCGTTGCCGCCAGCCGACGCGCCGCCGCCTCCAGCGCAGGTGACCCCGCCTCCGCGCGCCTCGTCGGAGGACCGGATCCTCCTCGTCCTCTGCTACCTGGGGCTCCTCGCGCTCGTGCCGTACTTCGTCGCGCGCGACACGCCGCTAGTGCGCTTCCACGCCCGGCAGGGCGTCGCGCTCGGGCTGCTCGGGGTCGGCTGCGTCGGCCTCGCGCTCGTCCCCTACCTCGGCTTCATCGGCCACCTTGGGCTAGCGGGCGTGCTGGTGCTCTCGATCGTCGGCATCGTGAAGGCGCTCGACGGCGCGACCTGGCGCGCGCCCGTCGCCGCCGACGTCGCCGACCGGCTGGAGCTGTAGGGCGGGGCTCGTCCCCCGCCGCCGGGCACATCGCGGAGGCGGCGAGGAGGCGCGCGGCTTCAAAAGCTGAGCTTCGGCCCCGCGGAGGCGCCCTGCTTGGCCGGCGCCCGGCCCCCGTGGACGCGGGCCATGTCCTCACGAGTCAGCCCGGCCTCGGAGAGCACCTGCCGGGTCGCGAAGATGGGCGCACCCGCGCCGACGGCCAGCGTGACCGAGTCGGATGGGCGCGCGTCGAGCTCGAAGCGGCGCTCCCCCTGCACGAGCGTCACCCGGGCTCGCAGCACGGCGGCTTGCTCTCCTTCGATGGCGACGAGCGCGACGCGCCCGCCGAGCGCGGCGATGGTGCGCTCGAGCAGCTCGGCGGCGCCCGGCCGGCGCGGGAGCCCTCGCCTGAGCCGCTGATCGAGCACCGCGCCCTCGTTTCGCCCGATGAAGATGGGCAGCACCGTCTCCGCCCCCTTCTGGCGCAGCACGAGCAGGGTGCCCGCCTCCGGGTCGAGCGGGAGCACGCCCGCGACCTCGAGCTCCACCAGATCCCCGCGCGTCGCTGGGGGCGCGGTGGTCACGGACGCGGCTCCAGCGAGGAGCGAAGCGACGAGCGTTCCCGACCAGGCGTGCATGGCGTCCCCCAGGTCCAGCGCAAACCTGGGGACGGCGCGGCCGACCTGCTCGGCGCCGCGCCGCGGTCACTCGTCCGCGTCCCTCTCCCGAGGCTCGCGCTCGATGTCCTCCTCGTCGTCCTCGTCGTCGGTCCGCGCGGCGCGCTCGCGGTCGTAGGGCGGCGGCAGATCGTCACTCTCGACCTCCGCGACGACCAGGAACTTGGGCCGGAGCCGCGCGAGCTGGGCGAAGAGCTCCTCGAGCGCCCCCGACAGCGCCTCGGCCATCGCGCGCGGCACGCGCGCGTCGCAGTTCGGGCACTGGAGCCTCGGCTCGTCCAGGAGGTCGGCGAGCTCCAGCTCGAAGCTCGTGTCGCAGGCCTGGCAGGTGAGATCGAGCGTCATGGGCGGGCGACTCCGCAGGACGAGGTCGGCAGGAGGATGTGTTGCTTGCTCGCCGGCGTCAACGCGTCTCACGCAGGGTTTGCGCTGCGGCAGGCTTGCCTGGCGGAGCGTGCGCCGCCGGGCGGGCGGCCAGGCGTGCGCCATCTCTGGCAAATCCGTGGAATTGCGGCGTCTTGCCACGCCATCCCGACCGAGGATTCCATGTGTGGACGCTGGCCCGCTTCGTGAAAGGTGCGCGCACGAGTTTTTCCCCACGTCAGTCCCCTCGAGGTCCTCACCGCATGGAATTCCTGAAGCAGTCCTTCGAGCTGCTCGAGAAGCGGGAGCTCGCGCCGAAGGTGAACCTGTACAAGGTGCGCGCGCCGCAGGTGGCGCGCGCGCGCAAGGCCGGTCAGTTCGTGATCGTCCGCGTCTGCGAGGGGAGCGAGCGCATCCCGCTCACCATCGCCGACGGCGACCCGGTCGCCGGCACCGTGACGCTGGTGGTGCAGGAGGTCGGCGCGAGCACCGCCCGCATGGCGCAGGTGAAGGTGGGCGAGTGCTTCGCCGACCTGCTCGGCCCGCTCGGCGCCCCCACGCACGTCTCGAAGATCGGCACCGTGGTGTGCGTCGGCGGCGGCATCGGGATCGCGCCGGTGCACCCCATCGCGCAGGCGATGAAGGCCGCCGGCAACCGCGTCATCGGCGTGCTCGCCGCCCGCCACTCCGGTCTCCTCTTCTTCCGCGACGAGATGAAGAAGGCCTGCGACGAGGTCCGGGTGTGGACCGACGACGGCAGCGAGGGGAAGAAGGGCCTCGCCACCGACGCCATCAAGGAGATCCAGGCCGAGGTCGGCAAGATCGACGAGGTCGTCGCCATCGGCCCCGTGCCGATGATGAAGTTCGTCTCGAAGCTCACCGGCGAGCTGGGGATCCCGACGCAGGTGTCGCTCAACCCGGTCATGGTGGACGGCACCGGGATGTGCGGCGGCTGCCGCGTCACGGTGGGCGGCAAGAGCAAGTTCGTCTGCGTCGACGGCCCGGAGTTCGACGGACACCAGGTCGACTTCGACGAGCTCTCGCGGCGGCAGGCCATCTACAAGGAAGACGAGCGCCGCGCCATGGAGCGGCTGGTGAAGGAGGTGCGGTGATGGCGCCCACGATCGCCCCGGTCCCGAAGGACCTGAAGAAGCGCTTCCAGACCCCGCGCCAGGAGATGCCGGCGCAGGATCCCGTCGCGCGCGGCAAGAACTTCGAGGAGGTCGCGCTCGGCCTGCAGGGGGAGGCAGCCCAGCTCGAGGCCTACCGCTGCATCTACTGCAAGGAGCCGGACTGCGTGCAGGGGTGCCCGGTCGGCATCGACATCCCGGGCTTCCTGCACGAGGTGGAGAAGGGCAACTTCTCCGAGGCGCTCGGCATCCTGAAGTCGACGAACCTGCTCCCCGCCATCTGCGGCCGCGTCTGCCCGCAGGAGGAGCAGTGCGAGTCGCTGTGCAAGACGGGCAAGTCGAAGGGTAACCGCCCGGTGGCCATCGGCCGCGTCGAACGGTTCCTCGCCGACTGGGAGCGCGCCGGCGGCATCGCCAAGCCGGTCGAGATCGCACCGCCGACGGGCAAGAAGGTGGCGGTGGTGGGCTCCGGCCCGGCTGGCCTCGCCTGCGCCGCCGACCTCGCCAAGTTCGGCCACAAGGTGACGGTGTTAGAGGCCTTCCACAAGCCGGGTGGAGTGCTGGTCTACGGCATCCCGGAGTTCCGGCTCCCCAAGGCCATCGTGGCCCAGGAGATCTCGAGCCTGGAGAAGATGGGCGTCGAGATCGTCTGCAACTTCGCGGTCGGCCTCACCGCGACCATCGAGGACCTGCAGCAGCAGTTCGACGCCATCTTCGTCGCGACGGGCGCGGGCCTGCCGTACTTCATGGACCTCCCGGGCGAGAACCTGGGCGGCATCTACTCCGCGAACGAGTACCTGACGCGCGTGAACCTCATGGGCGCGTTCGATCCCGAGCACAACGACACGCCGGTCGTGCGGGGCAAGAACGTGGTCGTGGTGGGCGGCGGCAACGTCGCCATGGACGCGGCCCGCACCGCGCTCCGCCTCGGGGCCGAGAAGGTCCGCCTCGTCTACCGCCGCTCGCACGACGAGATGCCGGCGCGCGGGGAGGAGATCGAGCACGCCGAGGAGGAGGGCATCGACTTCACGCTCCTCACCACGCCCGTGCGCTACATCGGCGACGAGAAGGGGCGCGTCACCGCCGTCGAGTGCCGCAAGATGGAGCTCGGCGAGCCCGGGCCCGACGGCCGGCGCAAGCCGGTCGAGGTCGTCGGCAGCGAGCACCAGTACCCGGCCGACGTGGTGGTGGTCTCGATCGGCAACGGCCCGAACCCGCTCGTGCCGCGGACCACGCCGGGGCTCGAGACGAAGAAGGGCAAGATCGTCGCCCGCGACGCGTCGGGGCGCACGTCGATGAAGGGCGTCTTCGCCGGCGGTGACATCGTCCTCGGCGCGGCGACCGTCATCCTCGCCATGGGGGCCGGCCGCCAGGCGGCCGGCTCCATGCACGAGTACCTCCAGACCGGCGTCTGGTAGCGAGGCGATCCCCGCCACTGCGGCCCGGCGCGGCGACCCCGCGTCGGGCCGTTTCTTTTTTTCGGTGATGCCCCGTCGGCATCGGACGCGCGGGGATGCGAGACTGGCGGCCGTGCGCACGCTGCTCCTCGTCAACGCCGACGACCTCGGCTACGACCCCGAGATCGACCGGGGTATCCTGGAGGCGCACGCCCGCGGAATCGTCGTGTCCGCCACGGCGATGGTCGACACGCCGTTCGCGGAGCGTGCGCTGGCGGAGGCGCCCGCGTCGCTCGACCTCGGGCTGCACGCGTTGGTGCCTCCCCTCGCCGGCGGCGCCCAGGTGGAGGATCTCCTAGCCGCGCAGCTCGCGCGGTTCCGCGAGCTGCGCGGCCGGGCTCCCACCCACCTCGACAGCCACAAGCACGCCCACGCGGCGCCCGCGGCGCTGCCGGCCTTCGCCGCCGCGGCGCGGCGGGAGGGCATCCCGCTCCGCGCGCTCGATGCCGCGATGCGGGACGCGCTCATCCGCGACGGCGTCCTCGCCGCCGACGCCTTCCTGGGCGACGCGAGCCTTCGCCCGTGCTGGACGGAGGAGCGACTGCTCGCCGCGCTGGCGGCGCTGCCGGCGGGGAGGGTGGAGCTCATGTGCCACCCCGGGTACGCGCCGAGCCACGCGCGGACCAGCTTCGGCGCCGAGCGCGAGGTGGAGCTGCGGGCGCTGTGCGCGCCCGCGGCGCGGGGCGTGCTCGAGGCGTCCGGGGCGACCGTGCGGGGGTTCGCGAAGGCGTTCAGCGACTGGGAGTGAGCGCCGTTCGGGGCCTCCAGGCCACGTCGCCCAAATAGCGCAAGTGCCCGTGCCGGCTGGGAGAACTGCTGCACCCAATGCGTCTTTGGCGTCTTTACACCGCAGGGGCCGGGGTGTATTGAAAAAAACCACCTCTCAGCCCACAGACGAAGGAGCGCGCGCGATGGCCGATGCGAAGCCCGTTGTCCCGTAGGACGGCGCCAAGATCACCGTCACGAACGGCAAGCTCGACGTGCCCGACCGGCCGATCCTGCCTTTCATCGAAGGGGACGGGACAGGTCGCGACATCTGGCGGGCGAGCGTGCGCGTGCTCGACGCGGCCGTCGAGAAGGCGTACGGCGGCAAGCGCACGATCCAGTGGATGGAGGTGTACGCCGGCGAGAAGGCGTTCACCAAGTTCAACAACTGGCTGCCCGACGAGACCATCGCGGCGTTCCGCGAGTACCTCATCGGCATCAAGGGACCGCTCACCACGCCCATCGGCGGCGGCATCCGGTCGCTCAACGTGGCGCTCCGCCAGATGCTCGACCTGTACGTCTGTCTGCGGCCGGTGCGCTGGTTCAAGGGCGTGCCCTCGCCCGTGAAGAACCCGCAGAAGGTCGACATGGTGATCTTCCGCGAGAACACGGAGGACATCTACGCCGGCATCGAGTGGGAGGCCGGCAGCGAGCAGGTGAAGAAGATCCTCGGCTTCCTGGAGAAGGAGTTCCCGAAGGAGTTCAAGAAGATCCGCTTCCCTGGCTCGGCCGGCGTGGGCATCAAGGCGGTGTCGCGGGAGGGCACCGAGCGCCTCGTCCGCGCCGCGATCGAGTTCGCGCTCCGGAACAAGCGCAAGAGCGTGACGCTGGTGCACAAGGGCAACATCATGAAGTTCACGGAGGGCGCGTTCCGGAACTGGGGGTACGCGCTCGCCGAGCGTGAATTCGCCGACAAGGTCTACACCTGGGATCAGTGGGAGCGCACCAAGGCGCAGCGGGGCGAGGAGGCGGCCAACGCCGAGCAGAAGGCGGCGCTCCAGAGCGGCAAGCTCCTCGTGAAGGACGCCATCGCCGACATCACGCTGCAGCAGGTGCTGACGCGCCCCGACGAGTTCGACGTCATCGCCACGCTCAACCTCAACGGCGACTACCTGTCCGACGCGCTGGCGGCGCAGGTCGGCGGCATCGGCATCGCTCCCGGCGGCAACGCCAACTACGTCACCGGGCACGCGATCTTCGAGGCGACGCACGGCACGGCGCCCAAGTACGCCGACCTGGACAAGGTGAATCCGGGCTCGGTCATCCTGTCCGGCGAGATGATGTTCCGCCACATGGGCTGGGCGGAGGCGGCGGACCTCATCATCAAGGGGATGGACGGCGCCATCGGCGCCCACCACGTCACCTACGACTTCGCGCGCCTCATGAAGCAGGAGGGCGTGAGCGACACGGTCGAGGTGAAGTGCTCGCAGTTCGGGGACGAGATCATCAAGCACATGTAGGTATCCGTATCCCTCACTCCTCGAGGAATCACGACATGGCCTCTCGCAAGAAGATCGCGCTCGTCGGCGCAGGCCAGATCGGCGGAACGCTGGCGCTCCTCGCCGGGCAGAAGGAGCTCGGGGACGTGGTGCTGGTCGACATCATGGAGGGCGTCGCCAAGGGCAAGGCGCTCGATCTGCAGGAGACGCGCGGCGTCACGAAGTTCGACGTCAACGTCATCGGCGGCGGCACCACGGACTACGGGATCGTCAAGGACGCCGACGTCTGCATCGTCACCGCCGGCGTGCCGCGCAAGCCGGGGATGAGCCGCGACGATCTGCTGAAGGTGAACCTCGAAGCCATCAGCAAGGTCGCCGAGGGCATCAAGCGCAACGCGCCGAACGCGTTCGTGATCGTTGTCACGAACCCGCTCGATTCGATGGTCTACGCCATGTACAGGGTGACCGGGTTCGCGAAGAACCGGGTCGTCGGCATGGCCGGGGTCCTCGACACGGCGCGGTTCCAGTACTTCGTCGGCGAGGCCGCCGGCGTCTCGCCGCAGGACGTGAACGCCATGGTGCTGGGGGGCCACGGCGACGACATGGTGCCGCTGCTCCGCTACTCGTCGGTCAACGGCGTGCCGCTCACGAAGCTCATCGACAAGGCGAAGCTGGACGCGATCGTCGAGCGCACGCGCAAGGGCGGCGGCGAGATCGTCCAGCTCCTCGGTACGGGCTCGGCCTTCTACGCGCCGGCCGTGTCCGCCATCGCCATGGCCGAGAGCTACCTCCGCGACAAGAAGCGCGTCCTGCCCTGCTCGGCCTACCTCGACGGTCAGTACGGAGTGAAGGGCCTGTTCCTCGGCGTCCCGGTCGTGATCGGCGCGGGCGGCGTCGAGCGCGTGCTCGAGGTCGACCTCGACGACGCGGAGAAGTCGATGCTCGCCAAGAGCGTGGAATCGGTCCGGAAGAGCGTCGCGGAGACCAAGCTTTAGCTCACCGCAGCCCCGAAGGGGCCATGGGGGGCCGGCGAGCGCAACACTCGCCGGCCTTCTCGTTTTGGGTTAATGAATCGACCCCTGGCGGTCTGTGCGGGGGGGAGGGGATACGGCGCCTTGAAGATCCACGAGTACCAGGCGAAAGAGATCCTGCGGAAGTTTGGGGTGGCGGTACCGCGCGGTTATCTCGCGGTCACGCCGCTCGAGGCAGAAGGCGCGGCGCGCCAGCTCGGCGGCGGGATCGTGGCGGTGAAGGCGCAGATCCACGCGGGCGGCCGTGGCAAGGGGGGCGGCGTCAAGCTGGCCCGCTCGCCAGACGAGGCGCGCCAGCACGCCGAGGCCATGCTCGGCATGAAGCTCAGGACCCCGCAGACCGGTCCGGACGGGCAGGAGGTCCGCAAGGTCTACATCGAGGAGGGCTGCCGCATCGCGCGCGAGCTCTACCTCGGCATGACGCTCGACCGTGAGACCGGCCGCGTGACGGTGATGGCCTCGACGGAGGGGGGCGTCGACATCGAGGAGGTGGCGCAGAGGACGCCGGAGAAGATCCTGAAAGAGGCGGTGGACCCGCTCACCGGGCTCCTGCCGTTCCAGGCGCGCCGCCTCGCGTTCGGGCTCGGGCTCACCGGCGACACCGTGCACGCGTTCGTCCGGTTCGCCACCGGCCTCTACAACGCCTACGTCGCCACCGACGCCTCGCTCGCCGAGATCAACCCGCTCGTCATCAGCGTGCAGGGCGACGTGCTGGCGCTCGACGCCAAGATCAACTTCGACGACAACGCGCTCTACCGGCACCCGGACATCGCGGCCATGCGGGATCCGGACGAGGAGGATCCCAAGGAGAACCAGGCCAAGGAGTACGATCTCTCCTACATCGCGCTCGACGGTGACATCGGGTGCATGGTGAACGGCGCCGGCCTCGCCATGGCCACCATGGACATCATCAAGCTGTCCGGCGGCCGCCCGGCCAACTTCCTCGACGTGGGCGGCGGCGCCGACGAGGAGCGCGTCACCGCCGCCTTCAAGATCCTGCTCTCCGACCCGCACGTGAAGGCCGTCCTGGTCAACATCTTCGGCGGCATCATGAAGTGCGACGTCATCGCCAACGGCATCGTGGCGGCGGCGAAGCAGGTCGGGCTCTCCATCCCGCTCGTGGTGCGGCTCGAGGGCACCAACGTGGAGCTGGGCAAGGAGATCCTGGCCCACTCCGATCTCAAGATCGTCCCGGCCGACGACTTGGGCGACGCCGCGCGCAAGGCGGTTGCGGCCGCACGCGCCGCCTAGGCGCCCGAGGAGATTCCGTGAGCATCCTCGTCGACAGGAACACGCGCGTCCTCGTGCAAGGCATCACCGGCTCCGCCGGCAGCTTCCACGCGGAGCAGATGCTGGCCTACGGGACGAAGCTGGTGGCGGGCGTCACGCCCGGCCGCGGAGGCACCCGCTTCCAGGGCGAGGTGCCCATCTTCCACACCGTGCAGCAGGCGGTGAGGGAGACGGGCGCCAACGCCGCCTGCATCTTCGTCCCGCCGCCGTTCGCCGCCGACGCCATCATCGAGGCGGCCGACGCCGGCATCGATCTCATCGTCGCCATCACCGAGGGCATCCCCGTGCTCGACATGGTGAAGGTGCGGCGCGATCTCCGGGACCGGCCGCGGGCGCGGCTCATCGGCCCGAACTGCCCCGGCCTCATCACCCCTGGGGAGTGCAAGATCGGCATCATGCCCGGGCACATCCACCGGCCGGGCCGCATCGGCGTCGTGTCGCGCTCCGGGACCCTCACCTACGAGGCCGTGCACCAGCTCACGCAGCTCGGCCTCGGCCAGTCGACCGCGGTCGGTATCGGCGGTGACCCGGTGCACGGGACCGACTTCGTCGACGTCCTGGAGCGCTTCGAGCAGGATCCCGAGACCGACGGCGTCATCATGATCGGCGAGATCGGCGGCACCGAGGAGGAGCGCGGGGCCGAGTTCGTGAAGACGAGCATGTCGAAGCCGGTGGTGGGATTCATCGCCGGCCGGACGGCCCCGCCCGGCAAGCGCATGGGACACGCCGGCGCCGTCATCTCCGGGGGCAGCGGTACCGCCGAAGCGAAGCTCGGCGCCATGCGCGCGGCGGGGATCACCGTCTGCGACGGCCCGCACCTGCTCGGCAAGACCATGAAGGATGTGCTAGACCGGCGCGGCGCGCGAGCGCGTGGGGCGCCGGTCCGGACGAAGACACGGACACCTGCCCCGTCGCGGTCGGCACCGCGCAACGCAGCGCCCTCGCAGCGTGGTGGGAAGGCCGCCAAGAAGGCGGCCAAGGGCGAGCGCGAGTAGCCCGGCGCGGCGCGCCTGTGAAGGCGCGCGGCGGCGGTTCATCCATCGAGAGGCGCGCCCAGCGGGCGGCGCCAGAGGAAGGAAGTACCATGGCGAAGGAACGCACGCTGTCCATCATCAAGCCCGACGGCGTCGAGAAGGGCCTCATCGGCAAGGTCGTCGCCCGCTTCGAGGAGGAGGGGCTGAAGCCCGTCGCCATGCGGATGGCGCGCCTGTCGCAGGCGGAGGCCGAGGGGTTCTACGCGGTGCACAAGGCTCGGCCGTTCTTCAGAGATCTCGTCACTTTCATGACGAGCGGCCCGGTGGTGCTCATGGTGCTCGAGGGCGAGGACGCGGTCGCGAAGAACCGCGACGTGATGGGCGCGACCGATCCCGCCAAGGCGGCGCCGAACACGCTCCGCAAGCTCTTCGCCTCGAACATCGAGAAGAACACGGTCCACGGCTCCGACAGCCCCGAGAATGCGAAGATCGAGATCGCCTACTTCTTCCCCGAGACGGCCATCTGCGCCTACGAGTGGAAGCGGTAGCCTCGCGCCGGAACGGCCGGGCGGTCCGGTGGGCCTGCCCCGCCGCCCGGCCGTGACCACATCTAAATATCCGTTGTTGCTATTGTTTTCCTGACTCGTCGAGGTCTGGAAAGCTGTCGCCCTGCCCGCGGGTTAAGATCCCGTTCGCCCCGCCCGGTCCACGGACGGGCTTTTGCGTCGAGCGGAAGGGAAGGAGACCTTGGAAGGGATGTCGACATGGGAGCCGGTGGTCGGGCTCCTGCTCATCCTCGCCTCGGCCTTCTTCTCCGGCACCGAGACCGCGCTCACCGCGCTCGGCGAGCCTCGCTCCCGCCAGCTCGTCGACTCGGCCGGCCGGCCCGGTCGCCTGATCGGGCTGTGGGTGAAGCGCCCGGAGAGCGTGCTCTCGACGCTCCTCGTCGGCAACACCCTCGTCAACATCGGAGCCGGCGCCATGGCCGGCGACCTGGCGCACCGGCTCGCCGCCGCTCACGCCTGGCCGGACGGGTCCGTCCTCGCCATCGCCACGGCGATCACCACCTGCGTCATCCTCTTCGCCGGCGAGATCATCCCCAAGACGCTGGCGAAGCGGAACCCCATCCGGTGGGCACTCTCGGCCATCCCGGCGGTGCACCTGCTCTACTGGCTGATGTGGCCCCTGACGACCGGCCTCGTCCGAGCCACGAACGTCATCGTCTCGGCCTTCGGCGGCGTGCGCCCACCCACGCCGGCCGTGACCAGCGCCGAGATCGAGTACCTCATCGAGATGGGCACGCGCGAGGGCGTGCTCGACGAGGTGAAGGAGGAGCTGCTCAACAGCGTGCTCGAGTTCGCGGACCGGGTCGTGAAGGAGATCATGGTGCCGCGGACGCGGATGGCGGCCATCGACCGCGACGCGCCGCCGGAGGAGATCCTGCGCATCGTCACCGAGAATCCGTACAGCCGGATGCCGGTCTACCGGGACTCGATCGACAACGTGCTGGGCGTCCTCCTCGTGCGCGAGATGGTGCCCGAGCTGGCGCGCGGGCCGAAGAGCGCGGTGGCGGCGATCGATCGGCTCCTCAAGCCTCCCTTCTTCGTGCCGGAGCAGATGAAGATCTCGCGGCTGCTCAAGGAGATGCAGAAGCGCAAGACGCACCTCGCCATCGTGGTGGACGAGTTCGGCGGGACGAGCGGGCTCGCCACGCTGGAGGACGTCATCGAGGAGATCGTCGGCGAGATCCAGGACGAGGGCGACGTCGAGGCGGCCCCGGTCCGGGAGATCTCGGCCGGCGTCTACCTGGCCGACGCCGGCGTTCCGCTGCGCGAGCTGGAGGAGTTCCTCAACGAGCGCGCCGAGGCCGAGGGCGACGATCCCGATCGCGCGGTGAAGTTCCCCGAGGAGGGGGACTACGAGACGCTGGGCGGGTTCGTCACCGCCACCGCCGGACGCGTGCCGCAGGTCGGGGCGCTCGTCGCGTGGGACGGGCTCACCTTCACCGTGCGCGGCGGCGACGAGCGGCGCGTGACGCGGGTCGAGATCGCGCGGCGCCGCGACCCGGGAGCGGGTGAGCCGACGCGAGCGGACAAGGCGCGCGAGGCGATCGCGGGGCGGGGCGCGTGATGGAGGGCCTCCCCGACCTGCGCGCGTATCCGTTGCCGCGGCTCGAGGCGGAGCTCGTGCACCTGGGCGAGAAGCCGTACCGCGCCCGGCAGCTCTTCCGGTGGCTGCACCAGAAGGGGGCCGCCTCGTTCGACGAGATGACGGACCTCCCGCGCGAGCTGCGCGAGCGCCTGGCCGCGCGCTTCTCGCTCCGCACGCTCACCTGCGCCGAGGAGCACCGCTCCGCCGACGGGACGATCAAGTGGAAGTGGCGCACCGTCGACGGGCGCTTCATCGAGTCGGTCTACATGCCTCACGTCGGCAACGAAGACGACGAGGGGGAGGGACAGAGAAACCGCGAGCGCCGCACGCTGTGCGTGTCGACGCAAGTGGGCTGCGCCATCGGCTGCGTGTTCTGCATGACCGGCACGATGGGGTTGTCTCGCAACCTCGGGCCGGGCGAGATCGCGGATCAGGTCCACCGCGCCAACCGCCGCCTGGTCGAGCTGGGCGAGGGGCAGGGGCCGAGGCCGCTCACGAATCTTGTGTTCATGGGGATGGGCGAGCCGCTCCACAACTTCGAGAGCCTGAAGCTCGCGCTCGAGCTCCTGCTGTGCGAGGACGGACCGAACTTCTCGCACCGCCATGTCACCGTCTCGACCTCCGGCCTCGTACCCCAGCTGCGCCGCCTCGGCGAGGAGACGTCGGTGAAGCTGGCGGTGAGCCTCAACGCGACCACGGACTCGCAGCGCGACGCGCTCATGCCGGTGAACCGGCGCTATCCGCTCGCCGAGCTGCTGGCGGCCTGCCGCGCCTTCCCCATGAAGCAGGGGCGGCGGATCACCTTCGAGTACGTGCTGCTCGGGGGCGTGAACGACACCGACGAGGACGCCGAGCGGCTCGCGCGGCTCCTGCGCGGCATCCCCGCGAAGGTGAACCTCATCGCGTACAACGCGAACCCTGGGCTCGGCTTCGTCGCGCCCGACGCGCACCGCGTCGAGGCCTTCCGCGACCTGCTCCTCCAGCGGCACGTGACGGCGGTGGTGCGAAGGAACCGGGGCCAGGACATCGCCGCGGCCTGCGGGCAGCTCGCGGCCGAGGGCGGCCCGGGCGATCCGCGCCGGCGGCGGCCGCCGATATCGTCCCCGGCGGCGAGCGCCGGGAGGTGACTCGGGGCGGGTGCCCCTGCTACAACCCGCGCTCCCCACCTGAGAGGTTGTTGGGAGCCCCCATGTCCCTGCTCGTCGTCGGTTCGGTCGCGCTCGACTCCGTGGAGACGCCCTTCGGGCGTCGCGAGGACGTGCTGGGCGGCTCGGCGACCTACTTCTCGACCGCGGCCAGCTTCTTCGGGCCGGTGCGGCTGGTCGCCACGGTGGGCGAGGACTTCCCCGAGGAGCACGTGCGCTTCCTGGCCGAGCGCGGCGTCGACCTGGCCGGCCTGGAGCGGCGCGCCGGCAGGACCTTCCGCTGGAAGGGGCGGTACGAGTTCGATCTCAACACCGCCCACACGCTCGAGACGCAGCTGAACGTCTTCGGCGACTTCCAGCCCGCGCTGCCCGCCGCCTACCGTGACTCACAGTATGTCTTCCTGGGCAACATCGATCCCGACCTGCAGCGGCGGGTACTCGACCAGGTCGAGGCGCCGCGCTTCGTCGCATGCGACACGATGAACTTCTGGATCGGCTCGAAGCGCCAGAGCCTGCTCGAGACGCTGCGCCGGGTCGACATGCTGTTCGTGAACGACGCCGAGGCGCGGCAGCTCGCGGGCGAGCACAACGTGGTGCAGGCGGCCCGGCGCATCCTCGGCTTCGGCCCGCGGGCGGTCGTCATCAAGCGCGGCGAGTACGGCGCCCTCTTCTTCTCCGGAGACCACGTCTTCGCGGCCTCCGCCTATCCGCTCGCGTCGCTCTTCGACCCGACCGGCGCCGGGGACAGCTTCGCCGGCGGGTTCATGGGGTACCTGGCGCGGGCCGGCCGGGAGGAGCCCGACGTCCTGCGGCGCGCCATCGTGATGGGGAGCGTGCTCGCCAGCTTCGCCGTCGAGCAGTTCTCGCTGGATCGGCTCGCCTCGCTCGGGCACGACGAGATCCGCGCCCGTTACGGAGAGTTCAGGCAGCTCGCCCACTTCGACGAGCTCGAGCCCGATCTGTTCGACGGGCGCGGGCGTTGACCACCTCGGCTGCGGCCGACTACGATCTCCCTCTCTCGGCCGGCGGGCGCCGATGCGCATCGCGATCCTGAGCGACATCCACGCCAACCTGGAGGCGCTGGTCGCGGTCGAGGCGGCGCTCGGTCGGCTCGCCGTGGACCGGGTCGTCTGCACCGGCGACGTGGTGGGCTACGGGGCGAGCCCGAACGCCTGCTGCGAGCGCATCCGCGACCTCGCCTCCTTCACGCTGCTCGGTAACCACGACGCCGCGGTGGCCGGCCGGATGGAGTACGGGTACTACTACGACGCGGCGCGCCACGCGATCGACTGGACGGCGCAGGAGCTCGATCCCGACCACCTGACGTGGCTGCGCTCGCTGCCGTACGCGCGCCGCGCCGACGATGTCGCCTTCAGTCACGGCTCGCCCATCGAGCCGGGCGAGTTCGCGTACGTCTTCGCGCTCGAGCAGGCGCGAGAGCTCGTGGCGCACCGGGAGCGCCTGGCGCCGGTGACGTTCATCGGGCACTCCCACCTGTGCAAGGCGTTCGCGCTCGACCGCCAGGGCGGGGTGGAGGAGGTGTCGGGGCTGGCGCTCCAGCTCGACCCGGAGCGCCGGTACATCGTGTCCGTGGGCTCGGTCGGGCAGCCGCGCGACTACGACAACCGCGCCTGCTTCGTCACGTTCGACACCGAGGCGCAGCGGGCCGAGTACCACCGCGTCCCGTACGACATCACGAGGTCGGCGCAGCGCATCTTCGACGCCTCGCTCGCGCCCAACTTCGGCAAGCGGCTCTTCCTCGGGGTGTAGATCCGCGGGACGGCCCGATCAGACCACGCTCAGGTGCGTGGCGAGCCGGGCCGCGCAGAGCGCGCCGCCGGCGTCGAGGGCCCACAGGTTCAGCTCCGCGTCGGCGGCCAGGCGCACCGGGGTCCCGAGATGCGCCTGACCGAGCGGGCGCCCGGTCGCGAGCTCCAGCGCCTCCACGCCCTCGCCCGGCACGAGCGCCACGCCGCGCGCGACGAGCGGTGGCACGTCGATCTCCACCGGGTGGCGCGGCGCGAGCGCGCGCGACCAGCGCGCGGTGCCGCCGCGGTCGAGCGCGAGGCAGGTTCCTCCTGCCGCCTTGACGAGGAGTCCCTGCCCGTAGGGCGCCAGCGACACAGGTCCGGGCCCGAGCGGCGGCGCGTCCTCCCAGGCGAGCAGGCCGGCCGGGTCGACCGCCGCCACCACGGGGTCGCCGGCGACGGTCCCCGGGATGCCGAGCAGGCCCGCGAACGGGACCACCGCGCCGGTGGGCGTCGCGTCGAGCGGGACCTCGAACCGCCGCCGCCCGGTGGGGGGATCGAGCGCGAGCAGCGAGCCTCCCAGATCGGTCGCGCACAGCGCGAGGAGCGCGTCGCCGTGGACGAGCGGCGCGGTCGCGAGCGGGCCGGGCAGGCGCACCCGCCACGCGGGGCGGCCGCTCGCGGCCTCGATGCCGTACAGGAACCCCGCCGCGCTCCCCACGACGGCCAGGGACCCCGCCGCGGCGGCCCGCAGGGCACGCCCGGCGGGCGGCGCGAACGTCCAGAGGAGCCGGCCTCCGGACGCCTCGAGGGCCGCGGCCGCCTCGTGGCCCACCCACAGCGCCACGCCGCCGGCGAGCCGTACCACCGCCGGTCCGCCCTCTGGCAGGCCGTCGAGCGGGCGCGACCAGCGCTCGCGCCCGGTGGACGCGTCCGCCGCCGCGAGCCGGGCTGCGTCGCCGAGGTGGAGGGCGCCGCCGTCGATCCACGCGAGCCGCACGCCCGGCCGCCGCCACCTCTCCGCGCCGGTGCGGGGATCGAGGCCGACCACCGCCGCCGCGCCAGCGGCCACGACGGTCCCGCCCTCGAGGGCGAGCCCGAAGCCGGCCGGCGCGCCGACGTCGCCGCGGAACAGCTGGCGAAAGGCGAGCCGCCGGACCTGCCCAGGCCCGAGGGGCGCGCGCGGGAGCCGCCGCGGCCGCGACCCGCGCACGCGTCGCCCGGACTCGGCGGCGACCTGGTCGCCCTCGATGAGCTCCTGGACGTGCGCCAGGCGCTCGCTGGCGACGGTCCGTAGCTCGGCCAACCAGCCGTTCTGCGCCTGCCATGGGTTCCGCCCCGCGGCGACGCCGCAGAAGTCCACCGCGGCCTCGAGCAGCGCCCGAGCGAGGAGGAGGGGCGGCGCGGGATGGGCCGGCCCACCGGCGCGAGCGAGCGTGCCCGCGGCGAGATCCGCCTGGAGCCCGACGGTCCCGTGCCGCCCGCGTCCGGCGAGCGACAGCGGCGCAGATCGCTCCCCGCGGCGGACGGCGTCCGCGAGGCGGCCGGCGAACGCCGCCAGGTCGCGGAGCACGAGGAAGGGTGGGCCATCGAGCGTCGCCACCTCGCGCCCGTCGGCCCCGCGAAGGACGACGCGCCCCGGGGCGAGCAGGGACCCGAGATCCGGCCCTGGCCCGCGGTAGGTCGAGAGGAGCGCGTCCTCGTCGCGCAGCTCGAAGGCGCAGGTGGGCGCGCCACGGCGCCGGCGGGGCCGGTGGCGCGGTGCCCCGCGCGCCGTCTCCGGCTCGGGGGGCGGCGCGGCGCGGGCGCCGTCGAGGCTCGCCGCCACCTGGCGCAGTTCGGCCGTCACCGCCGGCACGGCCTTCGCGTCGAGCGACTGAAGCTCGTCGCACAGCGCGCGGGCGGCGTCGCGCGCGGCGCGGGCGAGCTCCGCCAGCTCGACCTCGACGTCGCGGGCCAGGACGCGCGCCGGCCGATCGAGCGCGACGACCGTGAGGAGGGCGCTGGCGCCTCGGCGGGCGAGGATCAGCTCTACGCCACCTTCGCTGAAGTGCACCTCCGCTCTCGCCGCGCCGGCGAGCAGCCGCAGGAGCGCCCTGCACAGCGCGGTCACCCCGCCGAGCAGCGCCCCCTCCGCCCGCCCCGCCGTGATGTCGACGCCGTCCACCTCGAGCGCGAGCGCGTCGACGGCGTGGGCCGCCGCGGCGCGTGCCGCGGCGCTCCCGCGGGCGAACGCGGCGCGAAGGGAAGGGTCGTCCTTCCAGGAGGTTCCGAGCCGGATCTGGATCACCGGGGCCGTCTGTCATGACGGCCGGGGCCGGCGGTTTCAACGTTGACAGGCGACCGGCCGGGCTCCAAACTGTCGAGCCCACCTAAGGCCCGAAAGGGCCAAGAGATTTCACCTGAGCGCGACACCCATAGGGAAGACATGACTTTCACCGAAGCCGCCATCGAGGTGCTACGGCGCGAGGGAAAGCCGCTCCACTTCAAGAAGATCGCCGAGATCGCAGTCCGCGAGAGCCTGCTCGACCACGTGGGGAAGATCCCCGAGGAGGTCATGGGCGGACAGCTCGTCACGCACTGCAAGCTGCCGCACGCCGACCGAAAGGTCGTGGTCGTGCAGCCCGGGACCTTCGCGCTGGTGGAGTGGGGCCTCGACGAGGATCCCGCCGGCCTCGAGAACATGATCGAGGTGCCGCCGGAGGCGGAGATCCCGTACCGGCCGCGCGAGCGCCACCCCACTCCATCGCGCGAGATAGCCCGCAGCACCGGCCGCGGCGAGGGGCGCGCTCGACGCCGCGAGGAGGGCGAGGAGCGGCGCGGCCGCCGCTATCCGCCGCCCGCCGAGGTGGCCTACGAGATCCTGGCCGGCGCCGACCGGCCGCTGACGGTTTCGGAGGTCGCGGCGCAGGGGGCCGAGCGGCTCCTCATGCCAGACGCCTTCGTGCGCGACACGGCGGCGCTCGCCGCCGCGCTCGCGGAGGACAACCGCCGCCGCGACTCGGCGGGGCGGCGGCCCCTGTTCGCCGTCGACGGCGATCAGGTGTCGCTCGCGGCGCAACCGGAGCCCGGCGAGCGCGCCGCTCCTGTCGCGGCCGTCTCGGCGCGACCCGCCTCGGCTTCCGAGATCCGCCGCGCCGCGCTGGCGGCGCTCCGCCGCCGCCTCCGCGAGTGCGATCCGCCCACGGTGGAGCACGTCGTGGCGGCGCTGCTGGACCGCATGGGCGTGCGCGAGCTCAAGGTCGCGAAGCGCGGCCGCGATCACGTCGTCTACACCGGTCGCCGCAAGCTCGGGCTGCTCGAGGTCCGCCACTGCGTCCGGATCCTGCGCGGTGGCGGCGAGGTTGGCCGGCGCGAGGTGACGGAGGTCCGGCGCGACGTCGGCAACTACGGCGCGCAGGTCGGCGTCGTCGTGTCGGCCGGTGACCCCGCGCGCGAGGCGCGCGGCGAGTCGACCGCGGCGGGCCAGTTGCCGGTGCTGCTGCTGTGCGGGGACGCTCTGGCGGAGGCGCTCGGGGAGAACGAAGTCGGGTGCCGACCGGTCGTGGTGCCCGAGGTGGACGAGGCCTTCTTCCGCACCGCCGCGGAGGCCGCGCAGGCGGAGGAAGCGGCGCGTCGCGCACGGCGCGAGGAGCGCGAGCGGCGTGAGGGCCGCGAGCGGGAGGCGCGCGGGGCAGACGAGGTGCCCGCGCGCGAGATCGCCGCCGAGCGGGAGGAGGGCGGGCGCGAGGTGCTGGCCACGCGCGAGCGCACCACCGCGCCCACGCCGGCGGCGGGTGCGCCGCAGCCGGCGCCGGAGCTGGAGGTCTCCGTCGAGCGCGCCCCGGCCGTCGTCGAGGAGGAAGAGGGCGCGGGCGACGAGGAGGAGGAGGACGAGGGCGTGGAAGAGGCCGCTCCCGCCGCCGCAGCCGGCGCCGAAGGCGAGCGCGCTGGCGAAGGGCGCCGCCGCCGCCGCCGCCGCCGCAGGCGCGGTGGTCGTGGCCGCAACCGTGAGGCAAGCGCGCCGGGCGCCCCGGCCGGGCCGTCTGGCGCCGCCGTGGACGCCGCGGCGACCCCGGTCGCCGGCCCCGCGGCGGAAGCCCCGTCCGCGCCAACGGCGAGCCCCGCCCCCGCCCCGGCCGCTCCCGAGGCATCCGCGGAGCCGTCCGCGCCGCGGCCAGAAGGCCCCGAGGGAGGAGAACGGTGAGCAGGTGACCGGAGGTGCTTCACGCCAGCGCAAGCTGCGCGGCGGGTGGCGCGCGGTGCGCGCCGGGGCCGTCGCGGTCGTGGTCGTGGTCGCCGCCTGCCGTGGGGCGCCACGGTACGCGGTCGAGCGGGTGAGCGTCTCCGAGTCGCTCGGCGCTCGCAGGCTCGAGGCCGCCGGGCTCCCGCCGGATCGCCTGGTCGAGGTGACCCGGCGCGAGCTCGCGTCCGCGCGCGGCTTCGCGGTGGCGCCCGGCGCGAAGGCCGATCACCGCCTGCTGGGCCAGCTCACCGTGGACCGCGCGGAGGCGTTCTCCGGCGGACCGGGGTCCGGGGGCGTGGCGCAGGTGTCGGTGACGCTCGAGCTGACCTCGGCCGATGGTACGCCGGGACGGCGTGAGACCGGCGCGGCGGCCGAGCCGCTCGGCGAGGGGCCCGCCGCGCTGCGCGTCGCGCTGGAGCGGGCGGCCTCGGCTGCCATCGGGAAGGCCGTCCATGGGGTGGTGCTGGAAATGACCGCGGAGCGCAAGGGAACGGCCGAGCTCATCCGCGATCTGACGGCGCCAGAGGCTCAAGTGCGTGATCACGCGGTGCGGATGCTGGCCGACCGCGGTGCGCGCGAAGCGGTCCCGGCGCTGATCGAGCGGCTGCACGACGAGGACCCTGCCGTCGCGGAGCGGGCCATCGGGGCGCTGGCGCAGCTGCACGATCCGCGAGCAGCCGGCCCCCTCATCGCGCTCGCGCACCACCGCGACGGCCCCTACGTCGCGCAGCTGGCCCGGCTGGTGGGCGACGTCGGCGGCCCCGACGCGCGCGCCTGGCTCCTCACGATGTCCTCCGGCCACCCGGACGAGGTGGTGCGCGGTGCGGCGCGCGAGGCGCTCTCCGAGATGGGGGCACGCGAGCGACAGGCGCGGTCGGATCAAAGGTAAGATGAGGGCGTGAACCGCTCGCTCCTCCCGCTCCTGCTCGCGCTCGCCGCGGCGATCGCCTGCGCTCGCGCCCCCGCCGCGCCCTCGCCGGACGCACGCGCCCGCAACGAGGGTGGCGCGGCACCGGCCGACTTCTTCCCCCTCGCCATCGGCAACACCTGGACCTACCTCGATCGCTCGCCCCAGCAGCCCGCGCCGGTCCAGCGGGTGGTGCGCATCCTGGAGCGCGACCGCGACGGGTACTTCGTCGACGATCAGCGGGGTGCGCTGCGCGCGGACGGCGACTGCCTGCACGATCGATCGCGGCGGCTCCTGTGCCGGCCGTTCGCCCCGGGGACGAGCTGGTCATCCGTGGTCGGGCCGTCCTCGACCGAGCGGTACGAGATCGCGGGCGTGGACGAGACCGTCGCCGTGCCAGCCGGCACGTTCCAGGGGTGCGTCCGGGTCCGCTCGCGCCTCCGCGGCGGCGGCGTCGAGCAGGTCGCTGAGCTCACCTACGCGCGCGGCGTGGGGCTGGTCCGGCTGGAGACGTTCGCGGTGGTGAACGGGGTGGCCCGCCCGCAGGTGCGCGGCGAGCTCGAGTCTTATCGGCTGTCCGGGAGGTAGCGTTCATGCGTGAGGTGGGCATCGGAGTGGCGGGGTTCGGCACGGTGGGGGGCGGGGTGCTCTCCATCCTCAGGCGCCACCAGCGCGAGATCGAGGCGCGCCTCGGCGCGCGCATCGTGGTGCGGAAGGTGGCGCTGCGCGACCTCGAGAAGGAGCGCGCCGTCGACGTCGATCAGGCGGTGCTCACGACACGCATCCAGGACATCCTCGACGACCCGCGCATCGAGGTCGTGGTCGAGCTCATCGGCGGCACCGGCGAGGCGTTCGAGTTCGTCAAGGGCGCGCTCGAGCGCGGCAAGCACGTCGTCACCGCGAACAAGGCGCTGCTCGCCGCGCGCGGCGAGGAGCTGTTCCGGCTCGCCGACGACAAGGGCGTCGACGTCTACTACGAGGGCGCCGTCTGCGGCGGCGTCCCGGTCATCCGCACGCTCCGCGAGGCCCTCGCCTCCGATCGCATCACCTCGCTGCACGGGATCGTGAACGGCACGACGAACTACATCCTCTCCGCCATGGCCGAGAAGGGCGAGCCGCTCGCGAAGGCGCTGGCGGAGGCGCAGCGCCTCGGGTACGCGGAGGCCGACCCGACGCTCGACGTGTCGGGCGGTGACGCCGCCCAGAAGCTGTGTGTGCTCGCGCAGCTCGCGTTCGGGGTGAGGGTGAAGCCGGAGGAGGTCCTCACCGAGGGGATCCTCGGGCTGGAGCCGGAGGACTTCGCCTGGGGTCAGAAGTTCGGGTACGCCCTGAAGCTCCTCGCGGTGGCGCGGCGCGTCGAGCCGGAGGACGGCGGCGACGGCGCGATCGAGGCGCGGGTCCACCCCGCGTTCATCCCGGCGGGCTCGCTGCTGGCTCACGTCCGCGGCGCCTTCAACGCCGTGCTGCTCCGGTCCGACGCGCTCGGCCCGTCGCTCCTCTTCGGCCAGGGCGCCGGGGCGATGCCCACCGGCAGCGCGGTCGTCTCCGACATCATCGACCTGTCCCGGAACATCCTGGCCGGCAGCCCGGGCCGCGTCCCGCTGCCGCCGGCCGAGTCGCACATCCACCTGCAGCCGCACGCGGAGATACGCTGCGGCTACTACCTCCGGTTCACCGTGAAGGACGTGCCGGGCGTGCTGGCCCGCATCGCGGCGACGCTCGCGGCGCGCCGCATCTCCATCGCGGCCGTGCAGCAGCACGAGCAGAGCGACGAGGGGGGCGCCGTGCCGCTCGTCATCGTCTCCCATCGCGCCCGGGAGGCCGACGTGCAGGCGGCCATCGCGGAGGTCGACGCGTACAACACGACCGAGGCGAAGACCCGCCTCATCCGCATCGAGTCGGTGTAGCGGCGCGCCGGTGAATCGGTTCACCCTCCTCGCGGAGGGAAACGGGCGAGGTCTTCGTGGTCTCGATGCAGCTGCGCGTCATCTACGGCGACACCGATCAGATGGGCGTCGTGTACTACGCGAACTACCTCCGGTTCTTCGAGGCGTCGCGCAACGAGTTCATCCGGGCCAAGGGGCTGAGGTACCGCGACTTCGAGCGCACCTACGGGCTCATGTTGCCGGTCGCCGAGGCGGGGGTGCACTACCGGGTGCCCGCCCGCTACGACGACCTGCTCACGATCGAGGCGACGCTCTCCGAGGCGCGGCGAGCCTCGGCCCGCTTCGAGTACCGCGTCCTGCGGGAGTGCGAGCTCCTCGCCACCGGGCACACCGTCCACGCCTGCGTGGATCCCGCCGGCAAGGTGCGGCGCATGCCTCCGGAGCTGCTCGAGCGGCTCGCGGCCGGTGAGCCTGCCGGCGCGGCCGTCACCTGAACCGGGGACCGCGCTCTTCCTGACGCGCTAGCGGCGCTCGTTATATAGGAGCGTCCATGGCTTCCAGCGTCACGCGCGAGATCGTGATCGGAGCACCCCCGGAGCGGGTCTTCGACGTCATCGCCGACTACCACCGCTACCCGGAGTTCGTGCCCGCCGTGAAGTCGTGCCGGCCGCGGCGCGAGGGGAGCGTCGTCGAGGTGGAGTTCGAGGTGGACCTGGGCGTGAAGCGCATCCACTACACGCTCCGTCACGTCGAGGAGCGGCCGCGCAGCGTGAGGTGGTCGCTCGTGTCGAGCGATTGGATGAAGGTCTCGAACGGGGCCTGGAACCTCGAGCCGCAGCCGGGGCATCGCACGCGCGCGCTCTACACGGTCGAGGTGCAGATCGCGAAGCCGCCGCTCATCCCTCAGAAGCTCGTGGATCGGATCACGGACGAGCTGACGCGCGTCCAGCTCCCTCGAACGCTGGAGGCGTTCAAGCAGCGCGCCGAGCAGGCGTGAGGATTCCCCACATCGCGCCCTCGCGCGCCGTTGCCAAACGGGGTAGGGGAGGGGGAAACTCAGACGGACGTCCCGCGCTGGCATCCCGGCGAAGCGCGATTAAGTCGGAGGAGGCGAGCGGAGCTGGACCGAGTGCGGGACGACGACACCGCCTGGGACGAGGAACCGACGCACCATGCTGGACGCGTTCATCATCGAGGAGATCAAGCGGCAGGAGCGTCAGCGCTCCACCGACGATCGCCCCGTCGCTCAGCTCCCGGTGCCCGAGCCCGCTCCCCCCACGCGTCGCGAGGACGACGGCCCCGGCGAGGGCGGAGGCGGTGGCAGCGTGGTCATCATCGACTACACCGGCTGACCGGTGATCATCCCCCACGCCTCCGCGATCTCCCGCGCCGTCCAGGGTCCCTCGGCCGGGTCCTTGATGGCACCCTCGGTGGTCTCGACGCGGTAGAGGAAGACCCTCCCGCTCTCGACGCCGACCACCTGGCCCGTGATGTCGGCTGCAAGGTCGCTCGCCAGGAAGACGACGATGGGCGCGATGAGCTGCGGTCCCAGGTCGCGCTCGCTCGCCCCCTGGAACATGGTCAGATCCTCGGTCATCCGGGTGAGCGCCACGGGGGCGATCGCGTTCACCGTCACGCCGATCTTCTGCAGTTCGAGCGCGGCGACGCGGGTGAGCCCGTAGACGCCGGCCTTCGCCGCGGCGTAGTTCGACTGCCCGTAGTTGCCGAGCATCCCGGAGAGGCTGGTGGTGTTGATGATGCGGCCACCGCGCCCCTGGATCTTGAGCTGGCGCGCCACGGCCTGCGTGCAGAAGAACGTGCCGCGCAGATGCACGTCGAGCACGAGATCGAGCTCCGCCTGCGACATGTTGAGCAGCGTCCGGTCGCGCAGGACGCCGGCGTTGTTGACGAGCACGTCGACGCGCCCGAAGCGGGAGAGCGCGGTCCACAGCATCGCGTCGGCACCCTCCCGTGTCGCGACCGTGTCGTAGCTCGCGGCCGCCTCGCCGCCCGCGGCCTTGATCTCCTCGACGACGCGGTCCGCCGCCTGCGAGTCCCTGCCGGCACCGTACCGGTCGCTGCCGAGATCGTTCACGACGACCCGAGCGCCCTCGCGTGCCAGCGCCAGCGCGTGAGCCCGGCCGATGCCGCCGCCCGCGCCCGTGACGACCGCGACCTTGCCCTCCAGTAGACCCGTGGCCATCGCTCCTCCTCGCGGATCCACCCCGGGAGCCCGCGGCGCGGCAGGATAGCAGCGAGGCGGCGCCCTGGCCGCCGCCGGAAAGGGCCGCCGCGACGAAATCCGGTTGACGCCGGGTGGCCCCTTCGCCAGAGTCCGCTCGCGCCACACACCACCCGAGCAACGCGAGAGGAGCCAGAACGGCCATGACCGAGATCATCAACGTCACCGCACGCGAGATCCTCGATTCGCGCGGCAACCCGACCGTCGAGGTCGAGGTGGCGGTCGCCTCCGGCGACGTCGGTCGCGCCGCCGTGCCCTCGGGGGCCTCCACCGGAGAGCACGAGGCGATCGAGCTGCGCGACGGCGACAAGTCGCGGTACCTCGGCAAGGGCGTGCGCAAGGCGGTGGCGCACGTCATCGACGTGATCGCGCCGGCGGTGATCGGGCTCGACGCCTCGGAGCAGGCCTCGCTCGACCGGCGCATGATCGAGCTCGACGGCACCGCCAACAAAGGCAAGCTCGGCGCGAACGCCATCCTGGGCGTTTCGCTCGCCGCCGCGCACGCCGCCGCGGCTGCGCACGAGCTGCCGCTCTATCGGTACGTCGGCGGGGCCGGGGCGCGCACGCTCCCCGTCCCGCTCATGAACATCCTCAACGGCGGCGCGCACGCCGACTCGAACGTCGACATCCAGGAGTTCATGGTCGTGCCCCTCGGCGCGCCCAGCTTCGCCGAGGCGCTGCGCTACGGCGCCGAGATCTTCCACGCGCTCAAGAAGGTGCTGAAGGGGCGCGGCGCCTCGACCGGCGTCGGCGACGAGGGCGGCTATGCGCCGAGCCTCCCGTCGAACGAGGAGGCCCTGAAGGTCATCCTCGAGGCGATCTCCCAGGCGGGCCTGAAGCTCGGCGAGCAGGTGGCGCTGGCGCTCGACGTCGCCTCCTCGGAGTTCTTCGACAAGGCCACGGGCAAGTACAAGCTCAAGGGCGAGGGGAAGGAGTTCGATCGGCAGGGCTTCGTCGACTGGTACGCGCAGCTCGCCAGCCGGTACCCCATCGTCTCGATCGAGGACGGCTTCGCCGAGGACGACTGGGAGGGCTGGAAGCTCATGACGCAGAAGCTGGGCGGGAAGATCCAGCTCGTCGGCGACGACCTGTTCGTCACCAACGTCGAGCGGCTCGGCCAGGGCGTCGCCCAGGGTGTCGCCAACTCGCTGCTCGTCAAGGTGAACCAGATCGGCTCGCTCACCGAGACGCTGGACGCGGTCCGGATGGCGCACCGCGCCGGCTACACGACCGTGATGAGCCACCGGTCCGGCGAGACCGAGGACACCACCATCGCCGACCTGGCGGTCGCCTGCGACTGCGGCCAGATCAAGACCGGCTCCGCGTCGCGCACCGACCGCATCGCCAAGTACAACCAGCTGCTCCGGATCGAGCAGGAGCTCGGGGCGAGCGCGCGCTACGCCGGGCGGTCCGCCTTCAAGGCGCTCCGATAGGGGCGGGCTGGAGGAGGGAGGCTGGCCTCGTAGCTCGCCCGCTCGTTCCTCCGGGAGGTGCGGCCGTTTGACACGGCGGCGCCCCGGTCGTTAGTTTGCACGTCCCAACGTGGTTTTTTCGAGGAGCAGGCATGCGCGCAGAGTGGATCGCGAAGCGCCGTGGTCACGCGAACGTCTCCCAGATGCACTACGCCCGTCAGGGGGTGGTGACCGAGGAGATGGCGTACCTGGCGACGCGCGAGCGGCTGCCGCAGGAGAAGATCCGTGACGAGGTGGCGCGTGGGCGGATGATCATCCCCGCCAACGTCCGGCACCCCGAGCTGGAGCCGATGGCGATCGGTTTCGCCGCCACGTGCAAGATCAACGCGAACATCGGCAACTCGGCCGTGGTCGGGGACATCGCGGAGGAGCTCGAGAAGCTGCGCGTCTGCGTGAAGCACGGCGCGGACACCGTGATGGACCTCTCGACGGGCGGAGACATCCCGCAGATCCGCGAGGCCATCCTGCGCCACTCGCCGCTGCCGGTCGGCACTGTGCCCATCTACGAGTGCCTGGCGCACGTGAAGGAAGTGCAGGACCTCACGCCCGCCATGCTGCTCGAGATCATCGAGGCGCAGGCGCAGCAGGGCGTGGACTACATGACCATCCACGCCGGGCTGCTGAAGGACTTCATCGCGCTCGCGGCGCACCGCGTGACCGGCATCGTGAGCCGCGGCGGCGCGCTCATGGCGCAGTGGATGATCGCCAACAAGGCGGAGAACCCGCTCTACACGCACTTCGACGCGATCTGCGAGATCTTCAAGAAGTACGACGTGGCGTTCTCGCTCGGCGACGGGCTCAGGCCGGGCTGCCTCGCCGACGCGTCGGACGCCGCCCAGTTCGCGGAGCTCAAGGTGCTCGGCGAGCTCACCCGCAAGGCGTGGCAGCACGACGTCCAGGTCATGGTGGAGGGGCCGGGCCACGTGCCGCTCGACCAGATCCCCATGAACATGCAGAAGGAGCGCGAGCTCTGCGACGAGGCGCCTTTCTACGTGCTCGGGCCGCTCGTGACCGACATCGCCCCCGGCTACGACCACATCACGAGCGCGATCGGCGCCACCATCGCCGCCCAGCACGGCGCCGCCATGCTCTGCTACGTGACGCCGAAGGAGCACCTCGGGCTCCCCGACGCCGAGGACGTCCGGCAGGGCATCATCGCCTACAAGATCGCGGCTCACGCCGCCGACGTGGCGCTCCACCGGCCCGGGGCGCGCGACCGCGACGACGCGCTCTCGCGCGCCCGCTACGCCTTCGACTGGAACGAGCAGTTCCGGCTCTCGCTCGATCCCGAGACCGCGCGCGCGATGCACGACGAGACGCTCCCGCACGAGGCGTTCAAGAGCGCCGAGTTCTGCTCGATGTGCGGCCCGAAGTTCTGCTCGATGAAGATCCACGGCCACCTCGAGGAGGTGGCCGCCAAGGAGCAGGCGAAGGCCGAGGCGGCTGCGAAGAAGCCGCTGCAGGTCATGCGGTAGCCGACGCCGTTCGCGCTCCGGCTACGCCCGCCGCGCGGGTGTAGCTCGGCGCGAGCCGAATACACGCGAGCGTACGCGATCTGGGGTCGTGGGCGGGGGCTCGTCCCCGCCGCCGTCAGGCCTTCCCGCCCTTCTCGACGGCCTTCCCCTTCTTCACCCAGCCGCTGATCCCGTCCCCCATCACGAACACGTTCTTGTAGCCGAGCTTGGCCGCCTCACGGGCGGCGCCGTGGCTCGCCATTCACTTGGGCCCGGAGCAGTAGAAGACGAGCCGAGTGGCCTTGTCGGAAGGCAGGATCGAGGCGAGGTCGCGCGCCCCGACATGGATGGCGCCCGGCAGGTGGTTCTTCTCCCACAGCTCGTCGACGTTGACGTCGTAGACCTTCAGGTCCCGCGCGCCGAGCATCTTCTCGACCTGCTCGACGGACACGAGCTGGAACGCCTCGTCGGCTCGGACGAGGGCGGGGAGGGCGAGCGCGGCAAGCGCGATCGCGGCTGCGAGACGGCGGATCACCATGGTCGACTCTCCGTGTTCGTCCCCGAGGAGATAGCAAGCCTTCGAGCCATCCGCCAGCCGGCCGTCGTCCGTCTAGCCTCCGGTGCCGATCATGGGCAGGAGCTGGCCGCGCGCGGCGGCCATGTCGTGCCGATCGCCCTTGACGCGAAGCGCCTCCCGGATGCGCTCTGCGACCGCCCCGTCGTCACCGGCGGCGAGGAGCGGCAGGAGCTCGACCCGCTCCCGTCCGCCGAGGCAGGCGCGCAGCGCACCGTCGGCGCCGATGCGGACGCGGTTGCAGTCCTCGCAGAAGCTCTCCGTCATGGCGCCGATGAAGCCGACGAGGCCCTCGACGCGGTCCGCTCCCTGCCCGGACTCGCCGCGCATGTGGCGAGCCGGCCCCCAGCCGCGGGTCGCGTCCGGAGAGAGCCGTACCCCCTGCGCCGCGAGCAGCTCCTTCACCTCGGCGATCGGCACCGGGTCGCCCTCGCCGAACGGCATGAGCTCGATGAACCGGGCGATGGCGCCCTGGCGCCAGGCGAAGCGAGCGAGCTCGCCGAGCTCGTCCTCGTTGAACCCGCGCATGACGACCGCGTTCGTCTTCACCGAGGCGAAGCCGGCGCGCCCCGCTGCGGCGAGGCCGTCCAGCACGCGCGGGAGCGAGGCCGCCCGCCCGGAGAGGCGCTGCAGCCGCTCCGGGCGCAGGGTGTCGAGCGACACGTTGAGGCGCACCACCCCCGCCGCCCGGAGCGGCGCGGCCAGACGATCGAGCAGCTGGCCGTTCGTGGTGAGGGCGATCTCCGTGATCCCCGGGACGCCGGCGATGTCGCGGATCACGTCGAGCAGGTCGGCGCGGAGCGTCGGCTCGCCGCCGGTGAGCCGGACGCGCTCGACGCCGAGGCTGGCGAAGATGCGCACCAGCCGCGCGATCGCGCCCCGCGGCAGCGCCTCGCCGGCGCGCTGCGGCTGGGGTGAGCAGTAGCTGCAGGCGAAGTTGCACGCCTCGGTGAGCGAGAGCCGAAGGTAGCGGATCCGCCGGCCCTGGCGGTCTGCGAGCGGCGCGGGCGATGCCTCCGGCGCGTCCAGTGCCACGATCAGCTCCCCGCCGCCGCGGCCGCGTCGGGCTGGCGGAGCGACTCGAGCAGGGCCGGCTCCAGGGAGAGGAACGCCTCCGCGCAGCGCGGGTCGAACTGGGTCCCGCTGTGGCGCCGGATCTCCGCGCGCGCCTTCTCGATCGGCGAGCCGCGACGGTAGGGTCGGTCGCTCGTGATGGCGTCGAGCGTGTCGGCGATGGCGAAGATCCGGGCGCCGAGCGGGATGTCCTCGCCGGCGAGCCGGTTCGGATAGCCCTGGCCATCCCACCGCTCCTGGTGCGCCAGCACGATCCGCGAGGACACCTCGAGGAACGGGATGGAGCGGAGGATGGTGTGCCCGATCTCGGGGTGGCGCCGCATCTCCTCCCACTCGTGCGGGAGGAGCTTCCCGGGCTTTAGCAGGATCGCGTCGGGCACGCCGATCTTCCCGATGTCGTGGAGGAGCGCGCCGCGGGCGATGTCGGGTCGCTCGGCGGCCGGCACGCCCATCTGCTCGGCGATCGCGAGCGTGTAGCGCACGACGCGCTGGGAGTGGTCGGAGGTCTCGTGCTCACGCGCGTCGAGCGCGGCCACGAGCGCGTAGAGCGTGCTCGTGTAGGCGGCCTCGATCTCGCGCAGCGCCTTGGAGAGCTCGGACGTCTTCTCGCGCACGCGGCGCTCGAGGCTCGTGCGGTAACGGTGGCGCGCCAGCTCCAGGCGGCGCTTCGCCAGCGCGCGCTCGAGGGTCCGGACGAGATCGATCAGCGGCGGCGGCTTGGTGAGGCAATCCGACGCGCCGCGGCGCAGGCACTCCACGGCCGCCTCGGCGTCGCCGTGCGCGGTGAGGAAGATGACCGCCGTCGAGGGCTGGTCGGCGCGGAGGCGGTCGAGCAGCCGCAGCGCCTCCTGGCGCGGTGCGTCGAGATCGCACAGGACGAGGTGGAACTCGCTCGCCCGCAAAAGCTCGAGCGCCTGCTCGGGTGAGGAGGTGCCTGCGCACACGTACCCCTCCTGTCCCAGCACCACCCCCATCGCGGCGCGGGCGGCCGCGTCCTCGTCGACGATGAGGATCCGGGTAGGAGCCGCGGGCACGTCACTTCCGGCCAGGGCCTCTCTCACAGGACCCGAGCGCTGCGCGGTCGTGGGGCTCACGCGGCGCGACCATACCACAAGCCCCCTGCGAAGCCGTGCCGCGAGGGAGCCAGCAGCAGGCCGAGCCGCTATATCTTCCTCGAGCGAGGCGGTACGCCCCGAGGCGAGGACAGGCCCCCGCCGGCGTGCTACATCGCGCTGACCCCATGGATCGACTGCCACACAGGAGCTTACCGGTCGTGCCGAACGACGGGCCCACGGGCGAGCGGCGCGAGCTCGCCGCGCGGCTCCGGGAGGGCGGGCTCGCGATCGACGCCAGGAAGCCACCCTGGCTGCGCGTCGGCGTGCCCGGGGGCGAGCGCTACCAGCGCGTGCGAGAGACCCTGCGAGGGCTGCGGCTCCATACCGTCTGCCAGGAGGCCCACTGTCCGAACGTCGCCGAGTGCTGGGGTGGCGGCACCGCGACGGTCATGCTCATGGGCGACGTCTGCACGCGCGGCTGCCGCTTCTGCAACGTCAAGACGTCCGCCCACCCGCCGCCGCTCGATCCCGACGAGCCGCGCCACCTCGCAGAGGCGATCCGGAAGCTCCACCTCGACTACATCGTCGTCACGAGCGTCGATCGCGACGACCTCCCCGACGGCGGCGCCGGCCACTTCGCCGAGGCGATC
>DATLJU010000126.1:0-14048 GCA_035538735.1 Anaeromyxobacteraceae bacterium | reverse complement strand
GATCCGCTCGCCCTTGAGCGGGTCGGGGAGGCCCACCACCGCGCTCTCGGCGACGGCGGGGTGGCGCAGCAGCGAGCTCTCGACGTCGGCGGTCCCGATGCGGTGGCCGGCCACGTTCATGACGTCGTCGGCGCGGCCGAGCACCGCGAAGTAGCCGTCGCGGTCCTTCACCGCGATGTCACCGGCCGTGTAGACGCCCGGGATCTGCAGCCAGTAGTTCTCGTAACGCTTGTGGTCGCCCCACACCGTCCGGAGCATGTACGGCAGCGGCTTGCGGATGACGAGCAGTCCGCCCTCTCCGTCGGGGACGGGCCGGCCCTGCGGATCCACCACCGCCACGTCCGCCCCCGGCAACGGCTTCCCCACCTTGCCCGGCCGCGCCTCGAAGGTCGGGAACGTGCCGAGCACCGGTCCGGCGATCTCCGTCTGCCACCAGTTGTCGACCACCATCCCGTTCGACTGGCCGACCAGGTTCGCCTGCGCCCAGTGGTGCGCCTCCGGGTTGAGCGGCTCGCCGGCGCACGCGATGAGCCTCAGCCTCTTGAGATCGTAGCGCGCCGGTGCGTCGCTGCCGTGGCTCATCCACATCCGCACCGCGGTGGGCGCCGTGAAGATGAGATCGACGCCGTAGCGCTCACACAGCTCCCAGGTCACGTCGGGCGACGGGTAGTCGGGGACGCCTTCACGGCAGAAGACGGTCGCGCCGCAGGAGAGCGGCCCATAGACGATGAACGAGTGCCCGACGATCCAGCCGATGTCGGAGGTGCTCCAGTAGATGTCGCGCTCTCCGATTTGGTAGAAGGCGCGCGCCAGGTAGGTCGTCCCGACGAGGAAGCCGCCCGTCGTGTGGACGACGCCCTTCGGCTTCCCGGTGGTGCCGGACGTGTAAAGGATGAAGAGCGGATCCTCCGCGTCCATCGGCTCGGGCGCGCAGTGGATCTCGCGCCCTTCCTGGATGTCGTAGAAGTCGTGCTCGCGGTCGGACTCGAAGGTGACCGGCGCGTCGCCCGGGCGCGACCCCCGACGGTGGACCACGATGTGCTCGACCGAGTAGAGGTCTCGCACCGCCTCGTCCACCGTCGGCTTGAGCGGGACCTGCTTGCCGCGGCGGAGGGTGAAGTCGGAGCAGACCACCACCTTCGCGCCCGAGTCCTGGACGCGGCTGCGCAGCGCCTGCGTCCCCATCCCGGCAAAGACGACGGAGTGGATGGCGCCGATGCGCGCGCAGGCGAGCATCGTCACGATGCCCTCGGGGCAGAGCGGCATGTACACGATGACGCGGTCGCCCTTCTTCACGCCGAGGCGCTTCAGCGCGTTCGCGAACCGGTTCACCTCCCGGTAGAGCCGGTTGTACGTGTAGGTGTGCTCTTCCCCGTTCTCGCCGACCCAGATCAACGCCGCCTTGAGGCGCCGGTCGCCGTAGACGTGCCGGTCGATGCACGAGACGGTCGCGTTGAGCCTCCCGCCCACGAACCACTGGTGATTCGGCGCCTCGAACCGCATCACCTGGTCGAACGGCCTCATCCACTCCACGAGGCGCGCCTTCTCGCCCCAGAACCGCTCAGGGTCCTGGGCCGCGTAGGTGCGCTCGATGGCGTCGTTGGGGACGGCGGCCTGCTGGGCGAGCCACACCGGCGGCTGGATGACCTTCTCGTCGTGGGCGAGCGCGCTGATGGCCTCGCGCTGGAACTCACTGAGATCCGGAAGGGACTTGGGAGGTGACTCGGCGGACATGCGGAACCTCGTCGAGGCGAACGAGCGGGAGCGGTGGTCGCTCACCCTACAGAAGCGCACCTGCGACGCAAAAGCCTACCCCCACCGGGCGGAGCCTCCAGTGTGGTCCCAGCATGGTAAGGTGTAAGCAAGCGAGGGAGCGCTGCGCCGATCTGGGCCGAGGGCGCACGTCCGTAGCCGGCAGGAGGAGACCTTTTCGTGACACACCGGATCGCGACCGCGGCCGGACTGGCCGTTCTCCTCGTCGGCGCGTGCCGGAAGGAGCCCGCGCCCGCCGCCACCGCCGAGCCCCCCGCGCGCGTCGCTGCCGAGGCGACGCCGCACGCGTGGCCCGATCCCACGCCGGCGGCGCCCCCCACCGCCGAGGCGACGCCCACCGAGACGCCGCAGGCCGGGAAGCCCGTCGTCGCCACCGAGCCGGCGGTCGCCGAGGCCGCGCCGCCGCAGGCTGCGGTCGAAGCGCCGCCCGCCGCTGCTCCGCGCGCGCTTCCTCAGCGTGACGTCACTCCGCCGACTGCTCCCGCGGACCTCGTCGTGGAGCCGACCTCGGAGCGGACCGTGGCGCTGCGCTGGACGCCCTCGCACGACAACGTGGGCGTGACGGGCTACCAGGTCCTCCGCGCCGAGGCGGTGGTGGCGACCGTGAAGGTCACCCGGGCCTCGGAGGAGGACCTCCGCCCTGGCACGTCGTACTGCTACACGGTGCGCGCGCTCGACGCGGCGAAGAACCTCTCGCCGCCGGCGGGACCGGTGTGCGCCGCCACCCCCGACCTCACCCCGCCCAGCCCGCCGGCGCAGCTCACCGTCACCGCGCTCGGCGAGACCGAGGTCGAGCTCCGCTGGACGGCTTCGACCGACGAGGTGGGCGTCACTGGCTACGAAGTCCTGCGCGACGGGCGCGTCGTGGCCGGCGCGCCAGCGCTCACGGCCCGTGAGAAGGGGCTCCACGCCTATACCGAGTTCTGCTACGCCGTCCGCGCGTTCGACGCAGCCGGCAACCGGTCGCCGTCCTCGCCCACCGCTTGCGCGCGCACGCCCGACCTGACCCCGCCCTCGACGCCTCAGCACCTCGTGGCGAGCGCCACCTCGGACCGGAGCGTTCAGGTCCTGTGGCAAGCCTCGACGGACAACGTCGGCGTCGAGAAGTACGAGCTCATCCGCGAGCATGACGTCGTGGCCGAGCCGACCGGCGCCTGGGGCGAGGAGCGCGACCTCCACCCCGGAGTCCGGTACTGCTACGCGGTCCGTGCCGTCGACGCCGCCGGTAACCGCTCGCCCACGAGCGCCGCCGCCTGCGCCGTGACGCCGGACGTGACTCCGCCCACCGTTCCGGACGCGGTGGTGGCGCAGGCCGTGTCGCCCTCGGCCATGTTCGTCGCCTGGGACGCGTCCACCGACGACGTGGCCGTGACCGGGTACGAGGTCGTCCGGGACGGCGAGCTGTCCGCGAAGGTGTCGGCGAGCGACGCGGTCGCGACGGGGCTCCCGGGAGGCAAGCACTGCTTCCGTGTGCGCGCGTTCGACGCGGCCGGGAACCGCTCGGCGCTGTCGAACGCGATCTGCAGCACGACCGCCGAGCCGGGGATGCCGTCGGCGCCCTACAGGCTCCGCGCCGAGGCCACCTCGGAGAAGGCGGTGCGCCTCTCGTGGCACCCCTCGTCCCAGTCCGGGATGGTCTATCGGGTTTACTGGGAGAACGGGAAGAACATCGGCGCGACGCGCCTGACCGGCTTCACCGCGGTGGGTCTCAAGCCCGGCGAGCGTCACTGCTATCACGTCGCGGCGATCGACGAGCACGGGCAGGAGTCTCCCAGCACGCTCGCCGCGTGCGCCGCCTCGCAGACCGAGTCGCTCTCGGCGCGCTGACCGTCGAGCGCGGCTCCGCCAGCCGACCGCGATCGAGTTTGACGCAGGCGCCGCCCCTCGGGTAACGAGGGCCCATGCCCAGCACCTCCCTCGTGTTCGCCTCGGCCGAGGCGCACCGCGCCTGGCTCGAGACGCAGGCCGCGCTGCCGGCGGGATTCCGCGTCGGCACCGCCAGCCTCGCCTTCACGCCGGTGGAGGTGCCGAAGCCCTCCCGGATGAACCTGACGCTGCTCGCGCTCGAGCGCCCAACCGCCTCGTTCGCGCTGAAGCTCACCACGAACGCCTTCCCCGGGGCGCCCATCGTGGTGGCGCGCCAGCGGCGCGACGGGCCACGCCTCGGCGCGGTGGTGGTGAACAACAAGGTCTCGAACGTCTGCGCGCCGGGCGGGGTCGAGGCGGCCGAGCGCGTCTGCGCGGCGGCCGCGCGCCAGCTGGGCTTCGGGGCCGGCGAGGTGCTACCCGCCTCGACCGGCGTCATCGGCTGGAGGCTCCCCGACTACGCCATGATCGAGGCGCTGCCGCGGGCGGCGGCGGCGCTGCAGGGCCGCTCGGTGATGCCGGCCGCCGAGGCCATCATGACGACCGACCTCTACCCGAAGGTTCGCCGGGCGGAGGTGGGCGGCGGCTCGATCGTCGGCATCGCCAAGGGCGCCGGGATGATCGAGCCAAACCTCGCCACGATGCTGGTCTTCCTCCTCACGGATCTCGACGTCGCGCGGGACGAGCTCCGCCCCGCGCTCGACGAAGCGGTGGAGGCGAGCTTCCACGCCATCACCATCGACTCCGACACGAGCACCTCCGACATGGTGGTGCTGCTCGCGTCCGGCCAGAGGCCCTCCCCCGCTCGAGACGTCTTCCGCGAGGCGCTCCGGCGCGTCTGCCGCGATCTCGCCGAGGACATCGTCCGGAACGGCGAGGGCGTCCATCACGTGATGCAGATCCGGGTGAGGGGCGCGCCCGACCGCGCCGTCGCCCGCGCCGTCGGCAAGGCGGTCGCCAACTCGCCCCTGTTCCAGTGCGCCCTGAATGGCAACGACCCCAACGTCGGGCGGCTCCTGTGCGCGATCGGCAAGCACGTCGGCGCGGCCGGCCTTCCGCTCGACATGGCGCGGGTCGCGATCCGCATGGGCGGCGAGCTCCTGCTCGAGGGCGGCCTCATGCAGCTCGATCCGGAGAAGGAGGAGCGGCTCGTCCGGCACCTGCGCTCGGCCGAGCTCTACGCCTCCGCGCCCCCCTCCGACGGTCTCACCTTCCGCCCGCCCGTGCGCCATCCGCCTCACGAGCGATCGGTGGAGCTGGAGGTGGATCTCGGTGCCGGTGTGGCCTCCGCCGAGGTGCTCGGGGGCGACCGAAGCCACGAGTACATCACCGAGAACGCCGACTACCGGAGCTGAGCAAGTGGCTCACCGCGCTGCCGCCCGGCTGCTCTCCGGGCGCGATGCCCTCCTCGCCCACGTCCAGCCGGCGTGCGAGCGCCGGCGGGCGGCGGGGCTTAGGCTCTCCGCGTGCTCCGCTCCCTGCCGCACGCTCCTTCCATGCGACGACCAGCAGGCGATCCTCAGCGAGCGGCGCGCGTGAATTTCCGCGCGAGTACCCCGTCTCGATCCTTCATGGACCGGCCTCGCGCCGCGGTCTTCGACCTCGACGGCACCCTCGTCGACAACATGCGCTACCACGGCGACGCCTGGCTGGCGCTCGCCCGCCGCCTGGGCGCGTCCGCCACGCGCGAGGACTTCGAGCGGCGCTGGTCGGGAAAGAAGGCGGACGAGATCTTCGGGTTCCTGCTCGGGCGACGGCCCTCGGCCGAGGAGACGGCCCGCCTCGAGGACGAGAAGGAGCGTGCGTACCGCGCGGCTTACCGGCCGCTCGTGGCGCCGACCCCGGGCCTGCTGCCGTTCCTCGATCGCTTGCAGGCCGCTGGCATCCGGCTCGCCGTCGCCACCGCCGCGCCGCGAGAGAACCGCGAGATGGTGCTCTCCGCGCTCGGGCTCGCCTCGCGCTTCGAGGTGGTGGCTGGGCCGGAGGGCGCCGGCATCCGCGGCAAGCCCGCGCCCGACATCTACCTCCTCGCCTCGCACGCCCTCGATCTCCCGCCCGCCTCCTGCCTCGCCTTCGAGGACGCCGTGAATGGGGTCCTGTCGGCGCGGGCCGCCGGGTTGGAGGCGGTGGGCGTGCTCACCTCGGCGTCGGAAGCCGAGCTGTCGGAGGCCGGCGCCCGCTTCCTGGTGCGCGATTTCACGGCGCTCCCGGCGGAGCTGGAGCGGCTGCTCTTCGGTTGAGGACCGCGAGGAGGCCTCCGACCGGTGTCGGACGCGGTCGCTACGCTGTGCGTGATGACCCTCGCCCTCGTCGCCGCCGCCTCTCTCGCCTCTCTCGCCGCGCTCGGAGCGCTGGCGCTCGCGGCGGGGCTCCCGGCGCGCGTCGCGGCAGCGGTGCGCGCAGCGCTCTCGGACCGGCTCGACGCGATCGAGCGGGGGCAGGAGCGGCAGGAGCGAGCCCAGCGCGAGGAGCTCGGCGTGACCCGCGGCGAGCAGGCCACCGCAGCGGCGCAGCTCCGCGGCGAGGTCCGGGCGGCGCTGCAGGCCAGCGAGACGAGGCTCGAGGCGCTGCGGCGGACGATGGACGAGAAGCTGTCGGCGCTGCAGCAGGACAGCGCGCGGCAGCTGGAGGAGATGCGGCGGACGGTCGACGAGAAGCTGCAGGGCACGCTGGAGCAGCGGCTGGGGGAGGCGTTCCGGGCGGTCGGCGAGCGCCTCGAGGCGGTGCAGCGCGGAATCGGCGAGATGCAGTCGCTCGCGAGCGGCGTCGGCGATCTCAAGAAGGTGCTCGGCAACGTGAAGGTGCGCGGGACCTGGGGCGAGATCCAGCTCGGCAACCTGCTCGCCCAGATGCTCGCGCCGGAGCAGTACGCGCTGAACGTGGCGACACGGCCGCACGCCGCCGAGCGCGTCGAGTTCGCGGTCCGGCTGCCGGGCAGCGAGCGCGGCGCGGAGGTGCTCCTCCCCATCGACTCGAAGTTCCCGATCGAGGACTACCAGCGGCTCGTCGACGCGTCGGAGCGGGCCGACGCGGCGGCGGTCGAGGAGTGCGGCCGGCAGCTCGAGGCGCGCATCAAGGCGTGCGCGCAGGACATCCGGGACAAGTACGTGAACCCGCCCTCGACGACCGACTTCGGGATCCTGTTCCTGCCAACGGAGGGGCTCTACGCCGAGGTGGCGCGGCGGAGCGGGCTCATCGAGCTGCTGCAGCGCGATCACCGGGTGGTGGTGGCCGGCCCGACCACGCTCGCCGCGCTGCTCAACAGCCTGCAGATGGGGTTCAGGACGCTCGCCATCCAGAAGCGCTCGAGCGAGGTGTGGCAGGTGCTGGGTGCGGTGAAGACCGAGTTCGGCCGGTTCGGCGAGGTGCTGGCGGGCGTCGAGAAGAAGCTCGTCGAGGCGTCCCACAAGCTCGGTGCGGTGGGCACGCGGAGCCGTGCCATCGAGCGGCAGCTGAGGAGCGTTCAGGAGCTGCCCGCGGCCGAGGCGCAGGCGGTGCTGCTGCAGGAGGCCGCGCTGGACGTCACCCCGTCCGACGGCGCGTGACCTGCAGCGCCTCGAACCGCCCGGCGAAGGCCCACCCCACCGCGGCGGCGAAGGTCCCCCAGAGCGCGCCCGCGGCGATGTCGCTCGGCCAGTGGACCCCGAGGTAGACGCGCGACAGCGACACCGCCACGGCCACGGCCAGGGCGAGCGGCGCGAGGCGGGGGCGCGCCCAGGACACCACCCACCCTAGGGCGAACATGTTCGAGGCGTGCAGGCTCGGCAGGGACGGGCCGTTGGCGGCGGCGGCGACCAGTCGGAACGTCCCCGGTGGGAGCGCGTAGCAGGGCCGCATCCTGGCGAAGAGGGGGCGCACCAGCTGTGCCCCGACGAGGTCACTCACCAGGATGGCCAGCGCGAGCGCGAGGAGCGGCCGCGCGGCGCCGCGCCCGAGGCGCGCGAGGAGGATCGCGGCCAGCAGTACCCCGAAGCCGATCCCGAAGATCCGCGTCGAGAGCGCCCGCATCACGGTGTCCAGGAGCGGTCCCCCGTCCTGGTTCAGGACCTGGAACAGCCGGAGATCGAGCGCCCCGTGGAAGTCGCTCAGCACCATCGGGGCGAGTCATAGCACGCGAGCGGCCGCACCCGATCTCGGCGGAGCGGCGCATGCTCCGGAGCGCGTGCGCAAGGTCTGGGGCCGAGCCGGCGTGCGCCCCTCCCATGCCGTTTCCGGCGTTCGGAGCGAGCCCTAGGTTCGGCGTTGAGAGCGCTCCCCTGCCCGAGCGTGCCGGCGTGGGGCGAGCGCCGGAGGCCGGCTTGACACCGCAGACGACGAAGACCCCCACCGCGCCCGCGGAATCGGGCTCCAGCAGGAACCCGCTGCTCTGGATCCGCGAGCGCCTGGCAGAGCTGCGCGCGCCTCGCGCGGCGCCGGTGCTCCGCATCCCCAAGCACCCCAGGGTCAGGCCGGTCCGGGTGAGCTGGCTCTCCTCGTTCTGGAACGCGCGCCTGGCGGTGCGGGCAGCCATCCCCGTCGAGAGCTTCTTGCGGCACCGCCTGTCGCAGCACGTCGCGGTGCTGCCCGTCCCACCCTCGCGCCTGCCCCTGGCCATCACGATCGAGGAGCGCGGCGCGATCCTGACCGTGACGCAGCAGACGCCTTCGCGCCGCGCGCCATGGCTCGACTCGTTCCTGCGGGCAGAGGGGTCGTCCGCGCTCGCTCCGGAGGTGCACGTCGCGCAGGCTGACGTCGCCCGCCTGGCGGTGCGGCTCGACACGCAGCGCGCCCGCGTCGATGCGCTGGGCCGCGAGCTGGAGGACGCGACCCGAGGCCAGGATCTCGCCGATCCCGCCGACGCGGCGCAGGCGCAGCAGATGGGCCGCCCGCCCGTCCCGCCACCCGTCGGCCTCGGCCTGCAGCTCTTCGGGTTGGCCCTGCTCCTCGCCGAGACCTGGCAGCTCGCGGTGCCCTGTCTCGAGGCCGCGGGCATCCGGACGCTCGACCTCGCCGGCGAGCTTCAGCACAACCCCGTCGGCCTCGTGCTCGGGGGCCTGTTCGCGCTCGGCGCCTCGGCCAGCCTCTTCCTGTTCGCGCACCTCTTGGTGCGCCGCGGGCGTGGACTGGTCGGCGAGCCGCCCGGACACCGGCGGCTGTGGACCGCCCTCGCAGCGACCGGCGCGCTCGCGCTGGCGGTGTCCATGGCGTGGTCCATCGCCGGGATGCGGCCCGGCGCGAGCCGGCCCGTCGATCTCGAGTACGCGCGCGTGACGCTCTTCCTCATCGCGCTCGCGATCCCGCTCACCACCGCGTGGCTCATGGAGCTCGCGAAGCAGATGAACGAGGAGCGGGCCGAGGCGCTCGCGCTGGCGCGCGCCTGGGACCACGAGCACTATCGTTCCTTCGCGGAGCTCTCGCGCCGCGCGGCCGCGCTCGCCGAGGAGGAGCGCCGGCTCATGCGCCTCGAGGCGGAGCGGCTGACGGCGGTGCGGCGGATGCGCGCCCTCCAGCAGCGGGTCATCATGGCGGAGCGCATGGCGGCCGACGCCGCCGACGAGGAGGAGCAGGACCTGGTGCGCCTCGGCCAGTCCATCGCCGCCTCGCTCGAGCTCGACCGCTACGAGTACGTCCGTCAGGCGACGGCGCTCGGGCTCCCCATCGAGCGCCGGCCCGTCCCAGGGAGCACGGGCGGCGGAGCGCCCGCGCCGGCGCCGGCACGCCACGACGTCGAGCACGGGCTCGGGCTGGCGAGCTGACGCGGCTAGTGGCGCGCGTCGGAAGAAGTGAGGCCGCTCGCCCGCCGGACGGCGATCACGGCGTCCGGCGCTCGACGACCGCGCCTGCGACCCCGACTGTCGCCACCTCGAAGGGCGCGGTATGCCCCGAGAGCATGAGCGCCTGACGCGCCGCCACGGCGATCCCGTTACAGCACGGCACCTCCATCTTCACGACCGTCACGCTGCGCGGCGTGGCTCGTCGGAAGATCTCGCCCAGCTTGGCGGCGTACGCGGAGAGGTCGTCGAGCTTGGGGCAGCCGACCAGTACGCGACGGCCGTCGAGGAAGTCGTCGTGGAATCGGGCGTACGCGAACGGGACGCAGTCGGCGGCCACGAGGAGGTCGGCGCCGCGCAGATAGGGCGCGTCCGGCGAGACGAGGTGGAGCTGCACCGGCCACTGTCCGAGCCGGCTCCCGCCCTCGGGGACGATGGGCGGCGGCGCTTCCGTGACGACCGAGAGGCGCGGGCGCGGCCTCACCTCCTCCACCGGTGAGAGCGTCCGCGGCCGAGAGCCAGGACAGCCCGGCGCCGGGGCCGGGGGCGCGATGGCCAGCATCGGGCGGGGCGTCTGAGACGCCGCATGCACGGCCGCCTCGTCGAACGCGACCGCCTCCCGCCTCGTGACGCGCAGCGCGCCGCGAGGGCACTCGCCGAGACAGGCGCCCAGCCCGTCGCAGAGGGCGTCGGCCTTGAGCCGCACCTTCCCGCCGTCGAGGTACAGCGCTCCCTCCGCGCAGGAAGGGATGCACTGGCCGCAGCCGTCGCACTTCTCCTCGTCGATCTCGACGATTTCGCGAATCATCGACCGCGTTGTGCCACATTCCGGGCCCCGGGGTCGAGACCCGGGCGCGGGGCCTGACCCGTCGGATCAGGCGATGGGCAGGCGCACCAGCGCCGTCGCGCCCTGGCCCGGTCGACCGTCGACGACCAACGTTCCGCCCAGCGCCGAGGCGATGCCGTGGCAGACCGCCAGCTCGAGGTCGGGCCGCTCGGCGCCGGCCTCGGCGGCCGCCCGCGAGCCCTCGCCCGTCACGTCGCGCGCCCTCCCGGCCGCGACCGCGACCCGTGCCTCACCGTCACGCGCCTTCAGCACGACGTGCAGCGCGTCCCGGCCCGCGTCCTCCGGCGGCAGCGAACGCGCGACGTGCGAGAGCAGGGCGAGGAAGAGCTCGCTCAGCGCCGACTCGCTGGCGCGCACCACGACCCCGTCTTCGAGCTCGAGCGCGAGGCGCGCGCGCCCCCACAGCTCGGGGCCGGCGAGCTCCGCCGCAGCGCGGATGACGCGGCCGAGATCGACCTCGCGCAGGAACGGCACCGCCGGACGGCCGAACGCCTGCAGCGACCGCACGATGCGGCCGACCCGGAGCGCGGCCTCGCGCGCCTCCTCCAGCGCGGCGCGCGCGTCCTCCAGGCCGGCGCCTCCCAAGGCCGGGCCGAGCCGGACGTGCTCGGCCTCGAGGAACGAGAGCCCCGCCACGACGCACGCGAGCGGGTTGTTCACCTCGTGGGCGATGCCGGCCGCCAGCGTCCCGAGCGCGGCGAGCCGCTCGGCGGTGCGCAGCCGCGCGTCGACGGCGCGCCGCTCCGTGAGGTCTTCCAGCACGACGACCACGCCGCACAGCGCACCCTCGTGGGCGGCCATCCGGCGCAGCCGCGCCGAGACGCACCGCCGGCCGTCGGCGGTCGTCACCTCCGCCTCGAGGCCGGCCTCGCTCGCGCCGGCCAGCACGCTCGCGGTCGCGGGCGCGAGCCAGGGCAGCGCCAGGGCCACCGGTTCGCCGTCCTGGGCGGCCTGGGCGGCATCCGCACCGAGCAGGCCCACGGCGGCGTCATTCATGCCTGCGAGGCGGCCGTCCTCGTCGAGGAGCAGCGTCGGCTCGGGGAGGTTCGCGAAGGCGAGTTCGTACGAGTCGGGGGTGGCGGCGGCCTGCTGCATGCTCGGGTCTCTTTCGGCTTTCCGCCGACTTCCCGACGCACGCTCCGTGCCGCGCGACCGCGCGGCGTACCGCATACCTGGGACAGACCTATCGTGAGTAAGTTCGTTGCCTTACGCGACGACATCGAACTCTGACGTCAGAAGCGGAAGCGGGGTCGTCGCCGCCTCACCGGGTGTCAAGGCGAGGTTTTCGTCGACCCTCGCGCCGCCGTCTCCTGTGGCAACAGCGCGGCGTAGAGGAAGCGATGTACTGGGGCGTCCACGCCGGCCTCCGCCGCCAGGCGAACCACCGCGCCGGTCTGATCGAACAGCTCCGATGGGCGTCCGGCCTGGAGGTCGCGCTGCATGGAGGCGGTCGACTCGGGCCTCAGCGAATCCACGAGCGCGAGCGCCTTGTCGACGGCGTCGACCGGCACTCGCGCGCCTCGAGCCCGCCCGACGGCGGCGGTCTCCTCCATCGCTGCCCTGAGCAACTCCCGGCTCGCCTGGATCGTCCGGAACTGGCCCGCCGGCGAGCGCGTCACCGCGCCCACCGAGCCGAAGGCGTCGATGAAGAGGAACTTCTCCCAGGCGGCCGCCTCGATGTCGGGCGACACCACGGCGTCGATCTTCGCGTCGCGCATCGCCGCCGCCAGGCGCTCCAGGCGCGGGCTCGAGCCGTGGGGCCACTCGCCCACCGTCACCCGCAGCGAATCGCCGGCGTGCTTCACGACGCCTGGCGCGTCGACCCAGGCGAGCAGGTGGCACAGCCCACCCACGACCCGCTCGGCGCCCAGCGCGGCGGCCAGCGCTGGCGCCGCCTCGACGCCGTTCTCGAGCGGCACGGCGAACGCGCCGGGGCCGAGGAGCGGCGCCAGGCGAGGCGCCACCTCCCGCACCTGCCAGCCCTTCACCGCCACCAGGACCACCTCGGCCGGCCGGAGCGCCCCGGGATCTTCGCTCGCGTCGACGGATGAGATCCGGAAGCTGCCGCGCGGGCTCTGAACCTCGAGGCCGCGCTCGCGCAGCGCCGCCAGCATCGCGCCGCGCGCGACGAAGGAGACGTCGTTGCCGGCACGGGCGAGCAGCCCGCCGATGAGCCCACCCACGCCACCTGCCCCGACCACGGCCACGCGCATGCCACGTTTGTACGAACACGGTGCGTTCGCCGCAAGCTCGGTCGGGTGCCTTGCCAGCCCCGCGGCCGCTGGTTAGGTCCGTCCGCGCCGGCATGAGCGCGCCCAGGACCGACCCCGCGGCCGCACCTGAGGCGGCCACCTCGGGCGATGCCACACCCACGGTGGAGCTCGCAGGCGCGGGCCTCACCTACGGCCGGTTCCGGGCGCTCGCGGACGTCACGGTGTCCGTCCGCCCCGGGGAGCGCGTGGCGCTCGTCGGCCCGAGCGGCGCCGGGAAGTCCAGCCTGCTCCGCCTCGCCAGCGGCGCGCTCCCGCCGAGCGACGGGACGGTGCGCGTGCTGGGTGCGGAGATGGCCCGCCTCGGACCGCGGCGGCTGCGCGCGCTGCGCGCCCGCGTCGGGATCGTGCACCAGCAGCTCCAGCTCGTGCCGCAGGCGAGCGTGCTCGAGAACGTCCTCATGGGCCGGCTGGGTCGGCGCTCGGCGCTCTCGGTGGCCGTGGGGGCCCTGCGCCGCCGGGACCGGGAGGAGGTGGCGGCGGTGCTCGCCGAGATGGGCATCGCCGACAAGCTCGACGAGCGGGTGGACCGGCTGTCCGGGGGCGAGCAGCAGCGGGTGGCCGTCGCACGCGTGCTCTACCAGGCGCCGGACCTGGTGATCGCCGACGAGCCGTTCTCGTCGGTCGACCCGGAGCGGACGCGGGCGGTGATCGCGCTCCTGCTCCGGGCCGCGCAGGGGCGCGCGCTCATCCTCTCCACCCACCAGCTCGCCCCGGTCCTGCCCTACTTCCCGCGCGTGATCGGGCTCCGCGGCGGCCGTGTCCTCTTCGACGTGCGGCGCGACGACGTGACGCCGCGCGATCTGGCGCTCCTCTACCAGCCGGAGGGCGCGACCCACGCGCCCGAGCCGCGCCGGGTCGTGGCACCCGGCACCGCCGCCGCAGAGCTGCGCGTGGGGGCGTCCACCACACCCGGCGAGCACATCCTGCCCGCCGCCGCGGCCGCGTTCGCCGCCGCCAACGTCGGGGTGACGCTTCGCCTCGCCGTGAAGGGCACGACCGAGGTGCTGCGCGACCTCGCCGCGGGTGCGGTCGAGCTCGCTTTCGTCGGCGCGCGCGCGGCGCGGGACGACCTGCACTTCGAGGACTTCGCCGAGGACGAGATCGTCCTCATCGCGGCCTCGACCTTCGCAGGCCTGCCCGAGCCGCTCCCCGCGGCGGCGGTCGCGCGCCTGCCGCGCGTCGACCGCGAGCCCTCGTCGGCCACCCGCGCCATCGCCGAGGCGCAGCTCGCCGCAATGGGCGTGCCGCTCGACCCGGACGCGTCGGTGCTGGAGGCCGGCAGCGTGCTGGCGCTCGTCGAGGCGGTCTCGGCGGGGATGGGGGTCGGGTTCGCCTCGCGGCGATCGGTGGCGCGCGCCGCGGCCGAACATCGGGTGCGGCTCGTCGCGATCGAGGCGGTCCAGATCCCGCGTCGCTTCTTCGTGGCCTGGAGGCGCGCGTCGGCGCTCTCCGAGCCGGCCGCGCGCTTCCTCGCCCTCGCGCGCCGCGTCGCGGCCGGAGGCGCGCCGTGAGGTCGGCCGCGCCGCAGGTGGCGCCCGC
>DATLJU010000125.1:0-13886 GCA_035538735.1 Anaeromyxobacteraceae bacterium | reverse complement strand
TCCGACCCGAAGTGGTCGAAGAGGAAGAACGGGTCGAGGTGATCCAGGCGCTCGGTGGCGATGCTGCGCGCGAGCCGTACCCCCGCGCCGTCGCTCGTCGCGATGGGGGTCACGACGTCCTGCAGGGTGCGTTCGATCATGCGGGATGGGTAACCACCGCTCCGCGCGACACAACCACGATGCCTGCACCACACCGTCCACGGACTGGAACGATGGATCACGCTTTTTGACGACGGACTGTAGGGCGGGGGCTTGTCCCCCGCCAAGCGCCCATGAAGCCGATCTCACAGCCCCAGGTACGCGGCGCGGATGGCGGGGTTCGCGAGCAGCTCTGCACTCGCACCGGACAGCTCGACGTGTCCGGTCTCGAGGACCGTCCCACGCTGCGCCAGCTCGAGCGCCTTGCGCAGGTTCTGCTCGACGAGCAGCACGGTGATGCCGCCGGCGTGCAGCTCTCCGATGACGCGGAACACCTGGTCGACGACGATGGGGGCGAGCCCGAGGCTCGGCTCGTCGAGCATCAGCAGGCGCGGCTCGCTCATGAGCGCACGGCCGATGGCGCACATCTGCTGCTCGCCGCCGGAAAGGCTGCCGGCGAGCTGGCGCCGCCGCTCGAGGAGCCGCGGGAAGAGCGCGTGGACGCGCTCCAGGTTGCCCCGGGCACGGAGGCGAACACGCTTCGCCCAGGCGCCGAGCAGGAGGTTCTCCTCGACCGTGAGCTGCGGCCAGAGCTCGCGCCCCTCGGGCACGAGCGCGATGCCGAGCTCGGCCCGCGCCCGGGCGGGCACGCGCGAAAGCGGCTCGCCGCGGAACAGGATCTCTCCTGCGCGCACCGCCGTCAGCCCCGCCACGGCCCTGAGCGTGGTGGTCTTTCCAGCGCCGTTCGCTCCGAGGAGCGCCACGAGCTCTCCATCGCCCACGGCGAGGTCGACCCCCCGGAGCACCTCCACGTCGCCGTAGGCGACGTGCAACCCGCGGACCTCGAGGAGGGGCGCCGCGCTCACGGGGACTCCGCCGCCGCGCCCGTGCCGAGGTACGCCTCGACGACGCGCGGGTCGCGCGCCACCTCGGCCGGGCGGCCCTCGGCGATCTTCCGCCCGTGGTCGAGCACGGCCACGCGATCGGAGAGGCTCATCACGGCCGGCATGACGTGCTCGATCAGGATGATCGACAGGCGCCGCCGCGCGCGCAGCGCGCCGATCAGCGCGGCGAGCTGGCGGGCCTCGGCGGGGTTCACGCCGGCGATCACCTCGTCGAGCAGCAGGACGCGCGGCGCGGTGGCGAGCGCCCGCGCCAGCTCGAGGCGCTTGCGGCCGGCGAGCGTCAGGGCGGCGGGGAGATCGCCGGCCCGCTCGACGAGCCCGACCTCCGCCACCACCTCCTCGGCGAGGGCGCGCGCCGGCTGGCCGGTGCGGCGCGCGCCGGCGAGCGCCGCCACGAGCACGTTCTCCCGGACGGTGAGGTGGACGAAGGGCCGGACGATCTGATGCGTCCTCGCGATCCCGGCCGCAACCACGCGGTGCGCGGGGAGCCCGCTCACCTGCTGGCCGGCGAGGAGGACGCGGCCGCGCGTCGGCGGGAGCGAGCCCGCCATCAGCGCGAAGAGCGTGCTCTTGCCCGCGCCGTTCGGGCCGATGACGCCCAGGATCTCGCCCTCCGTGAGCGCGAGGTCCACGCCGTCGACGGCGGCGAGCCCGCCGAAGCGCCGCACCAGGCCCTCTGCCTGGAGGAGGGTCACGTCCGGCCCTCCCCGGCGAGCGCCGGGTCTCGCCGCCGATGGAGCCGCCGCACCGCCCGCAGCCCGAGCCCCCACAGCCCGAGCGGCTCGAACAGGATGATGACGATGAGCAGCGCGCCGTAGAGCCCGAGGTACAGCTGCGGGTACGAGCCCAGCAGGTACTGCCGGACGAGCACGAAGACGATCGCGCCCAGCGCGGGACCGAGGATGGTCCCGACGCCGCCGATGACGGCCATGAGGACGAACGAGATGGAGCGGTCGAAGCCGAGCAGGTCGGTCGGCTCGATGAAGCTGAAGTAGGAAGCGTACAGGCCGCCCGAGGCGCCCACGACCGCCGCCGAGAGCACCAGCGCGACGTCCTGGTGCAGCGCGGGCGAGACGCCGCAGTCGGCGGCGGCGTCCACGTCGGACTTGATGGCGAGGAGCTTCAGCCCCAGCGCGGAGCGGCGGATCGCGCAGGACGCTCCCACCGCCAGCGCCAGGAGCCCGAGCGCCCACCAGTAGAGCCGGTACTTCTCGCCGGCCTCGACCGGCAGGGACAGCCCCGACGCGCCTCCAGTGAAGCGATCCCAGTAAGTGAAGACGACGCGGGTCGCCTCGCCCAGGCCGATCGTCGCGATGGAGAAGTAGGGACCCCGGAGGCGCAGGGTGGGGTGGGCGCCGAGCGCGAACGCGCCCGCCGCGACCGCGCCGGCGAGCCAGGCCAGCGGGGGCGGCAGCGCGCCCGCGAGCAGCAGGCGCGCGCTGACGAACCCGCCCAGCCCGAAGAAGGCGGCGTGCCCGAAGCTCACCTGCCCGGCGAAGCCGCCCATCCAGTTCCACGCCAGGGCTCCGGCGATGGCCAGGAACGCGACCGTGAGGAGGTTGTGCGCGTAGACGTCGAGCACGAGCGGCAAGGCCGCGAGCGCCGCGAGGCCGCCGAGGAACCCCGCCGCGTCACGCGCGTCCAGCCACGGCAGCAGCCGGCGCCTCGCGGGGCTCATCCGAGCACGCGCTGACCGAAGAGCCCGCCGGGCCGCAGCACCAGCACGACCACCAGCACGATGAATCCGACCGCCGAGGTGAGGTAGGCGGGCAGGACCAGGATGGCGAAGACCTCGACTACCGCCAGCAGCAGCGCCGCGAGGCTGGTGCCGACGATGCTCCCGAGCCCGCCCAGCACGACCACCACGAAGGACTTCAGCAGCTCGCCCGTGCCGAAGGAGGGGTTGAACGAGAAGAGGGTCGCCGAGAGGAGCCCGGCCAGCCCGGCGAGGGCGGTCCCCACGCCGAAGGTGATCGCGTAGACGCGTTCCACGTCGATGCCGACCAGCGTGCAGGAGGACGCGTTCTGCGCCACGGCCCGGACCGCCTTGCCCGCGTAGGTGCGCGAGAGCACGAGCTGGAGGACGACCGGGACGAGCGCGACCACGAACACCGCCACGCGGTTGAGCGAGACGAACCCGCCCAGCACCTCCACCGCGCGCGTCGAGTACGACGTGCGGATGACGTGATCGTTTCCCGAGAAGATCAGGTAGGCGCCGTTGCGCAGCACGAGCCAGACGCCGAACAGCAGGAGGAGCGACTGCGGGCCCCCCGCGGCGCCGCGGGGCAGGTGGCGGACGAGGCCGCGGTAGAGCAGGACGCCGAACCCGAAGGTCACCGCGAGGACGAGGGGGATGGAGAGGTAGGGGTCGAGGCCGAGCCGGCGGTGCAGGACGAAGCCGAGGTACGCGCCGGCCATGAGCACGCCGGCGTGCGCCAGGTTGACGATTCGCAGCACGCCGTAGATGAGGCCGAGCCCGTACGCCATGGTGGCGTACAGGCCGGCGAGGAGCACCGCCGAGACCGCCATGTCGACCAGGCGCTGCATGCGTCAGGGTTCACCGCTTGCAGTTCGGGTTCGGCGCGACGCCCCGCGCCGTCGCCACGTCGGCGGGGAAGACGATGGGCGAGCTCCCATCCGGCATGTTCTGCTGCACGACGAACGAGTTCTGCACCTGCTGCCCCTTGTCGGCCGGGAAGCGCAACCTGCCCCCGGGGAGCAGCGACGGCATGTCGAGCGCGGCGAGCTTCGCCCGCACCGCCTCCCGGTCGAGCGTGCCCGCCTGCTCGATGGCGGTGAAGAGCACCCGCGCCGACTCGTAGGCGAGCGCCTGGAACCACTCCGGCGCGCGTTGGTAACGGGCCTGGAAGGCCTCCGCGAACGCCTTCGCCTGCGGGATCGTCTGCGCCAGCTGGGCGTTCCACCACACCGCGGAGAGGATGTAGCTCACGTGCTCGCGCCCGAGCGCCTCGACCGCGCCCTTCTCGCTGCCGCGCGCGCCATACGACACCACCGGGTGGCACAACCCCGCCCCGATGTACTGACGGTGGATGGTGATGTAGTCGGGCAGGTGCGCGTCGACGAGGAAGAGGTCGACCTGGGCCGCCTTGACGGCGCCGAGGAGGGCGCTGAAGTCCTTGCCGCCCAGCTCGAACGACTCGTCGACGGCGATCGTGTACCCGCCGCCGCTGGTATTCACGAACTCGGACACGCCCTTCCGGAAGTCCTGGCCGTGGGCGGTGTTCTCCCACAGCAGCGCGATCTTCGCCGGGCGCGGCAGCTTGCCGGCCTTCTGTTCTCCGTCGATCCACTGCATGAGCGTCATGCCGAGGAGCTCGACGGGCGCGATGATGCCGAAGAGGTACTTGTAGCCTCGGCGGTAGATGTCGGTGGCGCCGCCGCCGCCGTTGACGTACGGGACGCGGTTCTGCTCGGCCACCGCGCTCTGCGCCTGCACGAGGTGGCTCGCGTAGGTGCCGAGCAGGAAGTCGACCTTGTCGCTGTTGATGAGCCGGTCGGCGAGGTTCACGGCCGTGGCCTGGGTGCTCGTGTCGTCGAGGAGCGTCAGCGCGACGGGGAGCTTCCGCCCGCCGACCTGCAGGCCTCCGCGCTGGTTCACCTCGTCCACCGCGAGCTGGTATCCCTCCTTGAAGAAGCCGCCGATGCGCGCCTCCGCCCCGGTGAGCGGGAGCGTCGCGCCGATGGCGACGCGGGTGGGCGCCGAGCCGGAGCGCGACCTGCACGCGGGCGCGACCGCCACGAGCGCGGCGGCGAGCCAGGGGATGACCCGGGGTCGGGTGAGGTGCATGGCGGTCACCTCTTCACGCCAGGTATGGGGATCCAGCGAGGCGCGCCGGGCTCATAGGCAGTCGTTTCCGCGCTGTCAAAGGGACGATCGGGCGACGCGCCGCGCCATGGCGGCGGTGCCCCGCTGGGGCGCCGAAGGCGCCGTGCTCACGTTCGCCGAGCCACCTGGCGCGGCAGCTCGCGCCCCACAAGCGACCGCGGCAGGTACATCGGAGGCTCTGACGGCAGGGGACAAGCCCCCGCCCTACCACTCCGGGCTCTGAGCGACGTCCATTGCCTTCCGTTCGTGCTGAGCGTAGGGACGCGCAGCGCCCCGGAGTCGAAGCACGAACCTCGCCTCAGGGCGCGGCTCAGTTGCCGGGGTCGGTCCCCGGCTCGTCCGCCTCGTCGTCCTCCAGGTCCGGACCCGGCGGCAGCTGCTCCATCCGCTCCTTCACCATCTGCTGGTGGTGGACCTCCTCCTCGCGCAACTCCACGAACAGCTCGTGGACGTCCGGGTCGCGCACCTGGGTCAGCGCCTCGTTGTAGAAGTCGTGGGCCTTCTCCTCGGCCTCGAGCGCCACCTCCATCGCCTGCCGCGCCGACATGAAGACGCGCGGCGCGCCGAGATCCGGCGCCTCGATGTCGTCCATCTGATCGATCGAGATCCGCCGCGGCGCGCCCCCGAACAGCGCGCGGCGCCGCTCGATGAGCTTGGCTGCGTGCTTGGCCTCCGCGTTCGCCATCATTCGGAACATGTCGGAGGCGTCCCCGGGGTAGCGCCCGCCGACCTCCTGCGTGAACCAGGTGTACCGGCGCTGCGCCTCCTCCTCGACGAGGATGGCCAGATCGAGCGCGTCCTGCAGCGTGAGCGTGCGGAAATCGATTCCACGGGTCTCCATCGGGTCCTCCGGGGGGTCGCTGGGCACGATGGTGCGTCGATAACCGTTCGCTGCAGGGCGCGCCGCCGGTCTCGTGGAGAGCCCCCGGGGAGGTCGCCCAATCCCGGCGAACGGGCGGGCTCATCGGCTTTCGGGACGGGGCGTTTCAGGCTCGCGCGGCGAAGGATCGCATGCCTTCCGTCAGGGCACAGGAGTAATGTAGGCAGATATGCCGAGCCGACCGCGGCTGGACGACGTCACCCGGCTCGCGAACGACATGAAGCGGACCGAGGACGAACGCGCAGGCCAGCTGTCGGAGCTGCGGCAAGCCCAGGAGGCGCTCCACGCCAGCGAGGCCAAGTTCCGCGCCGCCTTCGAGGGCGCCGGGATGGGCATCCACTTCGTGGACGCCGAGGGACGCGTCCTCGAGCACAACAACGTCCTCACGGCGATGCTCGGCTACTCCGACGAGGAGCTGCGCGGCCGATCCCTGAGCGAGCTGCTCGATCCGGCTCACGCGGCGCCGGCGCTGGGGGCCCTGCGCGAGATGGTCGAGGGCCGGCGCGAGCGGATGGTCGAGGAGCGGCGCTACCGCAGGAAGGACGGGGGGTTCACGAACGCGGTGGTGCGCGCCACGGCGGTCCGCGACGAGCGCGGCGCGTTCCAATACGCCGTCGGCGTGGTGGAGGACGTCACCGAGAAGCGCGCCCTCGAGGCGCAGCTGCTCTTCGCGGACCGCATGTCCGCGCTCGGGACGCTCGCGGCGGGCGTGGCGCACGAGATCAACAACCCGCTCGCCTTCGTGCTCTCGAACCTCTCCTACGCCATCGAGGAGCTGGAGCGCGCCTCGGCCGGGCCGACCGAGGTGACGCGCGCGCTGGAGGAGGCGCGCGAGGGCGCGGTGCGGGTGCGCGAGATCGTGCGCGACCTCAAGACCTTCTCGCGGCCGGAGGAGCGTCCCGACGAAGAGGTCGACCTGCGGGCGGTGCTGCGATCGGCGATGAACCTCGCCCACAACGAGATCCGCCACCGGGCACAGCTCGAAGTCGACCTGCAGCCGGTCCCGCCGGTGCTCGCCAGCGCGCACCGGCTCGGCCAGGTGTTCCTCAACCTGCTCATCAACGCCGCCCAGGCCATCGCGGAGGGGCAGGCCGACAAGAACCGGATCCGCGTCGCGTGCCGCGCGTTCGGGCCGCGCCAGGTCGCCGTCGAGATCACCGACACCGGCTGTGGGATCTCGCCCGAGCACCTGTCGCGCATCTTCGAGCCCTTCTTCACGACGAAGCCCGTCGGCGTCGGGACGGGGCTCGGCCTGTCGGTGTGCCACGGCATCGTCACCGCTCTCGGCGGGGACATCGCGGTGGACAGCCGCCCCGGCGCGACCACGTTCCGCGTCACGCTTCCGGCGGTCGCCCTCGCCGAAGCGGCGGGCGCGGGCGATCCTGCGGCCGCCTCGGGCCGCGCGCGGATCCTCGTCGTCGACGACGAGCCGATGGTGACACGCGCGCTCGCCCGCATCCTGGCGATGCACGACGTGACGGTCCTGAACAGCGGCCCGGAGGCGCTGGCGAGGCTGCGGTCGGACCCGGCCTACGACGTCGTCCTCTGCGACCTCATGATGCCGGACATGACCGGCATGGAGCTGCACGATCGCCTCTGCCAGGAGGGGATCGCCTCGAGCGATCGGGTCGTCTTCATCACCGGCGGCGCGTTCACGCCGCAGGCGAGAGAGTTCCTGGCCCGGGTGCCCAATCCGCGCGTCGAGAAGCCGTTCGAGCCGGCGGCGCTGCGCGCCCTCGTCGACGGGCTGGTCGCGCGCCGGTAGACTGGCGTCCGGATGCGCCCGCCGCCCCCTGTCCCTTCCATCGATCGCGAGTTCGTGGTGCGGCGTCTGTTCCCGGCCATGCGCCGCCTCGTCGAGTGTGGCTACTTCCGCTTCGAGGTGGAGGGGCTCGAGCACGTGCCGCGCGAGGGGAGGGTGGTGCACGCGCAGAACCACGCCGGGTGGTTCGCGCTCGACGCGTTCTTCCTCACCTTCGCGGTGGCCGAGGCGTACGGCATCCGGCGCGCCCCGTTCTTCGCGACCCAGGACGCGGCGCTCGCCGCGCCGCTGCTCGGCCCGTTCATGCGCCGGTTCGGGGCGGTCCCGGCGAGCTGGTTCCGCCGTCCGGAGAGGCTCCCCGACGACATCGAGGCGTGCGGCATCTTCCCGGAGGGCGTGCGCGGGAACTGCAAGCCGTTCTGGAACGCCTACCGCATGCGCGACTGGAACCGCGGGTTCGTGCGGGTGGCCATCGCGCGCGACGCGGCGATCGTGCCGGCGGCGGTGCTGGGCGGGGAGGAGTGCCTGCCGGTCGGGTGGACCATCCGCGTGCTCGAGCCCGTCATCGGCTCGCTCCTGCCGCTCCCCCTCACGCTCGTGCCGCTGCCGACGCGCTGGAAGATCGTGTTTCACCCGCCCATCCGGCTCGGCGCGCCGCGCGAGGCCGTCACGGACCAGGCGTACTGCTCCGCGGTGGCGCGGAGCATCCAGGGCATCGTGCAACGGACGCTCGACCGCGAGGCCCCGCTCCGCCCCCTCGGGAAGGTGTCCGGCCTCGTGTCCGCGCTCGCCCCCGGGCCGCTCCCGGCCGAGCCGGAGGACCCGCTGGAAGAGCCTCAGCGACCTCCCATCGCGCCGCCGAACCCCTGATCACGGGCTCGCCTCCGTTCAAGGACACCGAGGGCAACATCCTGGCGTTGATCCAGAGCCTCTGAGGTTCACCGGGTCTCAGCGGCCCACGTCTCCCGCAAGAAGCTCACCGCCGCCGCGATCGCCTCCGCGCCAGCGCGGGCGCTCGTGTGCGGGCTGTGGCCGGCGTCGACGAGCGCCAGCCGGGCGGCGGGGAGCGCGCGCTGCAGCGCCGCGAGCTCGCCGGGCTCGGTCCGCGGGTCGCGGCGCCCGTGGAGGAGCAGGGTCGGGGCCGCGATCTCGCCCAGGCGACCTTCGTACAGGTCGCTGCCGCCGGCGAGGCCGCGCGCGATGATGCGCAGCCACGCGCGGCCGCCCCGAGCCATGACCTCGCGCCAGCGCGCGCCGTGTTCCCGCTCCAGCGCGGCCACCACGTCGGGCCCGAACCGCTCCGGCGCCTCGACCGCGTCGCGGAAGAACGGGAGCGAGCCGGTCTTGGCGGCGAAGAAGTGCGCCGCCTCCAGCACGAGCGCGCGCACCCGGCGCGGCGCGAGGAGCGCGGTCCACGCCGCCACGACCGCCCCGTCGCTGTGGCCCCACAGCGCCACCTCCCCGAGGCCGAGCGCGTCGAGCGCCGCCAGCGTCTCCTCCGCCATCGCGCGGTGGAAGCCGTCCGGGAGATCCGGGACGTCGTCCGACCCGCCGTAGCCGGCGCGGTCGACGGCGTAGACGCGGTGCTCCGCGGCGAGCGCCGCCGCAGCCGCGTCCCAGGGGTAGGCGCCCTCGCCCCAGCCGCCGTGCAGCAGGACGACCGGTGGCCCTTCGCCGGTGGTGTGGTAACGGAGGCGGATCGGGCCGCCCTCGGGGTGGAGGGGGGAGCTCCGCAGCGTGAGGTCCGCCATGGCCCTTTCCTAGGGTGGAGAGCTGTGGTTTCCTACCCCGACCCACGCGTTCCGGAAAAGAGGCTCCCCTGGCGACCGTGCCGGTGGAGCGATCCCTTCACCCCAAGGAGCCGACATGGCCGCCCCCGCCTTCAAGTACCAGGACCCGTTCCCGCTCGCGAAGGACGAGACCAAGTACCGCCTCCTCACGAAGGAGGGCGTCTCGGTGGCGACCTTCGACGGGAAGGAGATCGTGAAGGTGGAACCGGAGGCGCTGGCCCGGCTCGCCCGCGAGGCGCTGCGCGAGTGCTCCTTCTTCCTGCGCCCCGCCCACAACGAGCAGGTGGCGAAGATCCTCGGCGATCCGGAGGCGTCGCAGAACGACAAGGGCGTGGCGCTCGCCTTCCTCCGCAACGCCGAGATCGCCGCCCGCGGCGAGCTGCCCGTCTGCCAGGACACCGGCACCGCCACCATCGTCGGCAAGAAGGGCCAGCAGGTCTGGACGGGCGCCAAGGACGAGGAGTGGCTCTCGAAGGGCGTCCACGAGACGTACACGAAGGAGAACCTCCGCTACTCGCAGACGGTCGCGCTCTCCCTGTACGAGGAGAAGAACACCGGCACGAACCTGCCGGCGCAGATCGACCTCTACGCGACGGAGGGCGCGGACTACAAGTTCCTCTTCGTGGCGAAGGGCGGCGGGTCGGCCAACAAGACCATGCTCTTCCAGGAGACGAAGGCCACCCTCACGCCGGAGAAGCTCGAGAAGTTCCTGGTCGAGAAGATGAAGTACCTCGGCACCGCCGCCTGCCCGCCGTATCACATCGCGTTCGTCATCGGCGGCACCTCGGCCGAGACCTGCCTCAAGACCGTCAAGCTCGCCTCGACCAAGTACTACGACGGGCTCCCCACGCAGGGGAACGACCAGGGCGCGGCCTTCCGCGACCTCGAGCTGGAGGAGAAGCTGCTCCAGGCCGCCAACAAGCTGGGCATCGGCGCGCAGTTCGGCGGCAAGTACTTCGCCCACGACGTGCGCGTCGTCCGGCTGCCGCGCCACGGCGCCTCCTGCCCCATCGGCATGGGCGTCTCGTGCTCGGCCGACCGCAACGTGAAGGCGAAGATCAACCGCGACGGCCTCTGGATCGAGGAGCTCGATCACGACCCGGGCCGCCTCATCCCCGCCCCGTACCGGACCGGCAAGCACGAGCACGGCGTCAAGATCGACCTTCAGCGGCCGATGAAGGAGATCCTGGCGGAGCTCTCGAAGCACCCGGTCTCGACGCCGCTCCTCCTCACCGGGACGCTCGTGGTGGCGCGCGACATCGCGCACGCGAAGTTCAAGGAGCTCATCGACCAGGGGAAGGGCGTGCCGCAGTACCTCAAGGATCACCCGGTCTACTACGCCGGGCCTGCCAAGACTCCGGCCGGCAAGCCCTCCGGCTCGTTCGGCCCGACCACGGCCGGCCGCATGGACTCCTACGTCGACCTGCTCCAGTCTCACGGCGCGTCGATGGTCATGATCGCGAAGGGCAACCGCAGCCAGCAGGTGACCGACGCCTGCAAGAAGCACGGCGGCTTCTACCTCGGCTCGATCGGCGGCCCCGCGGCCGTGCTCGCGGAGGAGAACATCAAGAAGGTGGAGTGCATCGACTTCCCGGAGCTGGGGATGGAGGCGGTCTGGAAGATCGAGGTGGTGAACTTCCCCGCCTTCATCCTGGTGGACGACAAGGGGAACGACTTCTTCAAGAAGCTCGGGATCTAGGAGACATGATCTCGACCGGACTGCTGACCTTCGCCCTGCTCGCTTCGCCCGCCGGTGGCGGCTCGCCGCCACCGGCCAGTCCGAAGAACCCGCTGCTCGCGCCCTGGGCCGGCCCGTACGGCGGCGTGCCGCCGTTCGACCGGCTGCGCGTCGCCGACCTCGGGCCGGCGCTCGAATCCGCCATGGCCGAGCAGCTCGTCGAGATCCAGCACATCGCCGAAGACCCGGCGCCGCCGACGTTCGACAACACGCTCGTCGCCCTCGAGCGCACCGGGCGCACGCTCGACCGCGCGGTGGCCCTCCTCAATGTCTACACGTCGACCATGGCGGACGACGCGGTGCAGGCGCTCGAGCGGGACGTGGCGCCGAAGCTCGCCGCCCACCGCGACCGGATCGTCCAGAACGAGAAGCTCTTCCGGCGCGTGGCGGCGGTGTACGAGGGCCCCGAGCGAGCGAGGCTCGACGCCGAGGCGCAGCGGCTCGCCTGGTACTGGCACGACCAGCTCGTCCGCGCCGGTGCCCGGCTCGACGCGCCCTCGAAGCAGCGACTCGCCGAGCTCAACCAGCAGCTGGCCGCGCTGCAGACCCGCTTCGCCCAGAACGTCCTCGCCGACGAGGAGCGGCTGCTCGTGGTCGACGACGAGGCGGCCCTGGCCGGCTTGCCGGAGTCGGCGCGCGCCGCTGCCGCGGCCGCCGCCGCGGCGCGCGGCCACCCGGGCAAGTGGGCCGTCCTCAACACCCGCTCCGCGGTGGAGCCGTTTCTCGAGTACGCCACGCGCCGCGACTTGCGCGAGAAGGTTTGGCGCGAGTTCGTGATGCGCGGCGATCACGGCGACGCGCACGACAACAACGCCGTCGTCACGAAGATCCTGGCGCTCCGCGCCGAGCGCGCCGGGCTGCTCGGGTACCCCACGCACGCCCACTGGCACGTCGAGGACCAGATGGCGCGGACGCCCGAGCGCGCCGAGCAGCTCATGGGGGCGGTGTGGCCGGCCGCCGTCGCGCGCGTCCGCGAGGAGGTCGCCGACATGCAGGCGGTGGCCGACCGCGAGGCCGCCGCCGGCCAGGGACCGAGGCTCACCGTCGAGCCCTGGGACTACCGCTTCTACGCGGAGAAGGTGCGCAAGGCGAGGTACGACCTCGACGCCGAGGAGGTGAAGCCCTACCTCCAGCTCGAGAAGCTGCGCGAGGGCATGTTCTACGCGGCCGAGCGCCTCTTCGGCTTCCGCTTCGTGCCGGTCGCGGAGGGGAAGGTGCCCGTCTACCATCCCGACGTCCGCGTCTGGGAGGTGCAGGACGCGGCCGGACACCACGCCGGCCTCTGGTTCTTCGATCCGTACGCGCGCAAGGGCAAGCGCTCCGGCGCGTGGATGAACGCCTACCGCGACCAGCGGCGGCTGGATGGGCCCGTCACGACCATCGTGTCGAACAACGCGAACTTCGTGAAGGGGAAGCCCGGCGAGCCGGTGCTGGTGAGCTGGGAGGACGCGAGGACGCTCTTTCACGAGTTCGGGCACGCGCTGCACGGCCTCAACTCCGACGTGCGCTTCCCGTCGCTCTCCGGCACCAACGTGGCGCGCGACTTCGTCGAGTTCCCGTCGCAGCTGCTCGAGCACTGGATCGAGACGCCGGAGGTGCTGAGCCGCTTCGCGGTCCACTTCCGCACCGGTCAGCCCATCCCCAAGACGCTTGTCGATCGGATCGTCCGCGCGAAGACGTTCAACGAGGGGTTCAAGACGGTCGAGTACTTGTCGGCGGCGATCGTCGACATGAAGCTCCACCTCGCCGGAGCCAGGCCCATCGATCCGCGCGCCTTCGAGAAGGAGACGCTCGCGGCCATCGGCATGCCCCGCGAGGTCGTCATGCGCCACCGCACGCCGCAGTTCCTCCACCTCTTCGCGGACGACGGCTACTCCGCCGGCTACTACGCCTACCTGTGGGCCGAGACGCTCTCCGCCGACGCTTGGGCTGCCTTCGAGGAGGCGGGCGGCCCGTGGGACGCGAAGGTCGCGGCGCGGCTCAAGCAGGACGTGTTCTCGGTCGGCAACACCCGGGATCCCGCCGACGCCTACCGCGCTTTCCGCGGGAGAGACCCTGGCATCGCGGCGCTCCTACGCGAGCGCGGGTTTCCGGTGCCGGCTCCGGGCGCGAGCGGCACCGCCGGCGTCCACTGAGGGCCTCAGGGGCGCGTTCGCACCTCGACGACGGTCAGCTCGACCTCGCCGCGCGGCCGGTGCACCGTCGCCGTCTCCCCGGCGCGCCGCCCGAGGAGCGCCCGGGCGAGAGGGGAGGCGACGCTGACGAGCCTCCGCTTCGCGTCGGCTTCGTCCGGTCCGACGATGCGCCAGGTGGCGCGCTCGCCGTCCTCGTCCTCGACCGTGACCCAACGGCCGAAGGCGACCTGCCCCTCCGGCGCCACGTCCGGGCCGAGCACGGTCAGCGCCGCGAGCGTGGCCTGCAAGAACCCCGCGCGGCGCTCCAGCTCGGCGCGCCGGGCCTCCAGGGCCGCCGGCGGAAGACGGCCCAGCTCCGAGAGCTCCTCCTGGACGTGCGCGAGCGCCGCCCGCAGCGCCGCCTGGCCCTCGGGCGTCACGTAGCGGACCTCTCCCGGCGCGAGGCGTGGCGGCGGGCGAGCGACGAGCTCCGCCTCCGGCGTCTCCTCGCTCGTGAAGGCCTTCGACACCCGTACATCGTAACGCGCGTGCGGTCCGTGGCCGCACGCGGTTAGATGGGGGCCGTGGGCGCCGACTCGCAGCGGCTCATCGAGCAGGAGCTGGCGGCGGAACGCGCCGGCGCGCTGGCGCGGGCGTTCGAGGCGCTGGAGCACGCGCTCCACGATCTGGAGCGCGGGAAGGGGAGGCGGGA
>DATLJU010000124.1:0-3887 GCA_035538735.1 Anaeromyxobacteraceae bacterium | reverse complement strand
TCGTTCATCTCCCAGAAGCGCCCCTGGTCGCCGGCACAGATCGCTGCCCGTGCCAGCGCGCACGCGGTGCGGTGGAACGGGCGTGGCACCGCCGGATTGCAGGACGGGTCGAGCGGGAAGTTCCGGTGCTCGAGGTGGATGCCCGGTCGATTCGCGAGTGCGGCGCGGAGGTCGCGGTGCGCACGCGCGCAGTGGGGGCATTCATAGTCGCTGAACTCGAAGATCGTGAGCTGCGCCGGACGGGCCGCGGCGTCTTGCGGTGCAGGAGGCGGCGCTCGCGTCGCGCCGGGCACGTTCGAGGCGCTCTTCGTGAGCGCCGTCGAGTAGGCGGCGAGCCCGCCGATCAGGGCCGAACCCGTGACGGCTGCGGTGACGACCGCGCGCACTGGCCGGCTCGTGATGGCGCGGAGGTCATGCGCTATGGCCTGGGCCGGGCCACCCACCTCGCGGGCCTGGCGCCAGCCGAGCCCGAACAGCGCCCAGTCGATCACCCAGGTCGCGGCGCACAGGATGCACAGGCTCCGCAGCACGAACGCGCTCGCCAGCGCGAGCGGCACGGTGGCCAGTGCTGCGGCGCCGGAGAGGAGGAGCAGGAGCCCGGTGGGCCACGAGGACGCGGCGCCCCGGTTTCGCAACCGGAGGAGCGCCATGATCAGCATGCTCGCGTATCCGAACGCGCCCCAGAGCGCGAGTGGGATGCCCAGGAACACGGAGTACGGGCTCAGGGCGACGCGATCGCAGTTCACGGTCTCGCCGAGCGAACAGAAGCTGGGACCTGCGCCCGCCGACGCCAGCGCGTGGATGCGCGCGAGGACGAGTGACAGCGCCAGCCCTGCCAACGCGAGGGCCGCGAAAACTATCGCGCGGGCATCGGGCCAGGGTGGCGCGGCGTTGCGCTTCGAGCTCGACATGCGGTGGTTGTTTAGCCCAGACGTCAGGCTTCTCGGTAGTCGTCGCTGCGAACGCCATGCTTCTTCAGCAGCCGGTGGAGGCTCACGCGCTCCATCCCGGCGTGCGCAGCGGCCTTGGTGACGTTCCCTCTGAACTCGCCACGAGGGCGATCAGGTCATCGCGAGCGGCACGATTGCGCGCGCGACGCGCCGTTTCGGACCAGCTCGACGACCACGATGCGGGGAGCACGTCCCAGCTCCCTCGCAACCGGCGCGCCGAAGGGGGCCGATAGACCCGGGCCACGAAACTGCTAACGAAGGAACGGGGGTGCTGCCGCGAGGGTGTAACTGCGGTCATCACGGTGTAATCGCGCAAACCGGAAGCCGCCGACCCGCCGGAATGCGGGACGGTTGGAGAACGCCGAAATAACTAGCGCTGCCATAGGTGCGGGTCGGTCGGCACGGGACGTGCTTTCTAGGCAGGAAACCCCCACCCGGAGGCTTCCGTTGAACCTGAAAGCGTTGCTCCTCGCTCCTGCCGTAGTCCTTGGCGTCTCAGCCGCAGCTCCCGCCCGCGCTTGTGACAATTGCGAGGCCAAGCATGCCAAGGCGACCGCCACCCCGGCCAAGCATCAGCCGGTCGCGACTGCCGATGTTGGGGCAGCCAAGAAGGCGAAGACGGTCGAGATCACGGTGACGAGCGACGGCTTCGTCCCGGCCGAGGTGGCCGTGAAGCACGGCCAGCCCGTGAAGCTCGTCGTCACGCGCAAGGTCGAGCGCACCTGCGCCACCGAGATCGTGATGAAGGATTTCGGGGTGAACCAGCCCCTGCCGCTGAACAAGGCCGTGACCGTGACGGTTACGCCGAAGGAGGCGGGCGAGTATCGGTTCGCCTGCGGCATGGACATGATCGCGGGCGTGCTCAAGGTCGATTAGCGGAACAGCCGCCGTCACGGCCGCCGTCACGGTGGTCGCTTCGGTCGTAGGAGAGGGGGCGCTCGCGCTTGGCGCCCGGCCGCCTCTCCTGCGCCCGCTGAATGCGTCGTCTGGAGGTCCTGCTCGATGAAGCTCATGACCTCGCTGCTCGCCCTGACGTGGGCCCTCGTCGCCGCGGCCCAGACATCCGCCGGATCATCCGATCCGGTTCGCGACGCGCTGGTGAGTGAAGCGCTGGAGAAGAGCCCGGAGTACGCGCGAGCTCGCTCGGCGGTGGAGGCCGAGCGCCAGCGGGAGCCGCAGGTGGGGGCGCTCCCGGATCCGACGCTCACGCTCGGGATCCAGAACGACGGCTTCGACAAGATCAACATCGGCGTGATGGAGACGTCGTGGTGGCAGGTCATGGTGACCCAGCCGCTCCCGTGGCCCGGCAAGCGCGGCAAGCTCGAGAGCGCACAGCGTGCGCGGACCAGCGTGGTCGAGGCCGAGCTGGAGCGGATCCGCCTCTCGGTCACCGCCGAGGTCGAGCGTGGTTACGTCGACCTGCTCCTCGTCCGCGAGCAGATCGTGCTGCAGCAGAGGCTCGAGGCGCTCTGGAAGGAAGCGGAGGCGATCGCGAGGACGCGCTACGAGGTGGGCGAGGGGACGCAGTCCGACCTCCTGCGCGCGCAAGTGGAGCGGACGAGGCTCCAGCAGCGCCGCATCGCCCTCGAGACGACGGAGCGCACCGCGGTGCAGACGCTCAACCGGCTGCGCGTGCACCCGCTCGACGAGGCGATCGCGACGGACCGCAAGCTCGCCGACCTCGGCGCGCCCCCCGACATGACCGCCGAGGAGGCCGCCGCGGACGCGGAGCGGCGCAGCCCCGACCTGGCGCAGTCGCACCGCGCCGTCGTCGCGGCCGAGCGGCGCGTCGACGCGGCGAAGCGGGACCGGTACCCGGATTTCGCGTTGACGGCGGGGATCATGCCGCGCGGCTCGCTCTTGCCGATGTGGCTCGCGAGCGTGGGCGTCACGCTGCCCGTCTTCTACTGGAGCAAGCAGTCGAAGGCCGTCGACGAGGCGGCGAGCCGCCGCCAGTCCGAGGCGAGCGGCGAGGAGGCCACGCGGCAGGTCGTCCGGCTGCGGGCCGAGGAGCGGCAGGCGGTGCTGGCGGCGCTGGCGCGCACGAACCAGCTCTACCGCGAGGCCGTGCTGGTGCAGTCGGACGCGGCGGTGCGCTCGACGCTCGCGCAGTACAAAGTGGGCAAGGTCACGTTCGCCTCGGTGCTGGACGTGCTGCGCGGGTTCGTTGTGGACGAGGCCAGCTACCTCGAGAGCCTCGCGCAGACGCAGCGGGTGGCCATCGCCCAGCGCGAGGTGAGCCTCGAGCCGCCTCCGGCGCTCGGTGGTGGCGGCGGCGGCGTGGGGGCGGTGCCGGGAGCGGGTGCGATGGGCGGCCGGGGCGGCGGCGCGACGAAGGGCGCCGCCGGTGGCGCGCAGGAGCCGACGCCGGCGGCCGGCGGCGGTACGACCTCAGGGATGTAGCTCGGAGGCGACATGGAAGGGACGACGCCCACCACCTCGAGGGACCACCGCCGCTTCGGCGCGGGCGCGCTCGTGATCGTCCTCACGGCGGGGCTCGCCGCCGGGGGCGGTGCGGCCCTCCTCGCAACGCGCCACGAGCGCCACGCTGAGGCGCCGGCCGCGGCCAAGCCCGAGGCGAAGCCCTCGTACGTGTGCCCCATGCACCCGACGATCGTCTCGGATCACCCGGGCGACTGCCCGATCTGCGGGATGAAGCTCGTACTCGCGCCGGCGGCGGGCGCGGCCGAGCAAGGCGTGAAGAGCGCTGAGCAGAAGCCGCTCTACGTCTGCCCCATGCACCCGTCGATCACGTCGGACCACCCGGGCGATTGCCCGATCTGCGGGATGAAGCTCGTGAAGGCGGCGCAGCCGTCGGACGCGCCGGGTGCGAAGGGCCCGCGGAAGATCGCGTTCTACCGCTCGCCGATGGACCCGAAGCAGACCTCCCCGACGCCGCGCAAGGACGAGATGGGGATGGACTACCTCCCCGTCTAC
>DATLJU010000123.1:0-1897 GCA_035538735.1 Anaeromyxobacteraceae bacterium | reverse complement strand
CCGGGCGCCGACCCGGGCCCTTGCGCCCCGCCGGCAGCGGCCGCCGCGGAGGCGAGGGGCGTGGTGGCGATGTCGTTCAGATCCTGGATGCGCGAGATCGGCGTCTGCACCGCGACGATGTAGTTGATGCCGGACCTGGGGTCGACCCAGTAGCTCGGCGCCGTGAGCGAGCTCGACGCCAGTGAGGTGAGCAGGCTCGACGCCACGTCGCGCTCGGAGAGCCCGAGCGTCTGCGCCTGTTGCCTGTCGACGTCGACCTGGATCGCTGGCCGGTCGTACACCTGCGCGATGTGCGCGTCGGCGGCGCCGGGGACGCGCCGCACCTCGGCGATGGCGGCCTGCGCCACCTTCAGCGCCGCGGCCGGGTCGCGCCCCGCCACCTCCACCTCGAGCTGCGCCGGCAGGCCGAACGAGAGCACCTGCGTGATGACGTCGGCCGGCTCGAACCAGAATTGCGCGCCGGGGAAGCGCGCCGGCAGCTCGTCCCTGATGCGGTCCTGGAGCGTCTCGGTGGGGCGGTGACCGGACCGCAGCGAGACGCGGATCTCGGCGTCCTCGCCGCCCGCGTTGCTCGAGGAGACGAAGCCGAGGTTGTACGAGATGGGGATGCCGAGGTTGTCGACCATGCTCTCCACGTCGCCCTGGGCGATCTCGCGCACCGCCCCCTCGACCGCCATCACCTGCTGCTCGGTGACCTCGATGCGCGTGCCGGGTGGCGCCCGGTAGTGGAGCCGCATCTGGCCGGTGTCGACGTTCGGGAAGAAGTCGAGCCCGACCACGCGGGTGAGGAGCGCCGAGACGGCGAGCAGCACCGCCCCCGCCGCGACCACGAACCCGCGGTGCGCCAGCACCACCGCCAGCGCCGCCGCGTAGGCGCCGCGCAGGCGCTCGAACTGGCGATCGCGCCAGGCGTTGAAGCGCCGCGATGCGCGCGCCATCACGCTGTCACTCTCCTCGGCCCGCCCGTGCTCCTTCTCCATGAGCAGCCGCGCCAGCGTCGGCACGAGCGTGCGCGAGAGCGCGTACGAGGCGAGCATCGCCAGGACGACCGCCAGCGCCAGCGGCCGGAACAGGAAGCGCGCCGGGCCGGTGAGCAGCACCACCGGGAAGAAGACGATGCAGATGGAGAGCGTGGCGGCGAGCGCCGGCGTCGCGATCTGCATGGCGCTGTCCATCACGACGCGGGTCAGCGTGTGCGGCGTGCCGTCCGGCCAGCGGTTCCCGCGGTTGCGGTGGATGTTCTCGACCTCGACCGTGGCGTCGTCGACGAGCATGCCGATGGCGAGCGCGAGGCCGCCGAGCGTCATGACGTTGAGGGTGTGGCCGCCGAGGAAGAGCCCGATGATCGCCACCAGGATCGCCACCGGGATGGAGCTGCACACGATGACCATCCCGCGCCAGCTCCCCAGGAAGAAGAGGATCATGAGCGAGACGAGCAGGGAGGCGAGCAGCGCCTCGCGCAGCACCTCGCGGATGGCGGCGCGCACGAACGCGCTCTGATCGAAGTCGAGCCGCAGCTCGATCCCCTCCGGCGCGGTCTTCTGCAGCGAGGGCAGCAACTCGCGGATGGAGTCCACCACCGCCAGCGTGGAGGAGCCGGCCTTGCGCAAGATGGCGAGGTAGGTGGAGCGGCGACCGTCGACGTGGACGACGTTCGCCTGGACGGCGTACCCCTCGCGCACGTTCGAGACGTCGCCCATCCGCACGAGCTGCCCCTGCACCTCACGCAGCGGCATCTCGTTGAACTGCTCGAGCCGGGTCGGGCTGTTGTTGAGCAGGACCTCGTACTCGGTCTGGCCGAGCCGGGCCGTCCCGGCGGGCAGGATGACGTTCTGCTGCGTGAGCGCGTTCACCACGTCCTGCGGGGAGAGCCCACGCGCCGCCAACCGGTCCGGAT
>DATLJU010000122.1:0-5034 GCA_035538735.1 Anaeromyxobacteraceae bacterium | reverse complement strand
AGAGAGGTCGATCACCCGTGGTGCCCGGCGTCCCGTCTCCCTCGCCCCGCCGCCAGGCGGAAGGCTGGGGAGAGGGCGATCACCCGTGGCGACGCGCGTTTCGTCTCCCTCGCCCGCCGCTAGGCGGGGAGAGGGCTGGGGAGAGGGGCCTGTGCGGTGGGTCCCGCGGGAGATCGACTGTTCCGTTCGTCCTGAGCGTAGCGTCGCCGCAGGCGACGCGTAGTCGAAGGACGAACGGTGGGTCAGCCCGCCTTCGGCACCGCCACCACCTGCGGCTGCGCGCCCGGCAGGCCGAGCCGCTTCATCTGCCCCCGCGCGTCGTAGGCGGCGTACTTGTAGGCCTCGCCCAGCGTCGGGTAGTTGAAGACCGCCTGCGTGAAGTAGTGGATGGTCCCGCCGAGCGCCATCACCGCGCTACCGAGGTGGATCAGCTCCGAGGCGTGCGCGCCGATGCAGTGCACGCCGAGTATCTCGCCGTCCTGCGGCGACGCCACGAGCTTCAGGAAGCCGACCGCCTCGCCGACGAGGTTGGCGCGCGCGTTCTCCGTGAGCGGGGTCTTCCCGACGACGTAGGGGACGCCCTTCTGCTTGAGCGACTCTTCCGTCGCGCCCACCGACGAGACCTCGGGGATGGTGTAGATGCCGACCGGGAGCAGCTCGGCCACCTTCTGCTGGTACTTCTTGCCGAGCGCGTGGGTCATCGCGACGCGCCCCTGCTCCATCGAGGTCGAGGCGAGGCCGGGGAATCCGATGAGGTCGCCGGCCGCGTAGATGTGGTGCACCTTCGTCCGGTAGTGCTCGTCGACCTCGAGGTAGCCCTTCTCGGTGGCGACCAGGCCGGCCGCGGCGAGGTTCAGCGACTCGACGTTGCCCTGCCGGCCGGCGGCGACGAGCACCTTCTCCGCCACCAGGCGCGAGCCGTCGGAGAGCGTGACGAGCACGTCGCGGTCGCCCACCTCGAGCTTGTGGGCGCGGAGCTGCTGGTACATGTCGATGCTCGCCATGGCGAAGAGGTCCTGCATGGCGAGCGACAGCTCGGCGTCGAGCCAGGGCAGGAGCCGCGGCTTCGAGTCGATGATCGAGACGTGCACGCCGAGCGCGGCGAAGATCGACGCGTACTCGCAGCCCGCCACGCCGCCGCCCAGGATGGCGAGCGAGCGCGGCACGGTGTCGAGCATCAGGATCGAGTCGGAGTCGTAGACGTGCTGGTGGTCGAACGTGTACTGCGGCGGGTGCGACGGACTGGTGCCGGTCGCGAGCAGCACGACGTCGGCCTGGACCTCCATGCAGCTGCCGTCCCCGACGGTGATCCGGAGCGTGTGATCGTCGACGAAGCTCGCGACCCCGCGGAACATCTCGACCCCGGACTCGTAGATCCGGTTGCGGATCCGCGAGTGCTCGCGCGCCGTGACGAGCCCGCGGCGGCCCATGAGCTCGGGGATGGTCACCGTCTCCGAGACGCTGAACTTGACGCCGTGCGCGTCGCGGGAGCGCGCCTGCTGGATGGCGAGGGCGGTCTCGCGCAGCGCCTTCGACGGGATGGTCCCCGTGTTGGCGCAGGCGCCTCCCGGCACCGCCTCCTTCTCGACGAGCGCGACCTTCTTGCCGTAGTAAGCGGCCTGCACGGCGCCGTGCTCACCTGCAGGACCGGAGCCGATGACGACCACGTCGTAGTGGAGCATGAGCGGCTTATAATGAGTTTTTCCCGACTCGACGATATTCTGCGCGCCTCGTGAAGAAAGCCCCTCACAACCCGGTCCTCGACGCCATCCAGAAGAACCTGATGGTCGCGCTCGACGAGCGGAAACAGGCGCTCCGGGCGCAGGGGAAGCGTCTCTTCGACTTCGGGCTCGGCGACCCGAAGGAGCCGACCCCACCGTTCCTGCGCGAGGCGCTGCGCGCCGCCGTCCCCGAGGTGTCGCAGTACCCGAGCGCCGCCGGGACGCCGGCGCTGCGCCGCGCCTGCGCGGGCTGGGTCGAGCGCCGGTTCGGGGTGAAGCTCGACCCGGACCGGCAGATCGTGCCGGCCACCGGCGCCAAGGAGACCATCTTCCACCTGCCGCTCGCCTTCGCGGGCGGCGACCCGCGCCGCAACCTCGTCGTGATGCCGGACCCCGGGTACCCCACCTATGAGGTGGGGACGCGCTTCGCCGGGCTCGAGCCGCTCAAGGTGCCGCTCACGCGCGAGAATCGCTTCCTCGTCGAGCCAGCCGCGCTCGGGCCGGACGTCCTCTCGCGCACGCTCCTCTTCTGGATCAGCTACCCGCACAACCCGACCGGTGCGCTCGCGCCCCGCGACTACCTCGCGCGGGTGGGCCGCGCCGCCCTCGAGCACGGCTTCATCGTCGCGTCGGACGAGTGCTACGCCGACCTCTACTTCGGGGATCCGCCGCCCTCGATGCTCGAGGTCCAGATCGAGAACGTCCTCGCCGTCCACTCGCTCTCGAAGCGGAGCGGGATGACCGGGTACCGCTCCGGCTTCACCGCCGGCGATCCCGATCTGATCGCCATCCTCAAGCGTGCGCGCTCGCACCCGGGCGTCGCCTCGCCCGACTTCGTCAACGCCGCGGCGGCCGCGGCGTGGTCCGACGACGCGCACCCGGCGGAGCGGCGCGAGATCTTCCTCCGCAAGCGCGACCGGTTCCTGACCTTCTTCCGCGAGCACGGGCTCGTCTGCGACGGGTCGGAGGCGACGCTCTACCTGTGGGTGCGGGTGCCGGCCGGCCACGACGCCGGCTCGTACGCGGCGGCGCTCCTCGAGGAAGGGATCGTGGTCGCGCCCGGCACGGCCTTCGGGGCCGGCGAGGGCTACGTGCGGGTGGCGCTGGTGCCGACGCTCGCGGAGTGTGACGAGGCCCTCGCGGCCTGGCGAAAGGTGAGGACATGAGCGACTTCAAGCAGCTCGAGCAGCGCATCGCGGCGGCTTTCGCCGATCGCGGCCTGCTCGCGCAGCCCGACACGCGCGAGGCGGTGCTCGCCGCCATCGACGCGCTCGACCGTGGCGAGATCCGGGTCGCCGAGAAGCGCGATGGGGCGTGGGCGGTGAACGCCTGGGTCATGCAGGCGGTCAACCTGTACTTCGGCATCCGCGGGATCGAGGTGAGCGAGGCCGGGCCGTTCGAGTGGCGCGACAAGATCCCGCTCAAGAAGAGGCTCGAGGCGGCGGGCGTCCGCTCCGTGCCCGGCGCGGTGGCGCGCTACGGCAGCTACGTCTCCCCCGGCGCGGTGCTCATGCCGAGCTTCGTCAACATCGGCGCGCGCGTCGGCGCCGGCACGATGGTCGACACCTGGGCCACCGTCGGCTCCTGCGCCCAGATCGGCGAGAACGTGCACCTCGCGGGCGGCGTGGGCGTGGGCGGCGTGCTCGAGCCGCCCGGCGCCCGCCCCAACATCATCGAGGACGGCTGCTTCATCGGCAGCCGCTGCATCATCGTGGAGGGGACGCTGGTGGAGGAGGACTGCGTCCTCGGCGCCAACGTCGTCATCACCGGCTCGACCCCGATCATCGACGTCACCGGGCCGCAGGAGGTGGTCTACAAGGGCCGCGTCCCGGCGCGCTCGGTCGTCATCCCCGGCACCCGCCCGAAGCAGTATCCGGCCGGCACGTTCTACATCCCGTGCGCCCTCATCGTCGGCAAGCGCTCCGCCGCGACCGACAAGAAGGTCTCCCTCAACCAGGCCCTGCGGGACTTCGAGGTGCAGGTCTGACCTCCGAGGCCGAGCTCGCGGAGGCGCTGGCGGCGCGGACCGAGGCGCTCTGCGCGGTCCGCTCGCCCATCGGCGATGAGCGGGCGCTCTGCGACGCGCTGGAGCGCGAGGCGCGGGCGCGCTTCCCGGCGGTGGAGCGGGTGAAGAACTCGCTGGTCGTGTGGGTCGACGGCCTGCCCACTTCTCGCGGCGGCGGGGGACGCGCCCCCGCCCTACGACCCGCGGCGCCTCCATCACGTCAATCACCCTCTCCCCCGGAGGGGGAGAGGGCCGGGGAGAGGGGGAGCGCCCCCACGGATCGCCCGCTCCTCCTCCTCTGCGGCCACCTCGACACGGTACCCATCCACGCGCAGGACGAGGGGCGCTTCCCGCGCCGCGAGGGCGACCGCCTCTTCGCGCCCGGCGCCTCCGACATGAAGAGCGGCGTGGCGGTGGCGCTCGAGCTCGCCGCGCGATTGCCGCGCGCCGATCGCGACCTCGACCTGGCGCTCGTGCTCTACTCGCGCGAGGAAGGGCCCTTCGACGAGAACGAGCTCGGCGACGTGCTGCGGGAGGTGCCGGCGCTCCGGCGCGCGGCGCTCGCCATCTGCCTCGAGCCCACCGACGGCGTGGTGCAGCTCGGGTGCGTCGGTTCCCTCCACGCGACCGTGACCTTCACCGGCCGCGCGGCGCACTCGGCGCGGCCGTGGCACGGCGACAACGCGGTGCACAAGGCGGGGGCGCTCCTGGCCCATCTCGCCGCGCGCGCGCCGCGCGAGGCGACGAGCGGCGGGCTCGTCTTCCGCGAGGTGCTCTCGGTCACCCGCATCGACGGCGGCCACGCCCGCAACGTCGTCCCGGACCGCTGCACGATGAACCTCAACTTCCGCTTCGCGCCCGACAAGAGCCTGGACGCGGCCGCGGAGGAGCTCCGTGCGCTCGTCCGCGGCTTCGGCGGCGAGGCGGAGGTCACGGATCGGGCCCCCGCCTGCCCCGCCTACGCCGATCACGAGCTCGTGCACCGGCTGCTCGCGCGCACGGGGGTCGAGGCGCACCCGAAGCAGGCCTGGACCGACGTGGCGCGGCTCGCGCAGGCAGGCGTCGCCGCAGTGAACTTCGGCCCAGGTGCCACCTCGCAGGCGCACCAGGTGGGCGAGTGGGTCGAGCTCTCCGCCATCGCGCGCTGCTACACCGCGCTCGAGGCGTTCCTGCGGACCGCCCGGCCGTAGGCCGCGTCGCGGTCACGCGCCGGAGGCGCCTCCCGGGAGGTCGCGCGCAAGCGCGGCGCCGCTCCAGCATGGCGAGCAGAGGCCCGCAAGCGCGCCCCCTCCATGGCGTTCACCGCGG
>DATLJU010000121.1:0-3337 GCA_035538735.1 Anaeromyxobacteraceae bacterium | reverse complement strand
CTAGCTCCCGAAGTCCCGGCGGTACATCCGCACGACCGCCACGATGAACGTGACGGCGAGCGGGCCGACGAGGAAGCCGATGGGGCCGAAGGCGGCGATGCCGCCGAACAGCGCGAAGAAGATGACCGCGCCGTGGATGGGCACGCCGCCGCGGATGAAGAGCGGCTTGACGACGTTGTCGATCATCCCGACCACCCCCACCGCCCACGCGAAGAGGAACAGCGCCGCGCCGGCGTGGCCGGTGGCGAGCTTCACGGCCGCCAGCGCGATCACCATCACCGTCGCGCCGAGGAAGGGCACCAGCGCGACGGCGAAGGTGGTGACGCCGAAGAAGAGGGGGTTCGGCACCGCGGCGATGACGTAGCCGAGGGTGGCGACGAGCGACTGGACGCCGCCGGTGGCGATGGTCGAGACGAGCACGATCACCGTGACCCGCCGGAACTCGCGCAGCAGCTCCGAGACTTGCCCGCGCTTGAGCGGGATGGCCTCGTTGAGCCAGTCCACCAGCGCCGGCCCGTCGACGAGGAGGAAGAAGAGCGCGACGAACGTGAGGATGCCCTGGAAGAGCAGGCTGCCAGTGGTGGAGACGACGTTGCCGAGCACCGTCGCCGCGCGCGCGCCCTGCGACGCCGCCATCTCCTGCAGCCGCCCCAGGCTCGACGGCACCGCCTGCGCCAGACGTTCCGCATAGGGCCGGAGGGCGGCGGGGACGTACTCGACGAGACGCTGCAGCGTGTTGTCCGCGAGCGCGCGGCGCAGCCAGCCGACGCCCGCCTCGACCTGTGGGACGAGCACGGCGCCGAGCGCGGAGAGCGGCGCGACCACGGCCACCAGCACCCCCACCGTGAGCAAAGCGCCCGCGAGCTTGCGGCGCCCGCGGAGCGCGGCCGAGAGCCGGGTCATGGCCGGGAAGAGCGCGCCCGCCAGGACCGCCGCCACGAAGAGCGGCCTCCAGAATGGCACGAGGATCTCGACGAGCAGCGCGAGCGCCAGGAGCGCCAGGATCACGAGGACGGCGTGAGCGGTGCGGGCCGGGATCATGGCGTTACTTACCTTTTACCCCGTTCGGAGCGCGGTGAGGACCTGCAAGAGCGCACCGCCGTCGCGGCGTCATCACTCTAGGATGACCGCCCGGCCCACGTCAGCGCGCTCGACCATCGGCGCGCCGACGATCAGAAGTTGAGGTGCACCCGCTCCGGGGAGATGCCGGCGCGGGCGAGGGTGGCCTTCACGTCGTCCACCATCGCCGTCATGCCGCAGACGAAGGCGACCGAGCTCTCCGGGGGCGAGCCGCCGAAGGCGAGGGAGCGAGCCACCTCCTGGACGCGGCCGCGCACGCCCTGCCACGCCTCGTCCTGGGACGGGCACAGCACGACCCGCACCCCGCCGCGTTCCCAGGTGAGGTGCTCGCGCCGGTAGGCGAAGTCCTCGCCGCGGCGCTGTCCGTAGAAGAGCGTGACGCGGTCGAACTCGTCCCGGTGCGCGAGGACGTGCTGGACGAGGGCGCGGATGGGAGCGATCCCCGAGCCGGCGGCGAAGAGCAGCACGTGGCGGCCATGCCCCTCCTGGACCGGGAACCCCTTCCCGAACGGCGCGGTCACCGCCATCCCCTCGCCGGGGAGCGCCGACGCGATGGCGGCGTCGGCGACGCGGCCGCCGCGCTTGACGAGGAGGTCGACCACGCCGGCGGGATCCGGCGCGCTGGCGAGCGCGAAGTAGGCCTCGCCGGCGGTGCTGTGCAGCTTCACCACCTGTCCCGGTCTCTCGTGCGCTCGCGCCGCCGCGGGCGGGAACTGGAGCCGCAGCGCGCGCAGGGTGGGGGTCTCGTCCCATGCGGACAGGACGCGGGCGCCGACGAGCGGGGTCGAAGCGAGGGTCACGGTCCCTGTGTAACACCTTCCGTGGGGGCGGGCCCGGCGGAGGGCTCGAGGGGTGGGGGCAGCGGGAGCGCTTGCCCATCGCGCGCCGCCACCGTCGGGACGCCGGTCCGCTCCGAGATGGCGAGCGCGACGCGGTCGGGGCCGTGCCGGACGAGCTGCATCCCGAAGTGCGTCAGCACCGCCAGCCTGGGGCGCACCGCGGCGACGAGCCGCTCGGCGTCGTCGGCGCCGAGGTGGAGCAGGCGGCGATCGCCGCCCTGCAGCCGCGTCGTGTTCACGAGCAAGAAGTCCACCCGCGCGTAAGCGTCCGGCAGCGCGTCCATCCAGAAGGTGTCGACGACGTGCCCGATCGAGAGGCCGGGGGCGGTGAGCCGGTAACCGTACGTCTCCACGCCGTGATCGTGCGCGAGCGGCGTCGCGATCGTGAGCCCTGGCGCGAGCTCCCACGTCCCGCCGGCCCGAAGGCGCTCCACGCGCGCCGGGAACGCCTGCGCGTACCGGAACACCACCGCCTCGTCGTCGAGCGCGTCGGCCGGCGCGAGGAGCGTCGCGCGAGGCTTGAACCCGCCCCCCGTCATGGCCTCGACGACCGCGGTGGCGTCGCCGGCGTGATCGAGGTGCCGGTGGGTGAGGAGCAGCGCGTCGACCCGCGCCGGATCGATCTTGGGGCGCGAGGCGAGGGCGCGCACGAGCGCGCCGGGCCCGGGGTCCACCCAGAGGCGGAACCCCGCGAGCGTGTACACGAGGCCGCCCGAGTGACGGAGCTGCGTCGCGACGACGTGCCGCGCCCCGGCGGTGCCGAGGAACTTGAGGTGATCCGGTAGCGGGGCGGCGGCGGGCACGCGGTGGTCTTAACGCCCGGTGCCCACGCCCGCGGCACGGCGTGACAACGGCCGATGCCCACGCCCGCGTGCCGTAGGGCGGGGGCTCGTCCCCCGCCGTGGGGCCTTCAGGCTGTTCGCCCAGTCAATACTGCACGAGCGCGTGGACCTTGTCCGCGCCGAGCCGTCGTGCGCCGTGCAGGAACCCGAGCTCGAGGAGGAACGCGAACCCCACCAGCTCCGCGCCCTGCCGGGTGACGAGCCTCCCGACCGCGTCCGCGGTGCCGCCGGTGGCGAGCACGTCGTCCACGACCAGCACGCGCTCCCCAGGGCCGACCGCGTCGATGTGCATCTCGAGCGCGTCCTCGCCGTACTCGAGCGCGTACACCTCGCGTACGGTGCGCCACGGCAGCTTGCCGGGCTTGCGGACGATGGCGAGGCCGGCCCCGAGCGCGAGCGCGAGCGGCGCCGCGAAGATGAAGCCGCGCGACTCGATGCCGACCACCTTCGAGATCCGCTCGCCGCGCCACCGCTCCGCGAGCGCGTCGACGGCGCTGCGGAACAGCGCCGGGTCCGCGAGCACCGGGGTGATGTCCTTGAAGACAATCCCCTTCTTCGGGAAGTCGGGGACGTCGC
>DATLJU010000120.1:0-12053 GCA_035538735.1 Anaeromyxobacteraceae bacterium | reverse complement strand
GAAGCTCCCCGCCCCCGCCGCCGCGCGGGCCGCGGCCGAGGCCCCCGTCGAGGAGACGGTGGAGTAGGCCATGGGCGGCGGCGCGCTCCCGGAGAGCGGCGGCAAGAAGGGGAAGCGATCGCTCGACACGACCGTCAACGTCGTGCCCGCCATCGACCTCCTCTCCTGCTGCATCTCGTTCCTGCTCTTCACCGCGGTCTGGACCCAGATCTCGCGGCTGCAGGCGACGCCGATGGGGAACGGCGACCCGGCGCCCACCGAGCAGGTGAAGTCGCTCACGGTCACGCTGACCATGGGCGAGCGCGGCTACGTGCTCGCCACCAGCGCCGGGGCGCAGATCGAGATCCCGGCCCTGGGCCGCGCGCCCGAGGGCGGCGTGCAGTACGACCTGAAGGGCCTGGCGGAGCGGCTCAAGAAGCTGAAGGGCGACTTCCCGGATCAGGCGGCCATCACGGTCGCCGCCGACGACGCCGTCCTCTACGCCGATCTCGTCCACACCATCGACGCCTGCGTCGGCGCGGGGCTCGCGAACGTCTCCGTCATGGGAGCAGGGTGAGCCGTGCCCATCGTCCAGCCCGGTAAACGACCCGCCAAGCGCTTCCAGTCGTCCAAGATCATGGGCGGCAAGATGCACCGGCACCTCCGCGCCGGGAACGTCGACCTCAACGTGGTGCCGATGGTGGACATGATGACGATGCTCGTCATCTTCCTCCTGCAGCAGTTCTCGGCCACCGGCGAAGTGCTCTACATGCAGAGGGACATCCGGCTGCCCGACGCGCGGCACGGCCAGCAGATCGAGGTGGCGCCGGTCATCGCCATCAACGCGACGCAGGTGGTGATCTCCGGCCAGAAGGTCGCCGACGTGCCGGAGCTGGAGAAGGACCCGTCGCAGATCATCGCGCCGCTCACCGACAAGCTGCGCGACGAGAAGAAGCGCTGGGACTTCATCCACCAGAACGACCGCGACCGCGAGAAGAACTGGAAGGGCGAGGTGAACGTCCAGGCGGACGTGAAGGTGCCTTTCCGCGTCGTCCGGCGCGTGCTCGCCTCGGCCGCCGAGGCCGGCTACGGCAACATCAACTTCGCCGCCATGGAAGAAGGCGGTCCCCTCGCCGCCAAGGGCGAGAAGCAGCCCTGATTTCCTGAGGCGGAGGGCGGCCCCGGCCTTCCAGACGACGTCGCACGGCGGGGTTCGTCCCGCTCCGACGTGTGGGGTCGCGCGGCCTCGCCAACCTCGCCCGTCGCTGGCCTGCCTCTTGCCCTCCCCTCGACGCCCCGCTAGTATCGCGGCCCTCCGAATTTCGGGCCCTTGGCCCTTTTCAGCCGTCCTCACCCCCGGCACCAGGGCCCTCACCGGAAGCGCACGCTCATGAACCTCTCCAGTCTCGTCTCATCCCTCACCCTGGCGGCCGAGCACGGCGGCGGCGAGGCGAACCTCGTCCTCCCCGACCTGTCGTCGGTCAGCTTCCTCGGCCTGTCTGGCAAGGGCCTGCTCGCCATCGGCCTGCTCGTCTCGGCCGCCGGCCTCGCCTTCGGGCTCGCCATCTCGCGCCAGCTGAAGGGCATGGCCGTGCACCGGTCGATGCGCGAGATCTCGGAGCTCATCTACGAGACCTGCAAGACGTACCTCGCGACGCAGGCCAAGTTCATCGCGGTGCTGTGGGCCTTCATCGCCGTCATCATCGTGGCCTACTTCGGGTTCCTGACCGAGCCACACAAGACGATGGGCGAGGTCGCGATCATCCTGCTCTTCTCGGTGATCGGGATCCTGGGCAGCTCCGGCGTGGCCTGGTTCGGCATCCGGGTCAACACCTACGCCAACTCGCGCGCCGCCTTCGCGTCGCTGCGCGGCAAGCCGTTCCCCACCTACGCCATCCCGCTCAAGGCGGGCATGTCGATCGGCACCATGCTGATCAGCACCGAGCTGCTGATCATGCTCTTCATCCTGCTCTTCGTCCCGCGCGACGTCGCCGGGCCCTGCTTCATCGGCTTCGCGATCGGCGAGTCGCTCGGCGCCTCGGCGCTCCGCATCGCCGGCGGCATCTTCACCAAGATCGCCGACATCGGCTCCGACCTGATGAAGATCGTCTTCAAGATCAAGGAGGACGACGCGCGCAACCCCGGCGTCATCGCCGACTGCACCGGCGACAACGCGGGCGACTCGGTCGGCCCGTCGGCCGACGGCTTCGAGACCTACGGCGTGACCGGCGTCGCGCTCATCAGCTTCATCCTGCTCGCCGTGAAGGATCCGACGACGCAGGTGCAGCTCCTGGTCTGGATCTTCGCGATGCGCATCATGATGATCATCGCGTCGGTCCTCTCCTACTTCATCAACGAGTCCGTCGCGAAGGCGAAGTACGCGGCCGCCGACGTGATGAACTTCGAGGCGCCGCTCACCTCGCTCGTGTGGCTCACCTCGGTCGTCTCGATCGTCCTCACCTACGCGCTCTCCTACGCCCTCATCCCGAACCTGGGCGACGGCACGCTGTGGTGGAAGCTCTCCACCATCATCACCTGCGGCACGCTCGCGGGCGCCGTCATCCCCGAGATGATCAAGGTCTTCACCTCGACCACCTCCGCCCACGTGAAGGAGGTCGTCACCGCCTCCCGCGAGGGCGGCGCGTCGCTCAACGTCCTCGCCGGCCTCACCGCCGGCAACTTCTCCGCGTTCTGGATGGGCCTCGTCATCGCCGGCCTGATGGGCATCGCCTACGCGGTGTCGACGCTCGGCCTCGACGTGCTCATGCTCGCCCCGGCCGTCTTCGCCTTCGGCCTCGTCGCCTTCGGCTTCCTGGGGATGGGCCCGGTCACCATCGCGGTCGACTCCTACGGCCCGGTGACGGACAACGCGCAGTCGGTCTACGAGCTCTCGCTCATCGAGAACATCCCGAACGTGAAGGCCGAGGTGAAGAAGGAGTTCGGCTTCGACCTCAACTTCGACAAGGCGAAGCACTACCTCGAGGAGAACGACGGCGCCGGCAACACCTTCAAGGCGACCGCCAAGCCGGTGCTCATCGGCACCGCCGTCGTGGGCGCCACCACGATGATCTTCTCCATCATCGTGGTGCTCACCAACGGCCTCTCCACGAACCTCGACAAGCTGTCGGTCATGAACCCGCTCTTCCTGCTCGGGCTCCTGCTCGGCGGGTCGGTGATCTACTGGTTCTCCGGCGCCTCGATGCAGGCCGTCTCCACCGGCGCCTACCGCGCGGTCGAGTTCATCAAGGCCAACATCCGCCTCGAGGGCGTCGAGAAGGCGTCGGTCGAGGACTCGAAGAAGGTGGTCGCCATCTGCACGCAGTACGCGCAGAAGGGCATGTTCAACATCTTCCTGACGGTCTTCTTCGCGACGCTCGCCTTCGCCTTCCTCGATCCGTTCTTCTTCATCGGGTACCTCATCTCGATCGCCATCTTCGGCCTCTTCCAGGCGATCTTCATGGCGAACGCCGGCGGCGCCTGGGACAACGCCAAGAAGGTGGTCGAGGTCGAGCTCAAGGCGAAGGGCACCGACCTGCACGCCGCCACGGTGGTGGGCGACACCGTCGGCGACCCCTTCAAGGACACGAGCTCGGTGGCCATGAACCCGGTCATCAAGTTCACCACCCTGTTCGGCCTGCTCGCCGTCGAGCTGGCGCTGCGCGTCGACACCGGCGTCAAGATCGGCGCGTTCGTGGTGTTCCTGGCCATCGCGCTCGTGTTCGTGTGGCGGTCGTTCTACGGCATGCGCATCAAGACGGGCGCCGCCGCCGCCGAGGAAGCCCCCAGCCCCGCTGCGTCCGCGCACGGCTGAGGTCACGGCGAATCTCGGGGCGGGGGGCTCGTCCCCCCGCCGTCCGGGGCATGAATGAGCGACGAGGAGATCGACCTCGAAGAGCTTCGGGCCCTCCTCGGCCGGGCCTGCGTCCGCCTCAAGGTCTTTCCGCTGCCGGGCGTGGTCGTCCTCCCGGGGACGCCCACGCCCTTTCACGTCTTCGAGCCGCGCTACCGGCAGCTCACCGCCACGGCGCTGGCCGGCGACCGGATGCTGGCCGTCGCCACGCTCGCCTCGGAGGAGGGCGCGACGCAGGACCGCGCGCCCGTGCACCCCATCGCCGGGGCGGGCTTCATCGAGGCGGAGGAGCAGCTCCCCGACGGCCGCTTTCACATCGTCGTGCGCGGTCTCGCCCGCGTGCGGCTGGTGGACGAGATCGAGAACGGGCAGCCGTACCGGGAGTTCACGGCCGAGCTGCTCGAGGACGTCTACCCGCCGGGCGGCCCCGCCGCGCTCGTCCGGCAGCGCCGCGCGCTCGAGGCGTGCGTGCTGCAGCTCGCGGAGGTGCTGCCGCCCGAGTCCGGCGCCCCGCAGCTCGCCGAGATAGCGACGCGCACCGCATCCTCCTCGCAGCTCGCCGACCTCGTCGCGGCCGCGGTCGTGAGCGAGCCCGACAAGCGCCTCGCCGTCATCGAGGAGCTCGACGTCGCGAGGCGCCTCGACCTCGTCACCGGCGAGGTGGCGAGCGTCATCCTCATGCTGTCGCAGGGGAAGACGCCGACGGCGTGAAGAGGGTCTCCGTCTCCCTCGCCCCGCGCCAGCGGGGAGAGGGCCCGGGAGAGGGCCGGTGCTCTCCGCGCCGCCCTGCGCCCGCGAGCGCGTCGGCGCCCGTGCTCCGCGCCGCCACCGCGCAGGTGGCCGGAACGCGCGGACATCGGACCCACATGGCGGGAGCTGCGGAACTCGCGCTGCGGTTCGCGCCTTCGGCGCGCCGCAGCGCTCAGGCAGTCCTCGCTCCCGCTACTTGAGGTGAACCAAGGCGCGTTTCGGCGAGCGCTTCACCCGATGCGGCGCTCCGCAATGGCGCCGCCGCGCGCGCGGGCGCTGCTCGGCCGCGAAGATGCCTCGATGACATCACGAGGATTTCGTAGGGCGGGGGCTTGTCCCCCGCCGCAACGTCCACCTTGCTATCGCCTACCCGCGCGGACGGCGGCGTTTCTCGCCTACGCCACCGGCCGCCCGACGCCGAAGTACGTGAAGCCCGCGTGACGCGCTCGCGCGGCGTCCCACACGTTGCGGCCGTCGAGGAGGAGCCTCCCGCGCATGATCTTGGCGAGGCGCTCGTAATCGGGCGAGCGGAACTCGTTCCACTCCGTGACCAGGAAGAGCGCGTCGGCCCCCTCGGCGGCGGCGTAGGGCTCCTCGGCCAGCTGGACGTGCGGCCCGAGGAGCGGCCGGGCCACCGCGGCGGCCACCGGATCGTGCGCGACCACCTCCGCGCCGGCGCCGGCGAGGAGCTGGACGAGCGTGAGGGACGGCGCCTCGCGCATGTCGTCGGTCTTGGGCTTGAACGCGAGCCCCCAGACGGCGCAGCGCTTCCCGGCGAGCGACCCGAGGTGCTTCACGGCCTTGTCGAAGAGCAGCCGCTTCTGCCGCTCGTTGACGCGCTCCACCGCGCGCAGCAGGTCGAAGTCGAGCCCGACCTGCCGGGCCATCGTCATGACGGCGCGGACGTCCTTCGGGAAACAGGAGCCGCCGAACCCGACGCCGGGGAAGAGGAACGGGTAGCCGATGCGCCGGTCCGAGCCCATGCCGCGCCGGACCTGGTCGACGTCGCAGCCGAGCCGATCGCACAGCGCCGCCACGTCGTTCATGAAGGAGATGCGCGTCGCCAGCATGGCGTTCGCGGCGTACTTCGTGAGCTCGGCCGACCGCGGGTCCATGAACAGGATCGGCTGCTCGTTGCGGACGAACGGCTGGTACAGGTCGGCCATCACCTTGCGCGCTCGATCGGACGAGGCGCCCACCACGACGCGGTCGGGCCGCATGAAGTCGTCGACCGCCGAGCCCTCCTTCAGGAACTCGGGGTTGGACACGACGTCGAACTCGGCCCGGGCGACCTTGCCCACCACCTCGCAGACGAGCTCGCAGCTGCCGACCGGGACCGTGCTCTTGTTCACGACGACGGTGTACCGGCGAATGTCGCGCCCGATCTGCTCCGCCGCGGCGAGCACGTGCGTGAGATCCGCTTCGCCGGTCTCGCCGGGAGGGGTGCCGACCGCGATGAACACGACGTCGGTGTCCTTCATCGCGTCGGCGAGCGAGGTGGTGAAGGCCAGCCGCTTCTCGCGCGCGTTCCGGCGCACGAGCTCCTCGAGCCCGGGCTCGTAGATCGGGACCCCTCCCGCCGTCAGCGTCGCGATCTTCTTCGGATCGACGTCGACGCAGGTGACGTGGTGTCCCGACTCCGAGAGGCAGGTGCCGGTGACGAGCCCGACGTAACCGGTGCCGACGACAGCGATCTTCAAGGCCTAACCCCCTGATGGGAGGTCGGAACCTAGCACAAGGGCGGGCGGGAGGTCTCAAGGGGCGAGCAACATCCGCGCGGCCGCCTCGGCGCCGCGAGCGACGCGAAGCCGCGCGGGGTCGCTCGCGCTCTGGACGACAGCCTCGACTGCCGACCGCTCGACAGGCCCGAGCTCGGGTGACAGGGCGCTCGCTCGCTCGATCACCTGAGGAAAGTACCGCGCCGCCACCGCGCACGCGCCGTACAGCGCCCGCCCCAGCCCCGCCTCGACGGCGCGATGCTTCACGGCCGCCGCGGCGCCAGGCTCGCCCAGCTCCGGCTGGAGGAGGAGCTCCCGAACGTCGACGTAGAGCAGGAGCGGTGCGTACAGCCCGCTCTCCGCCAACTCGGCCGAAGCGAAGAGCAGCGCGTCCTCGGCGGCAGGCCGGCTGAGCGTGGGGCCGAGCACCGGCGTGGCGATGCGCCGCTCGAAGGCGCCGAGGTCGCTCTCGCGCCCGGCCACGAGCCCTTCCTGGATCCGGAGCTGCAGCCGCCCTTCGTCGAAGGTGGCGGTGTGTCCTCCCGGCCCCGTCTCGACCAGCTGGAATCCCGCTTCACCGACGCGCTCCGCGAACCGCCCGCCGTCGTCGCCGCGGACGAGCAGGCGCAGGTCGCCCACCGGCCGGAAGGCGAGGTGCGGGTAGAGCCAGTCGAGGTAGGCGGCGCCGCCCAGCACCATCGCGGGCACCTCCAGCCCGCGCAGCGCGCCCTTGAGCGTCATGAGCCTGAAGACGTTGTCGTTGACCGTGCCCTGGTAGAGCGGCAGGAGGCGCTCCCGCACCCAGGGCGGCACGCCCGCGCCGATCCGCCGCGACTCGAGCTGGTACGAGGCGAGCGGACCGAGCCCGTGAGCGTCGAGGACGTCCACCAGCTCCGCGAGATCACAGGGGGGGAGCTCCGGGGGAGGATCGAACGAGGTGAGCGCGCGCAGGGCGTCGAGCAGGGCCACGGCCGCACTCTAATCCGTGACTCGACCCGCGGCTGCGCCGTGGCCAAGGTAATCGTAAATGACCGACCACGATCTGCGGAAGGCGCTCTCGGAGCTGTCCGAGGTGCGCAGCGATGCCGAGCCGATCGTCACCCTGTACCTCGCCACCGAATGGACCGATGAGAAGCAGCGCGAGCGATCGCGCGTGTTCGTGCAGGACTCCGTCAGACGGGCGGTCGACCGCCACGCCGCGCACCCGCAGCTGGAGGGGCTCCGGCGCACCCTGAGGCGGGTCGCCGCCGCCGCCGGGGAGCGGATCGGGCAGGCGGAGGGAACCGATCGCGGCCTCGCCATCTTCGCCTGCGAGTCGCTGAAGCTATGGCGCGTGCTCGGCGCGCCGCTGGCGTTCAAGCACGAGCTGTGCACCGACGCGCGGCCTCATCTGCTGCAGCTCGCGCGCCTCGCCGACGACGTCGAGCCGGCCATCATCGTCTTCGTGCACGATCGCGGCGCTCGGCTCTACGAGGTCGGCCTGGGCGCGATCGTGAACGAGGCGACCGTGGAGCGGCCCGTGCCGAGGCGGCCTGGCGAGGGTGGCACCGTGCGCGGCGGGGCGGTCCCCTCGACGCAAGGCGCGTCGGGGGCCACCACCTACGAGCGCGAGAACAAGAACCGCCGGCACATCGAGGAGCTCATCGACCGCGTCCGCCGCGAGGCGATCGACTTCCTGCGCCAGGTCTGGGAGCGCGACCCGCGGGCGAACCTGGTGCTGGTCGGGACGAGCGAGAAGGTGGCCGCGTTCGAGCGCGAGCTGCCGGCGCGGCTGCAGGAGAAGGTGCTGGCGCGGCTGCCTCGGCCGCCGGGGAAGGCGAGCTGGAAGGGCAACGGCAAGACCGAGCTGCTCGGGCAAGTGGTCCAGAAGATCATCGAGCACGAGCGCGCCGCCGAGGCGCACGCCGTCGAGCACGCCGTCGGCGAGGCCTTGCGCGGAGGCATGGCCGTGCTCGGGCCCGACGACGTGGTGTCGGCGGTGAATCAGCGCCGCGTGCACCGCCTCATCCTCGAGGAGGACTTCGAGCGCTCCGGCTGGAGGTGCCGCAACTGCGGCGCGCTCGGAACGAACCACGACGAGGTGTGCTCGTTCTGCCAGGGACCGCTGGCGTGGGTGGAGGCGCTGGGCGAGGAGCTCGTGGGGCGCGTGCTGGCCGAGGACGGCGAGGTGGAGGTCGTGGCGCACACGAACCGCCTCCACTCGTACCTCGGGGTGGCCGCGCTGCTGCGCCAGACGAAGGCGAAGGGGCTCGCGGGGCGTGAGGCGGAGGCGCCGCGAAGCTAGCCCAGGAGCCGCGACGAGCCGGAGACCTACCCGCGATCGACGGAGGCGCTCCCCGGTCCGTGGCTGGCGAGCAGCAGCATGCCGCCGGCGATCCCGGCGTTCTTCAGCACCTGGAGCATCTGGGCGTGGTCGCCGCGCAGCGCCAGGTGCCAGTGGAAGAGCCAGGTGACGACGAGGAGGTAGGCGAAGAGCGCCAGCGCGGCGAGCCGCGCCTTCAGGCCGAGCGCGAGCAGGACCGCGCACGCGATCTCGAACGCGCCGGCGCCGTACGCGCCGGCGCTCGCGAACGGGAGCCCGCGCCCAGCGATGGCGGAGGCGGCGCGCCCGGTGGCGGTCCACTTCTGAAAGCCGGAGTAGAAGAAGATGCCGGAGAGCAGGAGCCGGCCGAGGAGCGGGCCGAGCGCGGCGAGGAGCTGCGTCATGCGCGCCTACTCATATCCTGCCCTCGAAGCCGGTCAAAATCCGCGCCGCCGCCACCGGAGCGCGTCACCACGCGACCGCGATGCCCCCGACCGCGGGACGTATCTGGGCGCCGCCGCCGTCGCGAGGGGGGTGGAAGAAGTAAGGCACGGCCCAGCCGATGAGGCCCCCGACGGCGGCGCCCGTCAACACGTCGGTGAGGTAGTGCTGCTCCGCGGCGATCCGCAGGTAGCCGATGAACCCCGCTCCGGCGAAGGCGACGGCGCTCGCGATCTCCGCACCGGGCGCGTGCTGGGACAGGAGCAGCGTGGAGGAGGAGGCCGCCACCGCGAAGGCGAAGGTGGTGTGCCCGGAGTAGAAGGACAGGTTGCCGTCGCGTGTCGTTGCTTGCGTCCCGGAGAGCCAGACGTACGGCCGCGAGCGACCCACCGCGTACTTCACCCCCGTGTTGACGAGCATGGCGATGCTGGTTGCCTCGGTGATGAGCAGGGCGTTCGTGAAGCCGAGCTCTGCCCCGTCGCGCCGATAGCCGTCGAGAAGCGTGTTCCCGAGCACGCCGGCCGCCAGCACGACCTGCAGGATGTCGGACGCGGTCCCCGCCGCGCCGGTGTTGCTCCAGGCGAGCGCGCGCGTCACGTCGGCGTCGAAGCCGGGCGGGTTGCACCAGCGGCAGGTCACGGGCGCGAGCTGGTCCTTGAGCAGGAGCAGCGTGAACGTCCCCCCCAGCGCGACGCCCGTCACCGCCACGTCGGTGGCGAGATCGTAGGACGGCCGCAAGGTCAGGTCGTCCGCGGCGCGCGCCGGGGCCGCGAGCGAGAGGGCGATGAGCGCTGCGGCGAGCGTTCGACGGGTTCGCGTCACGCGGACCGACCTCCTCTCCCCACCCTCTCCCCGGCCGGGGGAGGGGGAGCGACCTGGTGCGAAGTCTCTGCCGGACCCTGACGGTCGGTCCCCTCGCCACTCGGATCGGGGAGAGGAGGCCTGAAGCAGGCCGCGACCGCGAGGCCCCAGATCCCGAGCGCCATGACACTGAACGTGAGGCTCACGCTATGCGCCGCGAGGACCAGGAGGCTCCCGGCGCCCGCGATCGCCACCGCCGCCGCGGCCAGCCGGGCCATCGGGACGAAGAGCAGGACGGCCACGCACAGCACCGCCGAGGCGTCGACGGCGGCCCGTCCCTCCACCCTCGCCCAGGCCGCGCCGATCTCCCGCCAGCTCGCCGCGACCACGGCGGCGCCGGTCAGCGCCGCGCCTGCGGCGAGCAGGAACACGACGCCGGCCGCGGCGTCCTTCACGCGCCGCGCCTCGTGCCGGAATTCCCGCGTGTGGAGATCGACGAGCGCCTCGAGCGCGCTGTTGAGCGTCTCGCCCGCGAGCACGAGCGCCACGCACAGCACGAGCGCCAGGCGGGCCTCGAACGAGAACGCCACCTCGCTCCCGACCACCCCGAGGACCACCCCCGCGCAGAGGTGGATCTTCATGTTCCGCTCGTGCGCGGCCACCTCGACGACGCCGCGCAGCGCGTGGCGGAAGCTGGCGGCGAGCCCGGCGCTGCGGGAGGCGCGCGCCGGGTCGGGACGGGGGAGCATGCAACCCCAGATGCTACTCCAGGCGCGCGCCGGGCGTCGGACGTGCTATCGACCAGCTCCCCACCGGGGGAGAGGGCGGCGAGGCGGGGCGCCTGCTACGGACGAAACTCCACGTCGACCGGAGGCACCATGATGGTCCAGGTTTCCATTCGCGGGCTGGCGCAAGGCGGCGCCGGGTTCGGCACGAGCGGCGTCCGCGGCACGGTGGACGCCCTGACGGACCGGGTGTGCTTCGCGTACACCGCGGCCTTCCTGCGCGCGGTCGTGCAGCGCGGCCTGCCTCCCGGCGGCGGCCCGGCCGTCGCGATCGGCCACGACCTGCGCCCGAGCAGCCCGCGCATGGTGGCGGCGTGCGTCGCGGCGTGCCAGGCGAGCGGGGCCGGCGTCGTGCTCTGCGGCGCGTTACCGACCCCGGCGCTGGCGCACTTCGCCCTCTCGCGTGGCCTGCCCGCGATCGTGGTCACGGGCAGCCACATCCCGTTCGACCGGAACGGCATCAAGTTCTACACGAGCGCGGGCGAGATCCTGAAGGAGGACGAGACCGCCATCGCGGACGCGGTGGTGGAGCTCGACGACGCGGCGTTCGAGGGCGGCATGCTGACGGTCGCGCCGCCGATGCCTCCGGTCGATCCGGAGGCGCTCCAGCTGTACCGTGCTCGCTACCTGCGCTTCTTCCGGCCCGGCCTCCTGCGCGGAAGGCGCGTCGGCGTGTACCAGCACTCCAGCGTCGCGCGCGACCTGTGCGCCGAGCTGCTCCGCGATCTCGGGGCGGAGGTCGTTGCGGTGGGGCGGACGGACACGTTCGTGCCCGTCGACACCGAGGCGGTGAGCGAGGCCGACGAGCGGCAGGCGCGCGCGTGGACCTCCGCGCACCGGCTCGATGCCCTCGTCTCGACCGACGGCGACGCCGATCGGCCCCTCGTCGCGGACGAGCAGGGCGGGCTGTTCCGCGGGGACGTGGTCGGCATGCTCTGCGCGCGCTTCCTGGCGGCCCGGACGGTCGTGACCCCGGTCAGCAGCAACACCGCCGTCGAGCGCTGGGGAGTCTTCGAGCGCGTGATCCGCACCCGCATCGGCTCGCCCTACGTCATCGCGGCCATGACCGAGGCGGCCCGCAGCGGGGCGGCCCCGGTGGTCGGGTACGAGGCGAACGGCGGGTTCCTGCTCGGGAGCGACGTCCGCCGCGGCGGGGACGGCGGCGAGCGCACGCTGGCGGCGCTCCCGACCCGCGACGCGGTCCTCCCCATCCTGTCGCTGCTCGCCATGGCCGCCGAGCGAGGGGTCCCTCTTTCGCAGCTCAGGGCGGACCTGCCGCCGCGCCACACCGCCAGCGACCGGCTGCAGGACTTCGCGACGAGCCTGAGCCGGCGGCTCCTCGACCACCTCGCCTCGTCGCCGGCCGCGTTGCGAGAGTTCTTCTCCGAGCTGGGCGACGTCGCCGGCGTGAACCAGGTGGACGGGCT
>DATLJU010000119.1:0-2147 GCA_035538735.1 Anaeromyxobacteraceae bacterium | reverse complement strand
GCGAACGCGACGAAGTTGCGGAGCAGGCGATGCAGATCGCGGTGGTAGTGGACCATGCGGACGACGTCCCCGACGGCCGCTGCCTCGGCCTCGAGCGCCCGGTCCTTGGCGATGAGCGCCTCGAGGGCGGCCTTGTCCTCGCCGCCGAGGATCGCCTGCGCCCGCCGGAGCCCCAGCTTCTCCACCGCCGCGCCGGCCTTGCGGCCCTGCCAGGCCTCGTGGACGGCGAGGACCGCCTCCAGCGCGCGCCAGGCTTCGACGGTGAGCGCTCGCACCTCGGCCCCGAGGAGCGGCGTCACGGCGTCGCGCTGGAGCGCCGCGAGCGCGCCCTCCCACGCCGGGTTCACGCCCTCGAGGAGCGGCAGCGCGCGCCCGGGCTCCACCCGCGCCAGCGGGAAGGCGGCGACCTCCGCGCTCGCGGCCGAGAGGTCCTTCGCGGCGAGCGCGGCCCACTCGGCCTCGGTCCGGTTGAGCGCCACGGCGCCCTTCGGGTCGAGCGCGGCGAGCTGGCAGCGCGCGAAGTAGTCGTTCACCCGCGCGCGCACCGCGCGGACCGCCGCCCAGGCCGCGGGCGTCGCCGTCCCGAGCGGCATCGCGCCTTCGGTCGCCTCCCCATCGGACCACCAGGCGACGAACCTGCGCAGCTCGTCGAAGAACAGCTCCAGCCGCGCCTGGTCGATGCCGGGCTTGCCGCTCCGGTCGGTCACGGCACCGACGCAGTCGATCGCCTCCTCGATGAGGCGGCGCACCTCGGCGGTCTCGGCGGCCTCGGCCGGGACGACGCCGTCGCCGTTGAAGCGCGTCCCCTCGAAGACCTTGCTCGTGTCGGCCACGTCCGCCGGGGTGACGTGTGTGGCGCCGGCTCTTCCGATGCTCTGAAGGAGGTGCTGCGCTCCGCCGAGGAGGGCCTTCCCCTCGGCGGTGCCGCGCGCGATCGCCTCGACCGGCAGCGCCTCACCGCCTGCGATGAGCCGGCCGAGGTCGTCGAGCCGCGGCGCGCACCAGCGGATGGCGGCGATCACCTCGGGGACGCGCACGCGCCCGTCGTGGTCGGTGTCCAGCAGCTCGAGCGTCCGCGCGTCGATCTCGAGCCCCTTGGTCGGGCACGAGAGGGCGACCCACAGCTTCGGATCGAGCTGCTCGAGGTTCGCGAGGTCGGCGCCGCTCTCGAGCACCACCTGATCGAGACCGCCGACCCGGTGGAAGCGCCAGCGGTGCGGGACGGGCGCCTCGGTCGTCGAGACCGCCAGTCGCGGGGCAGGGACAGCGGGCGCGGGATCGGCCGGTCGGCTGGCCGCGTCAGCGGTGGGCGAGGAGGCCATGCGCCATCGTAACCCGCCACGCGCCTCGGATCTGCCAGCCGAGAAGGAGAGGCGCGCGCGTGCTTCGGCGCGAGGTGACGCGCTCGACCGGCACGCCTCTCGTACGCACGCACCCCGGTCGAGACGTGAGACCGACAGTCGCAATTCTGGACGCCGACGGCCGCCTCGCACGAGAATCCGCCGCCTTCTCCCCGAGGTCCGCATGTCCTTCGTCGCGCAGCTCTGGCTTCCCATCCTCCTCTCCGCGGTGCTCGTCTTCTTCCTCTCTGCCGCGAGCCACATGGTCCTCCCCTGGCGGCGGAACGAGTGGGGTCGCATCACCGAGTCCGACGCGTTGCAGGCGGCGCTCCGCGGCCTGAAGCCCGGGCTCTACGCCTTCCCGTCCTCCCCCGACCCGAAGCAGCAGATGACTAAGGAATGGATGGAGCGCTGGGCGAAGGGCCCGTCGGGCTGGCTCACGCTCGCGGCCCCGGGGCCCATCCAAATGGGGCGCAACATGGGGCTGTCGTTCCTCGTGTTCGTCCTGGTCGCGTTCTTCGACGCCTACGTGGCGTCGCACGCCCTCGGACCGGCGCCCCACTATCGTGCCGTCTTCCGGATCGTCGGGACGATCGGCTTCCTGAGCTTCGGCGTCGGCTCCATCTTCAACTCGATCTGGTACAGCCGGCCGTGGCGAGCCTACGCCGCCGACGTCATCGACGCGCTCCTCTTCGGCCTCGTGATGGCCGGCGTCTTCGGCTGGCTGTGGCCGCGCTGAGGCCGGCATCCCAGGGCTGAGCCCCGCTCCGCCTGCCCGCGGACCACGATCGCCCGCTCAGTGCGTCA
>DATLJU010000118.1:0-2355 GCA_035538735.1 Anaeromyxobacteraceae bacterium | reverse complement strand
GACTACGGCCGCGAGCGGCTCGGCATGTCCGGGCGCACGGCGCAGGAGCTTTCACGGCTCGCGCGCGAGCTTCGCGACCGCCCCCTCCTCGCCAGCGCGGTCCGCCAGGGTGAGGTGAGCCGGCGCAAGGCGCAAACGATCCTCGCCGTCGCACGCGGCGAGGCGGAGGCGGGGTGGGTCGAGCGAGCGCGCGTCGAGACGGTGCGGGCGCTCGAGGCGGCGGTCGCGGCTGCGGCGGGCGCAGCGCCGCAAGAGGAAGAGGACTGGGAGAACGTCTGGGTCTCGCTCACGCCGGCGCAGCGCGAGACGTTCGACGAGGCGATGGCCGTGGCCGGCCGCGTCCTGGGCGCCACCGCGCCGGCGTGGCAGCGAATCGAGGCGCTCTGCACCGAGTTCCTGGGGTCGCACGCGGCCGAGGTGGGTGAGGAGGAGGGCGGCCTCCTCCGCATTCGCCTCGACGCGCCGTGGCTCGCGGCGGCGAAGGAGGCGCTCGAGCGGGAGACGCGGCGCTGGACCTTCCTCGACGAGCTGTCGCCGCCCGAGGTGGTCGCCGTTCCGGAGCGCGAGCTCCCTTCCGACCCCGTCCAGCTCGACGCCGAGCTGCGGGAGCTCCTCGCGCTGCGCGACGGGTGGGACGAGGTCATGGGCCACCTCGCGCTGCTCCTGAAGATGCTCGGCCTCTGGCGCGACATGGAGTTCGCCACCTTCGGCCACTACTGCACCGAGCGGCTCGGCATGTCGGCTCGGACGGTCGAGCAGCGCGCCTGGCTGGCGCGGCGCTTCTTCTTCCTGCCGGGCCTGAAGGAGGCGCTGCGCGAGGGGCGCGTCTCCTACGAGCAGGCGCGGCTCGTCGCCCGCTGCGCCGACGACGAGAGCATCGCGAGCTGGATCGAGCGAGCGGAGGGCCTGACCTGCATCGCGCTGCGCCGGGAAATCGAGGCGCACGAGGCCACGCAGATGCGCGCGCAGGGGGCGCTCGACGCCCGCGTTCCGCGGCGGATCGCCAACCTCATTTCGGCCGCGTTCCGCGCCGTGCGCGAGGCGGCCGGGCACTGGGTCGGCCCCGGCGAATGCCTCGAGACCATCGCCCGGCACTTCATCGAGACCTGGAAGGAGGGCCTTGCGTCACCTCGGACGCGGCAAGCGAAGGCCATCGCGCGAGACCGGGGCTACTGCCAGGTCCCAGGCTGCAGCCGGGCGGCGGTGCATGCGCACCACATCCGGTTCCGCTCGGCCGGCGGCTCCGACGATCTGGCGAACCTCACCGGCCTGTGCGCGGCGCACCACCTCGTCGCCGTGCACCGCGGATACCTTCGGGTGCGGGGGGAGGCACCGGACCGGCTCGTCTGGGAGACCGCGCTCAGCGCGGCGTCGTGAACACCTCGGCCTCGCGGAACCGCTTCCCGGTGGCGTCCTTCGCCGACACCGTCGGAGCCCCGCCCGTCACCGGCCACGCGATGGCGAGATCGGGGTCGTCCCAGCGGATGCAGCGCTCCGCCTCGGGGTACCAGTAGTCGGTGGTCTTGTAGAGGAACTCGGCCGCCTCCGAGACCACCACGAACCCGTGGGCGAAGCCCTCCGGAATCCAGAGCTGGCGTTTGTTCTCGGCCGACAGCGTCTCCCCTACCCACTTCCCGAACGTCGGCGACGCGCGGCGGAGATCCACCGCCACATCGAACACGTCGCCTCGCACCACCCGCACCAGCTTCCCCTGCGGATGGGGCAGCTGGTAGTGGAGCCCGCGCAGGACGCCCTTCGCCGACAGGCTGTGGTTGTCCTGCACGAACGCGACCGGCCGCCCGACCGCGACCTCGAACGCCCGCTGGTTGAAGCTCTCGAAGAAGAACCCGCGCGCGTCGCCGAACACCTTCGGCTCGACGACGAGCACGTCCGGGATGCTGGTGGGACGGACGTTCATCAGAACACCCGGCTCGCCAGCAGGCTGCGCAGGTACTCGCCGTAGCTCGACTTGCCGAGGTTCGCGGTGCAGCGCTCGAGCTGGGCGTCGTCGATCCAGCCGTGGCGCCACGCCACCTCCTCCGGACACGCCACCTTGAGGCCCTGCCGCTTCTCGATCGTCGCGATGAACTGGCCCGCCTCCAGCAGCGAGTCGTGCGTGCCGGTGTCGAGCCAGGCGTAGCCGCGGCCCATGAGCTCGACCGCCAGCCGCTCCTTCTCGAGATAGAGGCGGTTCAGGTCCGTGATCTCCAGCTCGCCGCGCGCCGACGGCTTGATGCTCCGCGCCAGCTCGACCACGTGCTCGTCGTAGAAGTAGAGCCCGGTCACGGCGTAGCGCGACTTCGGCTTGGCCGGCTTCTCCTCGATGCTGACCGCGCGCCGGTTGGCGTCGAACTC
>DATLJU010000117.1:0-2295 GCA_035538735.1 Anaeromyxobacteraceae bacterium | reverse complement strand
TACGTGCTCGGCACGAACCACTACCAGATCGAGCTGCTCGCCAACCTGGACCAGGTCCCGGAGGCCGGCGCGCTGGTGGTCGTCACGTGGCCGAAGCCCAAGGACGGGTCCGGCTTCCCCGCGCGAGTCTTCGCGATCGTGCCGCGGGACTGACGCCGGCCCGCGTCGAGTCGCCTCACGGCACCGCGTTGAAGAGCCAACGAGGAGGATGCCCCGCGCCGATCGCCTACCGATAGGCGGCTCGCATCCAGGATCGGGGCGGCGGGGGAGCCGATCCGTCCTGAAGTTCGGGCATCCGCGCGGGTCGTGGTGCCGCTCGAGCGAACGCGAATGGCCTGCGCAGGTCACGCCGCCGCTGCGCCCGGCGGGCGGTGCCCGCCCGCCTGCGGCTCGGCCGGTCCTCGTCGCCGCCGCAGCGCCAGGATGACCAGCAGCTCCAGTACGAGCGCAGCGCCGAGAAGAATGGCCACCCTCACGAGCACGTAATCGGCGAACTTCTCGGCCCGGCGGCTCGCGTCCGCGGCAAGCTCGTCGGCCGTGCGGCGCAGCTCCGCGGTCGCCGCGACGCGCTCGCGACGGAGGTCGTCCAAGGTGGCCATGCGCTCACGCTCCGCCCAGGTCATGAGCTGCTCGGTTTGCGCCTCGAAGAGGCTCAGGCCGTGGGCGATGCGGCCGTCGATCATGACGCCGGCGGCCTCACGCTGCCGGTCGGCGAACGCGTCCAGCCCGGAGGTGCCGAGCCACCCCACGACGTCATCGAAGCGACGCAGCGCCGCGTCCCCGCGCTCGATGACCCCCTCGATCCGCCTGTCGACCACGTCGAGGTAGGTGAGCTGGGCTTGCCAGTTGGCAAGCTTGGGGAGGACGAGCGGCAAGAGATCGATCCGCGCGACGACGCCATCGAGGTTCTCCGCAGCCTGTCCGGCCACAGCGGCGAGCGACGCCCCTTCTCCGAGGTCGAGCGTCGCCAGGTACTCGAGAAAGCTCTCGCGTGCGCCCGTCGCGCTGCCCAAGGGGTGCTGCCCGACCCAGCCGAGGATCTGAGCGCGCGCGGCCGCCTCATTGTTCGGAACGACCCAGGCCCAGGTCCTCTCGATGCGCTCGGCTGCCGCGCGAACCACGGGGATCGCCTGGTCGACTCCGGGCCCGAGTTCGCTGCGCGCCCGCGGGGACTCGAGGAAGAGCTGCTCCTGGAGCAGGAGCGCCCAGGTATCGGCGAGACCCGCCAGCGGCCGCTGCCCGAGCAGCGTGCCATAGGCCGCGCCGACGGCGTTCATCTTCCAGACGAGGATCTGCCGGTGCTGCGCAGTGTCCTCCGTCGCGGCGTCCATGGCATCGGCCGCTTCCTCGAGCTTGCCGGTGATCGGGAGCACCTCGGCGCGCAACCTGACCCGGAGGGCCTCCGCGGACGTGGTCGCGCCTTGCTTCTCCATGTAGGCGGTCTGTCTCGGAGCGGATGTGGCGCAGCCCACCACGAGGAGCATCGCCGCGGCGATGAGCCTTCTCATGGGAGCAGCGTTACACGGTGACCTCTGGAACGGCGCGCCCCTCGTTGGGCGGGACGCCCCGCGGCGGCCTGCCGGGCGCCGGCTCGCTTGCCGTCGATCGCGACCGATCGCGACGAACCTACCGCACCGCGCGCGTCCCGACCGGACTCCAGTCGTACATCCCGTCATCGCGGAGCGTCAGCCTCCGCGCAGGTGCCGCACAGGGCCGCCGACGTAGAAGAGCCGGCGACGCTCCTGGTCGCCCATCGAGTGGAGGCGTCACCCAGCGCGAACGAGCTCCGCCGCCAGGCCCGCGGCGTCAGTTCTGGGCGGGGGCGCCCGCCTTGTAGCCGAGCGCGTCGATGGTCTCGACGAGCTTCGCCGGCGCGAGCTTCGCCTTCTCGAACACCACGACGGCCTCGCCATGCTCGAGGCTCGCCTCGGCGAGCCGCACGCCCTCGAGCTTCGCGAGCGCCGCTTCCACACGGGACACGCAATGGCTGCAACTCATGCCCGCGACCGGGATCGTCACGCGGACCTCACCGGGCCCGAGCTGCGCGGTGGAGGCCTTGGCCGCTACCCCAGCCTGCGCGTGATCTGCGCCGTGAGCGCAGCGGTCGCATGCCGATGAGGTGGCCGGAACGAGCCAGACGGCGAGGCCAATGATGATGATGATGGCGAAGCGCTTGCCCATGACGATCTCCCAACCGGCCGACGTCCGGAGCTGCCGCGGAAGCCGAAGCAGCGCGCCCTCGCTGGTCGCGGCACTCGGATCGGACGGACGCCGGAACGAGCCGCCATCGTTCCT
>DATLJU010000116.1:0-8224 GCA_035538735.1 Anaeromyxobacteraceae bacterium | reverse complement strand
GCATGTGGACGTGGTTCGACCGCGTCGGCTACGCCGTCGACCTCGGCGCGCTGCGCCGGTCATATCCAGAGGTGGGGTGGCACGACCTCCGGGCGTGGTCGCGCGAGCAGGACTGGACCGTGCTCGACACGGCCGGCGCGGAGCAGCCGACGGCGTAGCTGGGCTGGCGCACCGGCGGGGACGCTCCCCGCCCCCTGCGGTGCGGGGGCTCGGCCCCCACCGCTACGAGGAGGAGGACCATGGCCACACGCGATGCGATGACGCGCTGGCCGCAGTTGCCGCTCGCCCCGTGGCGCTCGACGCGCGACACGCTTCACATGTGGACGCAGATGGTGGGCAAGACGCTGCTCGCCGTGTGCCAGCCGCAGAACCACTGGTGGCACACCACGCTCCGCGTCTCGGCGACGGGACTGGCGGCCCCGCCCGTCGTGAGGGACGGTCACTCCTACGACATCGCGTTCGACTTCGTCGACCACGAGCTGACGATCCGGCGCAGCGACGGGCGCGCCATGGGCATGCCGCTCGTCCCGCGCACCGTGCGCTCGTTCTACGAGGAGTACACGGCGCTCCTCGACGCGATCGGGCTCGGCGTCCACTTCTGGACGACGCCGGTCGAGGTGCCGGACCCGATCCGGTTCGACCAGGACGAGGCTCACCGCGAGTACGACGCGGGGTGGGCCTACACGTTCTGGCAGGTGCTCAGGCGCTGCGACGTGGTGTTCAAGGACCTCGCCGACGAGTTCCTGGGGAAGCAGAGCCCGGTGCACTTCTTCTGGGGCAGCTTCGATCTCGCTTCCACGCGCTTCTCCGGACGCCGCGCCCCGCCGCGGCCGGGCGCCGATCGGGTGACGCGCGAGGCCTACTCGCACGAGGTGATCTCCTTCGGCTTCTGGCCGGGCGGCGCCCTGCCGGGCGGTACCTCCGTGGACGAGCCGATCCTGTACGCGTACGCCGTCCCAGAGCCGCCCGGCTTCCGCGAGGCGACCGTGGCGCCGCAGGCGGCCCGCTACGACGCGAGCCTCGGCGAGTTCGTGCTGTCGTACCAGGCGGTCCGCTCCTCCACTGGCCCGGCGGCCGTCGTGCGCAAGTTCTGCGAGAGCGTCTACGTCGCGGGCGCGACGCTCGGCAGGTGGGACCGCGCGGAGCTGGAGCGCCTGTCCGATCCGCGCCGCGATGCGCCCCACGGTGAGGTTCCGGGGCTGCATCCGACGGGCCCCTGATCGATGCGCGGGTGCGTCGGTGCGCACCGCGGTTCGTAGGGCGGGGGCTTGTCCCCCGCCGCTGGGGAGACCGAGCGCTACCGGATGATGAGATCGATGGCGGATGCCGGCGAGTTCTCGTCCGACCAGACGTATCGCACCGCGTCCTGCTCGGCCTGGTGCATCCCGCCGTGGCCGATGAGGCCCTGGCAGCGCTTACCGATCACGTTGAGGGACGGGCACTGCTCCGGAGCCTGCTGTCGCTTCTCGTTGTCGTTCTCTGGCATTCGCTTTTCACCGCGGGAGGTGGCCGACGATCTGGACGGCCTCTCGCCGAAGCGCTGCTTCGACCTCCGACGCGCTGCCGCGGCCGCCCTTCCCGGCGACCTCCGCTGAGGCCCGGAAACGCCTCAGGGTCTCGTCCACATAACGTGAAACATCCGCTTCGAGCTGCTCGTACTTCCCGCTCAGGTACCGCTGGCCATAGATCTCCCTGCGCTTCTCGTCGACGAACGAGACGAGCGCTCGGCCTCGCCCCACGAACTGCCGCACCGCCGAGATGCGCAGGACCACCGGCGCGCCCTCGGGGGCGCGCGCCTCGACGTCGATCGCGGCCACGAGCGCCGGCTCGGCGCGCTCCTGGAACTTCTTCTCGTCGAGCAGCAGCCGCAGCGGCGCGTAGTCCGGGACCCTCGCCCACAAAGCCTCCAGTGACCTCGCCAGCCCCGGCACCTTGTTCGTCCCCCACAGGAAGCGCCCGTGGAGCTGGTCGAAGACGCGGCCCGTCTCGAGGTCGCGCGTCCAGTGCTCGACCTGCTCCTGTCGCGCCCTCCCGGGCGCCGAGGGGACGAGGTAAGGGAGCAGGCTCTCGCGCTCGGCGGCGAGGGCGAGGACGTTGTCGCCGTCGAGGAAACCCACGCCCTGCGAGGCGGGCGCCGAGAACTCCAGCGTGAGGCCGTCGTCGGTGTTGAGGGCGCCACCCCGCCCGAAGGAGCGCGCGCCCGCATCGCCCATGACGAAGTACGAGAGGAGGTCGCCGGCGGTCGCCATCTCGATCGGCTCGAGATCGGCCCGGACGGCCGGGCGCGCCAGCCGCCGCGCCAGCTCCCGCTCGTCCACCACGAGCGGATCGTTCGACCCCACCAGCACGGCGTCGTAGTAGGTGACGAAGACCATGACGTGCCGGAAACCCTCGGCGAACGTGCGCACCACGGTCCGGACGTCGCGCGTCGTCAGCTCGTAGAGCGGCAGCCACTGGGCGGCGATGCCGCCGGGCGCGAGCCGGGCGCCCATGCTGCGGAAGTACTCCACCGTGTAGAGGTAGGCCGCGCCGCCGGACCAAGGGTGGATGGGGTCGGCGGTGATGACGTCGTACTGCTCGCGCGTGGTGGCGAGGTGGTTCCGCCCGTCGTTGAACACGACGGTGAGCCTGGGGTCCTCGAGGACGTGGTGATTCCACTCGCCGAACGTGCGCGCCACGCCCAGGACCGCCGGCTCGATCTCGGCCAGCGTGATGTGCTCGACCTCGGGGAGGATAGACGTCGCGCCGAGCGTCATGCCGGTGCCCGTCCCGAGCACGAAGACCCGGCGCGGCGCCGGGTGCAGGAGCACGGGGAGATAGCCCAGCGCCCGCTGCAGCTGCACGTCGCCCACGAAGGTGGAGGCCTCGGGCCGGCCGTTCACGATGAAGGACTGCAGCACGTCGCCCCTTGGCCGGACCACGCTGACGGTCTCGTCGACGCCCTCGTGGTAGTAGAGGACGTCCGTGTCCAGCAGCTCCTGGCGGACGTGCTCCGGCGTGTCGAAGCTCCGGCTCGAGTTGACGTAGACGGCGAAGTACCTCGGGTCCCAGGCGCGCCCCCAGTCCGGAAAGGCGACCCGCGCCGCGACGAGCGCGACCGCGGCAGCCGACGCGGCCGCGAGCAGCCAGCGGCGGCGGGCCGACCCGGCCGCGACGATCGCGCCGGCGGCGACGTTCAGGACGACGAGCAGGTGCAGCGAGCGCTCGACCCCGAACACGTAGATGAGGAAGAACCCGCTCACGGCGGTGCCGAGGATCGCACCGACGGTGTTGACGGTGAGGAGGCGCCCCACCACCCCGCCGACGGCGTCGCGCCCGGCGGACCAGACCGCACCGGCGAGCGGGAAGGCCATCCCCATGAAGCAGGCGGGCACGAGCATGCAAGCAAACGCCATGAGGAATGACGCGACCAGCCGCACGCCGAAGGCGCCGGCGTGGATCCCGGCCAGCGCGCCCTGGAGTCGGTCGGCGGCGCCGGGGAGATCGCGCATGAGCACGGTCACGGTGAGCGCGCTCACGCCGATGGCGACCTGCGTGCCCGCGAAGAGCCGCACCGCGCCCAGCCCGCCGCCGCTCGCTCGCCGCCGCAGCAGCACCCCGGCTGCGTGGCTCCCGAGCGCGATCCCGGACAGGAACGCCACCAGCATGATGGTGAAGCTGTAGACGGAGGTGCCCACGACCAGGGTGAGCATGCGCGTCCAGAGGACCTCGTACCCCAGCGCGCAGAAGCCGGAGACGCCCGCGGCGAGCAGCGTGAAGCGAGCGACGAGGTCGTGCGTTCGTGCTTCGACGACGACGCGCTCCGCGCGCCCACGCTCGGCACGAACGGACGATCCGATCCGGCGCTGGAGCGCGACCGAGGCGACGCCAACGCCCGCGCTCACAGCCGCCGCGACCAGCGTCGACGCCGTCACGCCAATGCACCGCAGCAGCACGAACCCGGCCAGGAGCGAGCCCAACACCGCGCCGGCGGTGTTCACCGCGTAGAGGAACGAGAGCTGGCGGCCCACCCCGACTGCCCCCCGGCCGGCGGCGAACCGCGCCAGCGTGGGGAGCGTGCCGCCCATGAGCGTGGTCGGGACGATGGTGGCCGCGACCGCGAAGGCGACCCGCAGCACGGTCAAGGCGAGGCGGTCTCCCGCTGCGACCCGCGCGAGAGGCGCGTAGAGCAGCGGGTACACCTTCATCAGCGCGAGGAACGCCACCGCGGAGAGGCCAACCCCGATCTCGAGCAGGCCGTAGAGCCGGAGCGGCCGGTCGGTCCGGTCGGCCCGATCGCCCAGGAGCGCGCTCCCCAGAGCCTGCCCGCCCATGTACACGGCGAGGACGGTCGTGACGGCGAGGTGCGACGCGCCGAAGACGAGGCCGAGGGAGCGCGTCCAGGCGACCTCGTAGACGAGCGAGGCGGCGCCGGAGAGGAAGAAAAGGATGAAGAGCAACGCCGCTCCCGTGAGCCCCCGCCCGCGACGCTCGCGGTGCAGCGGCCGTGCCGCATCGGGGCGCTCGAACACGTCAGAACGGCCCAAGATCCGCGAGCTTGCGGCGGTGCCGGGCACGGCCGTGCGCGAGTTCCCACACGGGGCTGTGCGAGGCCGCGCAGCCGCCCGATCGCTCTCATCTGGCTCTCATGTCTCGCCCGGACCCCGCCCCTCTCCCCGCCCCTCTCCCCGGCCCTCTCCCCCACCCACGCCGCCTGTCCGGCGGCGCGGGTGCCCGGCGGGGCGAGGGTGACGAAACGCGAGGTGCGCAGCGCGTGATCGACCCTCTCCTTCCCCGGCCCTCTCCCCGCTACGCGGGGCGAGGGTGACGAAACGCGAGGTGCGCAGCGCGTGATCGACCCTCTCCCCCACCGGGGGAGAGGGCAGGGAGAGGGGGCCCCGCGGAGCGACCAAATCGGTCGATGGCGCGAGGCGCAAGGCGCCGCTTTACTCATGTTTGCGCCCGAGGGTGCGACCATCCGTCGCCGCACGACGGACGCTTCGCGTTGCCGCCGGCTCGCTCGCCGCACTACAGTCGGCCGCCGATGAACGCGCGCGAGGAAGTGACGGCGAGATGCGCCTCCTGCTGATCGAGGACTATCAGCCGCTGGCGCGCTCACTCTCGCGCGGCCTCGGTGAAGCCGGCTACGGCGTCGACACGGCCGCCGACGGCGAGAGCGGGCTTTCCCTCGCGCAACGGACGGCGTACGACGCCATCGTGCTCGACCTGATGCTGCCCAGGCTGGACGGCTACGCGGTGCTCGAGCGGCTCCGCGCGGCCAGGAACGCGGCCGGCGTGATCATCCTCACCGCGCGCCAGGAGCTGGACGATCGCATCAAGGGCCTCGACCTCGGCGCCGACGACTACGTCGTGAAGCCGTTCGCCTTCTCCGAGCTGCTGGCCCGGATCCGCTCGGTCATCCGGCGCAGGCAGGGACAGCCGCAGGCGGTGATCGCGGTGGGCGACCTCAGCATCGACACCTCCGCGCGCACCGTGAAGCGCGGGGCCCGCGCCATCCCGCTCTCCACCCGCGAGTACGCGCTCCTCGAGTACCTGGCGCTGCGCCGCGGGCAGACCGTCACGCGCCCGGAGATCGTCGAGCACGTGTACGACTTCGCCTCGGCGCCCGCGAGCAACGTGGTCGACGTCTACATCGGGTATCTCCGCCGGAAGATCGACCGGGACTTCGACGTGCAGCTCATCCACACCCGGCGCGGCCTCGGGTACTCCCTCGGAGATCCCGAGTGAGCGGCGTCGGTTCGCTCCGGCGCAGGCTGACGATCTTGGTCGTCTGCATCGTCGGCGGCGCGCTGGCCGCGCTGGCGACCACCGTCTACGTCATGTCCAGCGGCCCGAACCGGGACCGCTTCGACGAGCGCCTCGTCGAGGCTGGACGCGCCGCCGTGGCCTCCCTGGAGCAGCAGCGCGACGGCCGCTGGACGCTCGATCGGTCCGCCTTCGCGGCGGTCGACCAGTCGCGCGGGGCGACCGCCTTCCAGGTCTGGCTCGACGACGGCTCGGTGCTGGCGCGCTTCCCACCGGATGCGGCGGAGCTGCCGCGCCCCGCGCCCGGCGCCGCGCCACGGTTCGACACCATCCAGTTGCCGGGCGGGGTCTCGGGGCGGCTGTACCAGGCGTGGGTGCAACCTCGCGCCACTCGAGGCGCGACCTCGCCGCGGCTCGCGGTGGCGGTGGTGCGCGACACGGAGCGCCTCGATCACAGGCTGTCGCGGCTCCGCATCATGCTCCTCGTCTCGACGCTCGCCGTCATCGGCCTGGCCGCGCTGGTGGTGTGGGCGACGATCGGCCACTCGCTCCGGCACGTGAGCAGGCTCTCCACCAGCATCGCGTCGATCGACGCCTCGTCGCTCGCCGAGCGGCTGCAGCTGCAGGGCCTCCCGCAGGAGCTGCGGCCGCCGTTCATCAAGGTGAACGAGCTGCTGTCGCGCATGGAGCGCTCGCTCGCGCGCGAGCGCCAGTTCAACGCGGACGTGAGCCACGAGCTGCGCACGCCGCTGGCCGGGCTGCGCACGATCCTCGAGGTCTCCGCGTCTCGAGACCGGCCCGCGCCGGACTACCGGACCAGCCTCTCGGAGGCGCTCGAGGTGGTCCACCAGATCGAGGGGATCGTCGAGAACCTCATCCTGCTGGCGCGGCTCGGCTCCGGGCAGCTCGCGGGCGGCTCGCGCGAGGAGATCAGGCTCGGCCAGCTCATCGACTCGTGCGCCTCTCCGTATCGCGACGCCATCCATCGCCGGGGGCTGAGGTTCGAGAACCGCGTGGCGGCCGGAACGACCCTGCTCTCCGATCGCGTCAAGCTACGGCTCGTCTGCGCGAACCTGCTCTCCAACGCCGCCGAGTACACGGCGGAGGGCGGATGGATCGCCGTCGAGAGCGATCCGGCGCGAGGGCTCGTCCTGTCCGTCCGCGACAGCGGGCCCGCCATCCCGGAGGACGCGCTGACGAGGGTGTTCGATCCGTTCTTCCGGCTCGACACCTCCCGCTCCGGCGGAGGCGCGCACTACGGCATCGGGCTGGCGCTGGTCCGCGGAGTCTGCGAGACGCTCGGCTACCGCGCGGGCGTGCGCAACGCGCCCGACGGGACCGTGGCGTTCACGGTCCACGTGCAGGGTCACGAAGGCGCGGAGGAGCTCTAGTCGCGTCCCCTCCCGGCCAGCGCCGCGACGGTGCCGAGCGCGACGTAGGCGCCGCCGGTCAGCCAGCGGGCGGTGCGCCGCGAGGCGCGGGTCGAGGGTAGCCGGCGCGCGACGGTGCCCGACAGGACCGCGTAGGTCATGTCGGACGAGGCCGCCACGGCGAGGAACGTGATCCCGAGCTCGAGCATCTGGAGCGGGACGCCGCCGCGCGCGGGATCGACGAACTGGGGCAGGAAGGCGAGGAAGAACAGCGCCGTCTTCGGGTTGAAGACGTTCACGACGAAGCCCTGCGCGACGAGGCGCCTCGGCGGCGCCGGCGGCGGCACGGCGACGTCGGCCTCGACGCCGCCGGAGCGGAGCGTCTTCACGCCGAGCCAGACCAGATAGAGGGCGCCCGCCCAGCGCACCGCGGTGAACGCCGCGGCGGAGGAGACGAGCAGCGCCGAGAACCCCACCACCGCGCCCACCACGTGGACGAGCCCGCCCAGCGCGATGCCGAGCGCGGAGAACGCTCCCGCGCGGCGCCCCTGATGGACGCTGCGGGCGACGATGAAGAGGACCGCCGGCCCGGGCGTGACGGCGAGGACGAGCGAAGCGAGCGCGACGGCGGCCAGGGTGGGGGCGGGGATCACGGGACGATGCTACACCGGCCCCACGTAGGGGATGCATGTCGCGCAGCGTCGTCCCTTCAGGCGCCTCGCCAGCCCGGTTTTGGGCTGGCGCCCCGCGCGTCCACGACGGTGGTCTGACCCAACCGGCTGCGGCTGGCGCGCGCACCTCGCCACATCCCTGCCGCCTCGACTGTAAGTCGTAGGAGGTCCGCCATCATGACTGCTCACAAGGTGGGAATCGCGCTCGCGCTGCTCGTGGGGGCGATGGTTCCGGCGAACGCGTACGCGTGGCACCGCGGCCACGCGAAGATCTTCGCGACACTGCCCGCGGGAGCATCCGGCCCGGAGGGGCTGGAGGTGGATGACGCCGGCCGCGTCTACGTCGCGACGTTCGGGTTCACCTCGAGCGGATCGGTGCCCGCCAACCAGCTGGGCCAGATCTTCGTATTCGACCGCAACGGCCACCTCCTACGGCAG
>DATLJU010000115.1:0-13750 GCA_035538735.1 Anaeromyxobacteraceae bacterium | reverse complement strand
GGCGCGCCGGCGAGGTGCGGCAGCTCGCTGGTGGCGCGCGGCGGAAGATAGAAGCCCCCGGCCGCGCGCCAGGCGGGTGGGGGTTCGGGGGAGGCGGCGCTCCGCCTCCCCCGGTAGGGCCCGCGGGGAGGGCTCGGGGCTTGCGGCTTTCCTGCAAGCCCCGGAGCCTTCCCCGCGAAGTGCCGCGGAGCAGACCTACAGTGAAGTGGCTCTTCACTTCTGCGGAGCGGCACTTAGCGGCGCCGCTTCGGCCGCCACGAGCCCACGAGCCGCGGCTTCGCACCCGCCCCGTCCCCGCCCGCGGCGGCGACCGGGTGGCGGGCCACGGAGGCGGGGGTGCCCCCCTGGCCCCGCCCGCCACCGTGCCGGCGGGCCGCCGATCCACGTCGCCCGGGCGGGCGCGCCGCGACGGCCGGACGGTCGGCGTGCGCCGTCCGCTCGACCTCCGCCTTGAAGGTGGCGTGATCGCGCGGCACCTCCGCGCGCGGGATGGTCGACCGGGTGAGCCGCTCGATGGCGTGCAGCAGGTCCTGCTCCTCGGGCGAGGTGAAGCTGGAGGCGCGTCCGCTCGCGGCGGCGCGGGCGGTCCGGCCGATGCGGTGGACGTAGTCCTCCGGGACGTTCGGCAGATCGAAGTTCACGACGTGCCCGATCTCCGCGACGTCGATACCGCGCGCCGCGATGTCGGTGGCGACGAGGACGCGGAAGGAGCCGTCCTTGAAGCCGTCGAGCGCGGTGCGGCGCTGCGCCTGCGAGCGATCGGCGTGGATGCGCGCGACCTTGTGGCCGGCTCGGTCGAGGCCCTTCGCGACGCGATCGGCGCGACGCTTGGTGCGGGTGAACACGAGCGTGGACACCTCGTCGCGCTCGAGCAGCGCCAGGAGGAGCGCGAGCTTCTCCTGCTGCGCCGCGAGGAACACCTTTTGCTCGGCGCGCGCGGCGGTGGTGCCGCTGCGGGCCACCTCGACGCGCACCGGATCGCGCAGGTGCGCCCGCGCGAAGTCGGCCACCTCGCCGGCCATGGTGGCGGAGAAGAGCAGGGTCTGGCGCTGGCGCGGCAGGCGCGCCAGGACCCGATCGAGCTGCGGCTTGAAGCCCATGTCGAGCATGCGGTCGGCTTCGTCGAGGACGAGCACCTCGACACCGTCGAGGCGCGCGCTGCCCTGCTGCAGGTGGTCGACGAGTCGCCCCGGCGTCGCGATGACGACGCTGCGGCCTTCCTTCAGCGCCGCGGTCTGGTTCCCGAGGCCGACGCCACCGATGACGACCGCGCCCCGGACGTGGCGGGCGCGCCCGAACCGCTCCAGCTCCTCGCCGATCTGGAGCGCCAGCTCGCGGGTCGGCGCCAGCACGAGCGCGCGCGTTCCGGGCTTGCCGGCCACGCGCTCGATGATCGGGAGCAGGAACGCGGCGGTCTTGCCGGTGCCGGTGGCGGCGGTGCCGATGACGTCGCGGCCCTCCAGCGCGGGGGGGATGGCGCCGGCCTGGATCGGCGTGGGGTGCTCGAACCCGGCGCGATCGAGGGCGTGGAGGGACTGGGGAGAGAGCTTCAGCGCTGCGAACGACGTGGGCTTCAACTGGGAAGACTCCTGCGAGCCGGCGCGGGACGATCCGGCGCGGGGCGGTGGCTGGGGTGGCGGGATTCGTCTCGGGCCGCGGCGCTCGCACGGCTCGCGCGGCGAGCGCCAGGGCTTCAGCTCACGCCGCCGCTTCCGGCGCGGGCCTGCGCGCCCCGGGGCCGGGGCGGCCGCGCAGGTATACAGCCCGGAGCCGGGTGAGGGCAAGGGAGGTGGTTCGAACGAGCGCGGGGCGCGCGAGGGTCGAGGTGCTGCGCCGGACGCGTGCGGTCGCTTGGCCCCTGCCAGCTACGTGATCGCTCCGCGCGCGTCGACCCGGACGAAGCGATCGACGTGTCCGTGAACGAGGCCGCCTCGGACCGCGACGTACTGATCGTACAGGTTCACCGTCGGATCGCAGTGGCCTGGCACGAGCCACACGGTGTCGCCGACCGCCGGAAGCTGGCTTCCCTCCACGGGCCGCAGGACGCCGTGCTCATCGCTGGCGTTCTCGAAGACGAGGGCATGTCTTCCGCTCGGGTCGTGGACGCGAGGAGGTCCCGAGTCCACGGCGTGGCTCTTGAGCCCCGCGTCCACGACCGCGTGCCGCGCCCCGACGCTCATGACCTGCGCCTTCACGAAGAGCGCGTGCTCGAACTGCGGGGCCGTGGGGTCGCGCTCGTTGTCGGCGTAGTCGCGATCCATGAAGAGGTAGCTCCCCGGTTGCAGCTCATCGCACGCCCCGCTCGCGGCCTCGAGCACGAACGTGCCCGTGCCCGCTCCCGTCACGAGCGGAGCCGGTATTCCCGACCGCTCCAGCGCGTGACGCGTGGCACGAACCGACGCGGCGCTCGCGGCGACGGCGGCACGCCGACCTTCCACCGACCGTATGTGCTGCGCCTTGCCGTGGTAGGCCTGCAGGCCCGCGAACCGAAGCCCCGGTGCGCTCGCCACCTCGCGCGCGAGCGCGATCGCCGCGGACGGATCGCGATCGGCACCCGGGACGCCGCAGCGCCCCTGCCCGACGTCGATCTCGACGAACACGTCGATCTCCGCGCTCCGGGCCGCGACCGCGACCGCGGCCGCGAGCCGACCGATCCCGACCGGCCCATCCACGGCGATGGCGAGCCGCCCGCCCCGCGACGCGAGCGTCCTGGCGAGCGCCGCGACGCGCGTGAGCTTCTCAGGTGAGACGACCTCGTTGGAGATGTAGATGTCGAGTACTCCGGCGTCCGCGAGCCGCTCCGCCTCCGACGGCTTCTGGACGCACACGCCGACGGCGCCGGCCGCGATCTGCATGCGCGCCAGCTCCGCGCTCTTGTGCATCTTCGCGTGTGGACGCAGCCGCACGCCCGCCGAACGGGCAAAGGACGCCATCCGCTCGAGGTTGCGCTCCATCGCATCGACGTCGATGACGAGCGCGGGGGTGTCCACCGCGGCGACCTCGTCTCCAGGCTGAGTCACGTCGCCTCCATCCCACGCCACGCCGGCCGCATTAGATCCACCCGAGCGCGCCGGCGATCGCTCCGGCTGCCATCAAATACAGAATATGGATACGCGTACGCCAGATCGCGCCGGCCGCCGCGGCCGCGAGGACGACGTGGCGCCACCCGGGCGCCTCGGCGATGATGATCCAGCTCGTCGCCGCGAGGAGCCCGATGGTGATCGGCGCCATCCCCGCCTTGAAGGCGATGACGCCTCGGCGCTCGGAGCGGGCGTGCCCCCACCGGCCGACCGCGATCGCGACCATCGACGACGGTACCAGCGCCGCGGCCTGCATCGCGACCGCGCCGGCGAGCCCGGCGGCCTGGAATCCGATGACGGCGACGTAGAGGGTGTTCGGGCCCGGGGACGCCTGCGCGATCGCGACGGACGCCGCGAACTGCGCGTCGGTCAGGAGATGAAGCCGCTCGACGACGAGCCGGTGCAGGTCAGGCGCGATCGCGAGCGCACCACCGACCTGGAGCAGGGAGAGGAGGAGCAGCTGGCTGAGCAACACCGCCCAGGCGAGGGCGTTCATGGCGAGCCTCCGCCGATGCGGCGCCACGCGAGGACGCAGGCGGCCGGACCGACCGCGAGCAACGCCCATGCGAGCGGGATGCGCAGCAGCCCCACCAGCACGAAGGCCGCGCCGCCGAGCGACGCGCACACCGGGATCCCGAGCGGGTTTCCTCGCACCGATCGCGCCAGCTTCAGGGCCGTACCGGCGATGAGGCCCGCCGAGACCGCCCCCATCCCGCGCAGCGCCCCGGCGACCGCCGGGTTCGCGGCCCAGCTCGCATACGCGGCCACGAGCGCGAGGACGATCGCGAACGGAACCGCGAGGAGCCCCCCGAGCGCCGCGATCGCTCCGCGCCACCCGAAGAGGCGGTCGCCGAGCATGAGGGCGACGTTGCAGACGTTGGGCCCGGGGACGACCTGGCCGATCGACAGCATCTCGACGAACTCGGCCCGCGTCAGCCAGCGCTTGTCCTCGCAGAGCACGCGCTGCGCGACGACGATCACGCCCCCGAAGCCTTGCAGCGCCAGGAGCGTGAACGCGACGAACAGCTCGCGAGGTGACTCGGGGCGCCCGAGGACGGCCGGTTGCTCGCGATCCACGATCACCTCCCGGTCACGCACGCCACGCCCCGCGGAGCGCGCCTGGAGCGGATTTCCTCCAGCCTAGCACGGTGGGTGGATGGACGCGCGCGGCACGACGCGAGTCGTGCCTCACCATCCCGCGCGCCAGCTTGCTGCCAGGCGCTCCCGCGTCCGGTGCGACGTTTGGGACGGGAAATGCTGTGGCGTGCCGCAGGCGCGACCGGTAACGACAAGCTAGCGTGAGCCACACGCCCGCGATCACGGCGAAGGTGCTCGGCGATCGATACGTGGTGACCGGTCTCCTGAAGACCGGCCTGGGAATCGAGACGCTGCGCGGGAAAGATCTCCGGACCGGCGCTGCGGTCGTGATCAAGCAGACCGCGGCGACCGACGTCCCGGCAGGTGCGCAGCTGCGGCTCGAGCACGAGGCGCACGTCCTCCGCGATCTGGACTCTCCCTGGATCGCGCCGCTGCTCGACGTCGGCCGGGAGGGGCAGGTGCTGTACGTCGTGATGCCGTTCGTGCCCGGCGTCACGCTGGCCGAGGTCATCGCGCGTGGGCGGCTGCCGGTGTCGCGTGTGCTGGCGATCGGCCGCGGCGTGTTGCGGGCGCTCGAAGCCGCGCACGCGCGTGGCGTCGTCCACCGCGACGTGAAGCCCGAGAACGTCGTCGTGGAGGAGGACGCGCGCGGGGAGCACGTCAGGCTCATCGACTTCGGCCTCGCACGGAGCAGCGTGCTCGACGCGTCCGTACGCGATCTGCCGGTGGGGACCGTCACGTACGTCTCGCCGGAGCAGGCCGGCCTGATCCACGCCGAGGTCGGCGAACGCTCGGATCTGTACTCCACCGGCATCCTGCTCTTCGAGTGCCTCGCCGGACGGCCACCATTCGAGGGGTCGACGGTGGCCGAGGTCCTGCGGCAGCACCTGGTCGCCCCGCCACCAGCCCTTCGCAGGGCCGGCGTGAGCGTACCTCGCGCCCTCGACGACCTCGTGCGGCGGCTCCTCGCGAAGGATCCGCGCCACCGATACCAGTCGGCCGCCGCCGTCCTGACCGATCTGGAGGACATCGCCGCCGCGCTGGAGCAAGGCGTCCGCGAGCCGGCCGTGGTGGTGGGCACCCGCGACAGGCGCGGCGCCGCGACCGAGCCTGCCTTCGTCGGCCGACAGACCGAGATCAGCGCGCTCGAGGGTGCGCTCACCAGCCTTGCGACCGGGCGATCGCGCGTCGTGCTGCTCGAGGGCGAGTCGGGCCTCGGCAAGACGCGCCTGCTCGACGAGGTCGCGGCGCTCGCGTCGCAGCGCGGGGCGTGGGTGCTCCGAGGGCAGTGCACCGATCGCCCGGTTCGGCCACCCCTGGAGGCCCTCCAGGGCATCGCCGATCAGGTCGTGGCGGCGGCGCGCGGAGACGCGGGTTTCCTCGCCGAGCTCCGGAGCCGGCTCGGCGAGCACCTCGAGGAGCTGGACCGGGCGCTTCCGCAGCTGACCGGCCTCCTCGCTCCGGCTGCGCCTCGGTCGCTCGGTCCGGAAGCCTTCGGAGAGGAGCGCACGCTGACTGCGCTGGTCGCGCTGATCGACGCCCTCGGCTCCGCCGCGCGACCGGCGGTGATCCTCCTCGACGACGGCCAGTGGCTCGACGATCTCTCGCTCAAGCTCGTCTCCCGCTGGCATCGCCAGCGGCGGCGGTCCTGGGTCATGATCGTGGCGGCGTACCGCGGCGAGGAGGTGGCGGACGACTCGCGCCTCCGCGGCCTCGCGCTCACGTCGCCGATCGTGCTGCGGCCGCTGGACGCAGGCGAGGTGCGGCAGCTCGCGGAGTCCATCGCGGGCGTGCTCCCCCCGGAGGCGCTCGACGTCGTGCAGCGCCTCTCGGAGGGCAACCCGTTCATCGCGGGAGCGGTCGTCGATGGGCTCGTCGAGGGAGGCGCCCTCGTCGACACGCCCTCCGGGTGGCGGGTCGATTCCGGGGCCCTCGCGGAGGCGCAATCGTCCCGGCGCGTCGCCGTGCTGCTGTCGAGCCGCCTCGACGCGTTGCCGGCGCCGGTTCTTCACCTCTTGTCGGCCGGGGCGGTCCTCGGCAAGGCGTTCGAGCTGAAGCTCGCCGCGGACCTCGCGGGGCAGGCCGCGCCGCAGGCGATCACCGCCGTGGCGGACGCGCGCCGCCGGCACCTCGTGTGGCTGGATTCGGTCGGCAGCCGCTGCACCTTCGTCCACGACCGGCTGCGCGACGCCATCCTCGAGCGCCTCACGCCGGCGGACAAGCGGCGCCTGCACGCGCTGGCGGCTTCCACGCTGGAACGGAGCGAGCACCCTGGGGCGGAGCTCCAGTTCCACCTCGCATACCACTACGACGCGGCGGGAGATCACGCGCGAGCGCTCCCTCACGCGCTCTCGGCGGCCTCTCACGCGCGCGCCCATCACGCGCTCGAGATGGCCGAGCGTTGCTATCGGATCGCCGCTCGCGGGATCGAGGAGGCGCGCGCCGGGGACCAGACGAGCGAGACCGTGGCGGAAGGCCTCGGGGACGTGCTCCTCATGCGCGGCAGCTACGAGGAGGCTGACGCCTGCTTCGCGCGGGCCCGCGCCCTGGCGGGATCCGCGCTGGCGCGGGCGCGGATCGAGGGGAAGATCGGCGAGCTCGCGTTCAAGCGCGGGGAGGTGGCGGCCGCGTCCACGGCGCTCGAGCGCGCGTTGGTGCTGCTCGGCCGGCGCGCTCCGAAGACGCCGCTGAGGCTCGTCTTCGCGACGCTGGCGCAGGTCGTCGTCCAGGTGGCGCACACGCTCGCGCCTCGGCTCCTGCTCGCGCGACGCGCGCTGGAAGACGGCGAGGTGGACCTGCTCGCGGCGCGCATCTTCAGCCGGCTCGCCTACGCCTACTGGTTTCACCGCGGTCAGGTCGCGACGTTCTGGGCGCACCTGAGCGGGATGAACCTCGCCGAGCGCTACCCACCGACGCGGGAGCTGGCGCAAGCGTACTCGGAACACTCGATCAGCGTCACGGGACTGCCACACCTGCTGTTCGCGCGGGGCGTTCGCTACGCCGAGCGGGGACTCGCGATCCGGGCAGCCCTCGGCGACGTCTGGGGACAGGGGCAATCGCTCAACTTCCACGGCATCTTGCTCTATGCCTTCGGCCATTACGCCGAGGCGCTCGGGAAGTTCGGCGAAGCCCTCCGCGTGCTCCGCCGCACGGGGGATCGATGGGAGGCCAACATGGCGGGCGTCCACATCGCCTTCTGCCATTACCGGCTGGGCGCGCTCAGGGAGGCGGTCGCCGCGTCCCGCCGCGTCCACCGCGACGGCGCCGAGATCGGGGATCGCCACGCGATGGCGCTCGCCCTCGAGGTCTGGGCGAAGGCCAGCGGCGGCGCCGTTCCGCCCGAGCTCCTGGAGGAGGCGCGCCACGGATCCGACGGCGACGCGCAGACTCGTGAATCGGTCCTGCAGACCGAAGGCGTGTGCCTGATCGCGGAGGGGCGCCCGCGCGAGGCGTCGGCCGCCTTCGCCGCCGCCGAGCACGTCGCGCGCTCGGTCCACCTGAAGAGCGAGTACGTGTCCTACATCCCGGTATGGCTCGCACATGCGCGGCGACTGTCGGCGGCGCAGGCGGTCGCCGACACCGGGGTCCTGTGGCGCCCGTCGATGCCAGACGTGAAGGCGGCGCTGCACCGCGGGCTGCGCGCGGCTCGACGCCATCGCGGGAACATGCCCATGGCGCTGCGGGAGCGGGCGTACCAGCGGGCGATGGCCGGGCGAGATCGAGCCGCGCGCCGCGATCTCGACGCGAGCCTCGCCGAGGCCGAGCGCCACGGGATGCGCTTCGAGGCGGCGCTGACGCGCCTCGCGCGGGGCGAGATCGGGCGTCTCCTCGGGTGGCCGAGAGCCGAGGCGGAGGTGGTCGAGGCGCGAAGGGCGCTGGAGAGCGTGGGCGCGGAGCTCGCGGATCGCTCGCTGCGCACGTCGCGTCGGGATCAGGGGTCCACGCCCGTGACGCTCTCCCTCGCCGATCGCTTCGCGAGCATCGTCGACCATGGGCGGCGGATCGCCTCGGCGCTGACGCGCGACGACGTCTACGCAGCGCTCTGCGACGGCGCCTCCGCGCTGCTAAGGGGAGAATCGAGCATCGTGCTCGCGGTGGACGGCGGCGAGGCGCGCCTGCTTGCGCAGCGCGGCCGCGCAGTCGAGATCAGCCGATCGTGGGTCGACCGGGCACTCCGGGAGGGAGGGCCGATCGTGCTGGGCGAGCCGCTCGAGGGAGCCGCGGACAGCCTCGTGCTCGCGGACGTGCGCTCCGCCCTGTGCGCCCCCATCTACGTCAACCGGCGCCCGGCCGCGTGCCTCTACGTCGCCCACGCGCACGTCGGCGATCTCTTCCAGGACGACGAGCAGCGGCTCGCGCGCTACCTCGCGACCCTGGCCGGCGCATCGCTCGAGAAGGCGGACGCCTTCGCCGCGCTCCAGTCCCTGTCGCACACGCTGGAGCAGCGAGTCGAGGCGCGCACCGCCGAGCTCCGCGCGACGAACTTCGAGCTCGACACGAGCCTGCACCGGCTACGCGAGGCGCAGGACCAGCTCACCCAGGCGGCCAAGATGGCGGCGGTCGGGACGCTCGTCGCCGGGCTGTCCCACGAGATCAACAATCCACTCGGGGTCATCCTCGGGCACGCGCAGATGCAGCTTCGCGCCATGTCGTCCGAGGATCCGGCGCGGCCGGCGATGGCTGCCATCGAGCGGCAGGCTCGGCGCTGTGCCGACCTGGTGACGACGCTGCTCGACTTCTCGCGCAAGCGCCCCGCCGAGAGGGAGGACATCCCGGTGGAGGTCCTGGTGCGCAGGGTCGTCACCCTGGCCGCGTTGAAGTTGCGACGCCACGACGTGAAGCTGGATCTGGACCTCCCGCCGGCCGGCGAATGCCTGGTGCACGTGTCGCTCACGGAGATCGAGTCCGCCCTCCTGAACGTCCTCGACAACGCCGCCGACGCGTCGCCGCCCGGCGGGGTCGTCCGGATCGAGGCGGTCGCCGGCCCTCGCAACTCCCGTCCCGGGGTGGAGCTCCGGGTGAGCGATCGCGGGACCGGGATCGATCGCGAGCTACTCTCGCGGATCTTCGATCCTTTCTTCACCACGAAGCCGGTCGGGCAGGGCACCGGGCTGGGCTTGCCGCTGTCGCGGCGGTTCGTCGAGGCCCACGGGGGAGAGCTGACGCTCGAGAGCCGGCCCGGCGAAGGAACCGTGGCCCACATCTGGCTGCCGACGCGCGACGCTGCTCGAGCCACCGAGGCCCAAGACACATGACGGCCGACCGCGACGTCCCGCGCGCCCTGGTCGTCGACGACGAGGAAGACGTGCGCGAGATGGTGGCGATTGCTCTCCGGACGGAGGGTTACAGCGTGACCGCCGTGCGCGATGGCGCCACGGCCGTGCGCACGGTCCGAACGGCGCCGTTCGACGTCGTGACCCTGGACTTTCGGATGCCGGGGATGGGAGGCCTGGAGACCCTGTCGGAGCTGAAGAAGACGGCGCCTCGGCTCCCGGTGATCATCGTCTCCGGCTACGTGGCGTCGGCGGAAGTGCGGACCTGCCACGCCCTGGGAGCGTTCGCCGTCATCCGAAAGCCGTTCGAGCTGGAGGATCTGCTCGCCGTCCTCCATCGCGCCCGCGCCCCAGGAATGCGAGACAGGCCTCCCGCGTCATGAGGGACACGTGGAGATAGAGCGCCGGCAACCACGCCGGGACGAGCAAGAAGTCGGGAGCTCGATACTGGAACGCTCCGGTGGAGGACAGGCCCGCCTCGAAGAGCGCTCCACCCAGGGCGAACAAGGGGCCCGCCAGCAGCTCGTCCGGGGTCGGCCTGAGCGCGACGCGGGCAGCCCAGACGGACACCAGCGCGATCGCCAGCGCGCGGGACTCCGCCTGGAACAGCGCCGTCGAGGCGTAAGCGGCGAAGAACCACAGCACCGCCGCGGCCAGGCCGCGAACGGTCGAGCGCGGCGGGCGCTCCCGCGTAGCGCGCAGCATCGCCGCATTCGCGAGCGGGAGCGCGACGCCGGCGGCGCCGAACAGCAGCGGCACCCAGAGCGGCTGGCCAGGGAGGAGCGCGCTCGGACGTGGATACGACAGGACGCCGGAGCGCACGTGGATCTGGTCGGCCGCCGTGCCGATGAAAGCTCCCAGTCCGAACAGCTTGGCGACCTGGACGAAGCGGGGCATCGCTGGCTCCGGAGTTACCGGTTCCTGCGTGGCACGGCCACGAACGTGGCCGCACCCTGCCTACCGTGAGTCCGATAATGGAGATTATGTCAACTAGCCGGGAGCGCGGCCCGCGGGCGAGGCGCGCCCGTCCTGCACCCTCATCTCTCGATCGCAGCGCGTCGATCCCCGCATCGGGGACGACTCGTCGTCCAGCTCACGTCTTGGACGTGCCCTTCGCGTCGTGGTGGCACAGGCCGTTGCTCGCGAGCACCTTCACGATGCGCATCGAGCCGAGACTGTCCCCGACGGCGCACGGGCAGCGCTCGGTGTCGTGGCACGCGAGCCTGCTCTGGATCGCGTTGAGCGCCTCCGTCAGCTCTCGCTTCACGCGCCGCAACCGATCCAGCCGGCGCTGCGCCTGCTCGATGTGCGACACGAGCACCTGCTCGAACCGGGCCGCGAACTCGGCTGCCGTCGTGCAGCCCGCCCGCAGGTCGAGCACCGACCGGATCTCGGAGAGCGGGATCCCGAGCTCCCGAAGGTCGGCGATGAGCCGGAGCTTCTCCAGGTCGTGGACCGTGTACCGGCGGTGCCCACCCTCGCTCACCACGGTCGGCCGGAGCAGGCCCTGCTCCTCGTAAAACCGGATGGTCCGGACCGTGTTGCCGGTTGCCCGCGCCAGGTCGCCCGACGAAAACTCCGCCCCGTCCACGAGCTCGCCCTGCCCTTTCCGGCCGGGACCTAACGAGTCGACGACCGCGTGTCAACGCGCAGAGAGTCCCGGCTTTTCCAGGGGTTTCGACGCAGTCCCGGTGGCGCGGACGCCCGCTCGGCGGTAACCCTACGCGGGGATCGAGCATCAGGAGAGCAGCGAGGTGGCGATGAGCGAGAGGGCGGCGGCGAAGCGGACCGGGCGGGCGGTCGTGCGCTATGCGGAGGCACCGCTCCCCACCGGGCGCGGGCTTTTCCGGGCGGTCGTCTTCAGGGAACGAGGCAGCGGAGCCGAGCACGTCGCGATGGTGCTGGGGGACGTCGCGGGCGACGGGGTCCTGGCGCGCCTCCATTCCGAGTGCCTCACGAGCGAGGTCCTCGGCTCGCTCAAGTGCGACTGCCGTGCCCAGCTCGACCGTGCGCTGGACCTGATCGCCCGCCGCGGGCGGGGCGTGCTCGTGTACCTGCGCCAGGAGGGGCGCGGCATCGGGCTCGGCAACAAGATCCGCGCCTACGCCCTCCAGGCGAAGGGACTCGACACCTACGAGGCGAACCGCCGCCTCGGCTTCCCCGACGACCTGCGCCGGTACGACGTCGCGGCCGAGGTGCTCCGGCAGCTCGGCGTCCGGTCGGTGGACCTCGTGACGAACAACCCCGACAAGCTCCAGGCCCTCGCCGCGGCCGGCATTGCGGTCCGGCGCCGCGTGGCGCTGCCCTCGCCGGCCAACCCCCACAACATCGAGTACCTCGAGACGAAGCGCGCCCAGACCGGGCACCTCATCGAGATCGAGGGCGAGCTGCCCTCCAAGAAGGCCGGATGACGTAGGGCGGGCGGGTACCCGCCGGCGCGCTCCCATCCGCGCGCGCCGGTGGGTGGTCCCCCGCCGCCGTCATCACCGCAGCAGCTCCCGGGCGATGACGAGCCGTTGGATCTCGCTCGTCCCCTCGTACAGCGTCTGCACCCGCGCGTCGCGGAAGAGCCGCTCGACGGAGAACTCGTCGACGTACCCGTACCCGCCGTGGACCTGGACCGCCTTCGACACGGCGCGCTGGGACGCCTCGCTCGCGAAGAGCTTCGCCATGGAGGCCTCGCGCGTGAACGGCCGCCCCGCCTCCTTGAGCGCCGCCGCCCGGAGGGTCATGAGGCGCGCCGCGTCGTGGTCGGTCCGCATGTCGGCCAGCATGAAGCGGATCGCCTGGAACTCGGCGATGGGCTGGCCGAAGGCGCGGCGGTCGCGCGCGTATTGGGTGGCGGCGTCGAGGGCGGCGCGGATCGTGCCCGTCGCCTGGGAGGCGATCCCGGTCCGGCCGCCGTCGAGGGCGGCCATCGCGATCTTGAAGCCCTCCCCGACCTGCCCCAGCACCGCCGAGTCGGGTATCGCGCAGTCCTCGAACGCCAGGGACACGGTCGAGGAGGCGCGGATCCCCATCTTCTGCTCGTGCCGGCCGACGTGCAGGCCGGGCGTCCCCGCCTCGACCAGGAAGGCCGTGATGCCCTGCGCGCCGGGACCGGGCGCGCTGCGGGCCCACACCACGATCACCCCCGCCTGGTCGCCGCTCGTGATCCACTGCTTCTCGCCGTTCAGGACCCACCGATCCCCGCGGCGCTCGGCGCGCGTGGCGAGGGCCGTCGCGTCGGAGCCCGCCTGCGGCTCCGAGAGCGCGAAGCTGCCCGCCAGCCACTCGGCCGAGGCGAGCCGCGGGCAGCAGCGCTGGGCCTGCTCGGGCGTGCCGAAGCGGGCGATCACCTCGCCCACCATGTTGGTGACGGCCATCGTGACCGCCACCGCGCAATCGGCGGCGGCGATCTCCATCATGGCCAGGACGTAGGCGACCGGTCCCGCGGCCGCGCCGCCCAGCTCCTCGGGCACGTTCACCGCGAGCAGACCGACCTTCCCGAGCTCGCGGATGATGTCGGAAGGGAAGCGGCCGGTGCGGTCGCCCTCCCGCGCGCGCGGCGCGACCACGTCGCGAGCGACCGCGCGCGCGGTGGCGACCACGGCCGCCTGGGTGTCGGAGAGGTCGAAGTCCATCGGAGCGTCCCCAACGGCGGGGGGCGAGCCCCGCCCTGCCGCCAGCTACTTGAGCAACGCGCTCGAGATGACGATGCGCTGGATCTCGCTCGTCCCCTCGTAGATCTGGGTGATGCGGCTGTCGCGCCAGTGGCGCTCGGCGTCGCACTCCTTCATGTAACCGAGCCCTCCGTGGACCTGGATCGCCTTGGAGGTGACGCGCTCCGACATCTCGGAGGCGAACACCTTCGCCATGGCGGCCTCGGCGCTGAAGCGCACGCCCCTGTCCTTGAGCGTCGCCGCCCGCCAGACGAGCAGGCGCGCGGCGTCGATCTCGGTCGCCATGTCGGCCAGCATGAACTGGATGGCCTGGAAGCTGGCGATGGGCTTCCCGAACGCCTTGCGATCCTTCGCGTAGGCGACCGCCTCCTCGTGGGCGGCGCGCGCGATGCCGAGCGCCTGGGCGGCGATGCCGATGCGGCCGCCATCCAGGGTCGACATGGCAATCTTGAAGCCGTCCCCCTCCTGCCCGAGCCGGAACCGCCGCGGCACCACGCAGTCCTCGAAGAAGACCGTGCACGATCCCGAGGCGCGGATCCCAACCTTCTCGTCGGGTTTGCCACGGGTGAAGCCCTTCGCGTCGGACGGGACGAGGAAGGCGCTGATCCCCTTGTGCGCCTTGGCGGGGTCGGTCATG
>DATLJU010000114.1:0-17377 GCA_035538735.1 Anaeromyxobacteraceae bacterium | reverse complement strand
CCGCAGGTCGCGCGCGTAGCCGTCGACGCTGTTCGGCGAGAGCCCCTTCTCCACCCGCACGTGGACGAGGAAGAGATCGAGCGCGGGATCGAGCGGGTTCGCCACGGCACGACGATACCGCCGTCCGCGGACCGGTCCAGTTCGCGTACCGCCGGCCGGGGCGAGCACCCCTACAGCAACAGGTCGCTCGTGTCGCCCTTCCCCTGCCGCACCACGAGCGGCTCCGGGCCGGTGAGGTCGATGACGGAGGAGGGTTCGTTGGGCTTGTAGCCGCCGTCGAGGATGAGGTCGAGCCCGTGCCCGAGCCGCTCCTTGATGTCGCGCGCGTCGATGAGACCCTGACCCTCGGGCGTGGCGGCGGAGGTGCTGATCACCGGATGGGCGAGCGCGCGCACCAGCGCCAGCGCGATCGGGCTGTCCGGGACGCGCACGCCGACGGTTTTCTGCCGGCGGAGCGCGAGGTCGGGGACGAGCCGCGTCGCGGGCAGGATGAAGGTGAACGGCCCCGGCGTCTTGCGGCGCAGCACGCGGTAAGCGGAGTTGTCGACGATGGCGTAGCGCGAGACCTCGGCCAGATCCGGACAGATGAACGACAGCTCGTGCGTCTTCGGCATCTGCTTGAGCTGGTAGATCCGCTCGATGGCGCGCTTGTCGAACAGGTCGCACCCGATCCCGTAGTACGTATCGGTCGGGAAGGCGACGAGGCCACCGGACGAGAGCGTCTGGACCGCGCGCTCGAGGATGCGCGGCTGCGGGTGCTGCGGATCGATCTCGACGATGGGGGCGGCCGCCATGGCGCGGGGTTGTAGCACGCCCCGCGCCACCCGGCACTGACCGGATCGCGGGGCGCGATCCCCTACCCCGCTCGGCGCGGCGGCCGCGCGCGAGACCGCCAGGTCGGCGGCAGCGGTATCGCGGAGGGCGCCCCGCGGCGGGCGAGCATCAGGTGCGGGTCTTGCCCCGCTCGATCAACTCGCGGACCTTCTGTCCGCCCTTGCGGCCGATCTCCTCGTAGAACGCGTGACCGCGCTCGTCACGAACGGTGATCCCACCCTTTCGGCCGGCCTCCGAGACGGTCATGGCGCGGCGAGGCGTCGGTGTCGCCTCCTCGCCGTCCTTTCGCTGAGGTCCGCCCGCCGGTCCCGTCCCCTTCTCTTCGTACTCCATGCCCCCCTCCCTCTCGCCGGTCCATCCGGTCCGGTGGACTGTCGCTCGCTATTCGTGCTTCGTGGCGCCCTCGCTCGGCGGCGGCGCCTCCGCCTTGCCCTTCTCGATGAGCTCACGGACTTTGTGGCCGCCCTTGCGCCCGATCTCCTCGTAAAATGGCGTGCCTCGCTCGGCCTTGATGGTCTCTCCACCCTTTTTTCCGATCTCCTCGTAGAAGCGAGGCCCCCGCTCCGCCTTGACGGTGTCACCGCCCTTCTTGCCGATCTCCTCGTAGAACTTGCGGCCGCGCTCGGCCTTGACGGTCTCGCCACCTTTCTTGCCGATCTCCTCGTAGAACTTGCGGCCGCGCGTCTCACGGACCCGCACGCCGCCCTTGCGTCCGGCCTCCGACACCGTCATCGCGCCCTTGCTGCCGCCCTTCTTCTCCTCAGCCATGATTCGCTCCCGCCTGCTCCGGTGTGAGCCTCGTACGTTCCAGCCGCCGCTGCGCGCGAGCCCACACGTGCTCGGCGATCGGCTCCGCCATGTCCTCGCCTGTCGCCTCCAGGATCCCGGACCAGCCCGGGTTCCCGTTCACCTCGAGCACCTCCGGGCCCGACGGGCCGGTCACCACGTCGACCCCGGCCCAGTCGAGACCGAGCACCCGCGCCGCCGCCACCGCCAGCGCGCCCAGCGGCCCATCGCCGCGCAGAGGGCGCACGCGCGCGCCGCGCTCGACGTTGGTCCGCCACTCGCCCGGTGGCGCCGTGCGCTCGATCGCCCCCGCCACGCGTCCACCCACCACGAACAGCCGCGCGTCGCGCCCCGGGTGTTCGACCCACTGCTGGAGGTACACCGCGCCATCGCGTCTAAGGCGATCGAGCACTCTTCGGCGGCCCGCGCGATCGGCGCGCACGCGCTCCAGTCCGTCGCCGAGCGAGCCGGCGATGGGCTTCATCACCGCCTCGCCCAGCTTCGCCAGCGCTGCCATCGCCTCGCGCGCCGCCTGAGCCACCGCCGCGCTGGGCGTGGGGACTCCCGCGCGACGCAGCAGCCACGAGGTGCGCAGCTTGTCCTGCGCCGAGAGGAGAGCGTCGATGCGGTTCACGACGAGCGCGCCCATGCCCTCGAGCGCCCGGTAGATCTCGAACTGCACGTCCGGATCGACGCCGCGGCCGAGCCCGCGCGCGAGCACGAGCGCGTCGAAGGTCGAAGCCGGCCGCCCGCCGGCTCGCACCTCGACCGTCGTCTCGCCGACGAACGTCGCCAGCGTCGACGGATCGACGGCGACGGCCTCGCCGCGCCGCGAGCAGCTCGCGAGCAGGCGACGGCTGTGCCAGTCCTCCGCTGGCCAGGCGGTCACCACCCCGAATCGCACGTGTGCGCCTCGTCTCGACAAGGGCCCGCTCTCCCCCCCCTCCACCGACTGCCGCGCATAACGCTGGACATGCGCGCTCGGCCGGACAAGGGAGCGGCGATCCGTATGCTTTTTGCCTCCCGTCCGAGGCGCCGAGCGCGGCCCGGATCGGGCGTGCGACGACTACGGGGCGGGGCGCGCGAGCGCGGCTCGGATGGACTCCAGCACCCGCTCGGCGCGTTCGCCGTCGAGGCGCGCCCCTTCGGCGGTCCGTACGTAGAAGGCGTCCGCCGCGCGGTGCCCCTCGGTGGTGATCCGGGCCAGATCGACCGTGAGGCCGAGCTCGAACGCAGTGCGCGCCAGCGTGTGCAGGAGGCCGACCCGGTCGGCCGTGAACACGTCGATGACGCTGTGCAGCCGGGAGGCGTCGTTGTCGAGCACGACCTTCGTGGCGACCCGCGGAAGCGGCTTGGGGGGGAGCCCCGTCCGAAACCGTCGCTCCAGCAGCGCGTCGAGCGAGTCCTCTCCGCACAGCACCCGGTGGAGATCCCGCCGCGCCGCGCGCCACCGCCGGGCATCGAGCGCGCCCCCCTCGGGGCCGCGCACCTGGAAGAGGTCCAGGGCGCGCCCGGCGAGCCACCCCAAAGACCGCTCGTCCGGAGGGGTCGAGAACACCTCCGCGTGCTGGATGTCGATGCGGTTCGCGGCAAGGACACCGGCGAGCAGCGCGAGCAGGCCAGGGCGGTCGGGCGCCGTGAGCGCCAGCTCCGAGAAGCCGAGGTCGCGCCGGTGGCGCACCGCCGCGGCGAAGCGCAGCGGCTTCGCGAGCCGGAGCAGCCGCAGGTGCCGCGGCGCCTGGGCCGGCCCGACGGTGAGGAAGTAGCGCGCCGGCATGGCGGCCAGGAAGCGCTGCACCTCCTTCGCCGGCGATCGCCCTGCCGCGAAGGCGGCCGCCACCCGCGCCCGCGCCGCGGCCTCGGCGGTGCCGGGCTCGGGCCGGCTGCCGACGCCCTGCTCCATCACCTGGCGCGTCTTCGTGTAGAGCTCGCGCAGGAGGCGCGCCTTCCAGTCGGTCCAGGTGCTGGGGCCCACCGTCGCCATGTCCGCGTAGGTGAGGAGGTAGAGCTCGTCGAGCCGATCGATCGTGCCGCACTCCTCCGCGAAGGCGTGGATGAGGTGCGGGTCCGACAGGTCGCGCCGCTGGGCGATGGCGCTCATGCGCAGGTGCTTCAGGACGAGCCACTCCACGTCGGCGGCGTCGGCGGGATCGATGCCGAGCCGGACGCAGGCCTGGGCGGCGATCTCCGCGCCCTTCACCGAGTGGTCTCCCCCGAGGCCCTTCCCGATGTCGTGGAAGAGCGTGCCGAGGTAGACGCCAAGGGGGCGCTGCAGGCGCTGCATCAGCGGCCCGAGCACCTCCTCCTGGACGTCGCCGTTGCGCAGCGCGAACAGCCGCCGCACCGCGAACAGCGAGTGAACGTCGACCGTGTACACGTGGTAGACGTCGATCTGCCGGCGCGCGGCGACGCGGGCGAACTCCGGGATGAGGCGCGGCAGCACGCCCACCTGGTGCATCAGCGCCAGGAACCGGCCGCGCGTCCCGGGCCGCAGGAAGCAGGCGAGCAGCTCCTGGCTCACCTCCGGGTGATCGGCCGCGCCGGGCGGCAGCTCCGCCGCGGCGGCGCTGGCCTGGTCGCGGGCGTACGGGTAGAGCTCGAGGTTCTCGCGATCGGCGGCCCCGAAGAGGCGCACCAGCGCCGCCGGCGAGCGGCGCAGCACGTCCTTGTCGGCGATGGTGAGCCGGCCGCGGAACACCTTGAACTCCCCGCCGGGCAGCGCCCACTCCGACCGCGGCGGTCCGCCGTTGCGCTCGGCGCCGGTCATGGCGGCCGGGGGCGGGACGCGGCGCCAGCCCGTCGCGTTCTGCGGCTCGAGCGCCCGGTCGATGATCGCGTCGCACGCGTTCAGGACGGTCCGCGCGGCCAGGTAGTAGTGGCGCATGAACTGCTCGACGGCGCTCCCGTCCGCGCCGTCGGCGTAGCCCATGTACGTCGCCACCTGCGGCTGGACGTCGAACGTGAGCTGGTCCCACTTGCGCCCGGCGAGGTAGTGCATCTCGTTGCGGACGCGCCACAGGAAGTCGCGCGCCCGGCGCAGCTCCCGGATCTCGCTCTCCGGGAGGATGGCGCGCGCGAGCAGCTCGGTCACGCCCGCCACCTTCCAGCGGGCGCGCGCGATCCACAGCGCCGACTGGAGGTCGCGCAGGCCGCCCTGCGACTCCTTCACGTTCGGCTCGAGCAGGTACAAGGAGTCGCCAAACCGCTCGCGCCGGCTGCGCACCTCGGCCGCCTTGTCGGCGATGAACTCCTCCAGCTTCGCCTGCGACGGGCCGTGGAGCTCCTCGCGCTCGAGCGCCAGGTACAGGTCGCGATCGCCGCCGAGCAGCCGGAGGTCGAGGAGCGCCGTGCGCGCGGTGTGGTCCTCGGCCGCCTGCGCCTCGCAGGCGGCGAGGTCGCGCACGCTGTAGCCGACCTCGAGGCGCAGGTCCCACAGCGCGTAGACGAGCCGCTCGCTCGCCGACTTCACGAACGGGGCCGGATTCCCCGCCTCGTGCAGGAAGAGCAGGTCGACGTCGCTGAACGGCGCGAGCTCGCGCCGGCCGTAGCCGCCGATCGCGATCAGCGCCAGCGGCGCCTGCGCCTGCTGCGCGCGCGCCTCGGCGCAGGCGCGCTCCCACAGGGTGGCGATGAGCCGGTCCATCGCCGCGCTCTGCAGGCGGACGACGGTGTGCCCGCTCGCGCCACCCCGGTGCAGGTCCTCCAGGAAGCGCCGCGCGGCGGCGAGGTCGGCGCGCGCGTCGCCGGTCAGCGCCGGCAGGTCCGGCAGGCGGGACTCGTACTCGTAGGGGGCAGGCTGCGGGAGCCGTGCGATGGGGGCGTCGGGGAGGCGCATCGAGGGGAGTATAGCCTCGCCCCGCTCGGCGTCAGGGCCACAGGCCCGGTACTCGGCGCGTCAGCGCGCCGACGCGACGCGCGCCCCGCGGGACGCGAACCGCTCGACCGCGCGCGCCACGCCCGCCGCGACCTCGTCCTGGAACCTCGCGCTCGCGAGGCGCCGCTCCTCGAGGCGGTTGGAGATGAAGGAGGTCTCGACGAGGACGGCCGGCATCCGCGCGCCGACCAGGACGTAGAAGAGCGCGCTCTTCACGCCGAGATCGCGGACGTCGCCCACGCGCGACCGGACGCCGCCGCACACCTCGCGCTGGACCGCCTCGGCCAGCCGGCGCGAGGAGGCCGCGCTCGACTGCGCGTCGAGATCGGTGAGGATCCGCCGCACCTCCTGTCCCTCCTCGGCGTCGTCCTCGAGCGCGCCGTTCTCGCGGGCGGCGAGCCGCCGCGCGTAGCGGTCGTCGGCCACGTCGAGCACGTACGTCTCGACCCCGCGCCGGTCGCGGCGCGGGTGGGCGTTGGCGTGGAGCGACACGAAGAGGTCGCCACGCTGCGCGTTGGCGAGCGCGGTCCGCTCCTCCAGCGCCACGAAGCGATCCGCGTCGCGGGTGAGCACGACCTCGAAGCCGCGCGCCCGCAGCCGCCGCGCGAGCCGTCGCGCCATCGCGAGGGTGACGTCCTTCTCGCGGACGCCGGACGGGCCGATCGCGCCGGTGTCGTGCCCGCCGTGCCCCGCGTCGACCACGACGCGGCGAACCGGCCTCGCGGTCGTGTGCTCCCGTTCGTCCGGCGCCGCGCGGAGGTCGGTTTCGCCGCCCGAGGCCGGCGCCCCTTCCCCCGCCCGCCGGGCCGACGCCTGCGCCTCACGCCGGGCCTCGCGTACCCCGACGTCCACGATGAGCCGGGGCGGATCGTCGAGCGCGAAGATGGCGAGCTCGTCGCGCCCGGCAAGCTCGAGCACGACTCGCACCGTGTCGTCGCTCCGCTGAGCAGCTCGCACGCGCTTCACGAGCGCGTCCCCCACGGGGTGAGCCAGCCCCCGCTCGAGCAGCGCCGGCTTGAGGTCGAGCGCCAGCCGACGCGGCAGCGCGCCTTCGGCGGGGAGCTCCTCCTTCGTGAACCCGATCTGGCGCGACAGGTAGACCGCGATCCGCGTGTAATCGCCGTTCGACCAGGACTTCACCTCGGCGACGCGAGCCGGCTCCGCCGCGGCAGCCGCCTCGGAGGAGGCTCCCCGGAGCGCCTCCCGGAGCGCGGGGTCCGTCGAGGGCTCGTCATCGCTCTCCGCCGCCCCGGTCCCGGTCGTGGTCGCGGTCCCGGTCGTGCTCGCGGTTCCGGTCGTGGTCGCGGTCCCGGTCGAGGTCGAGGCCTGGCCTGTGCTCGCGCTCGCGGCCGGGTTCGTGCTCGTCCGCTTCGCCCCTTTCCCTCCACCGGCTCCGGGCAACGGTACCTTCGCCACGCGCACCTGCCTCGCCTTCGGCGGCGCCTCGTCCTCCTCGCCCATCTCCTTCCGCACCGCGACCGCGAACGCGCCCGCCTCCCGCGCGCCGGCCTTGCGGGCGCGCGCCGCGAGCCGGAGTGACGCTTCGCGGTCCGCCTCTACCTGCGAGTAGCGGTACAGGGCATAGCGGGCGCGGGCGGCCTCGAGGAGCGCCGGCGCCGTGTCGCGTCCTCGGGCGGCGCGCTCCAGTCCGGCGATGGCGCGCTCCCACTGATCGCGGTATCGCCGCCGGGCTGGGTCTCGCTTCACCTGCGCCAACGCGGCGCGGGCGCGATCGAGCGAGCTCCCCTGCTTCACCGCGCTCGCGCGGACCGGAGGCGCGGCCCCACCCCCCGGACGCGGGTGCCCTGCGGCCGAGACCACCAGGAAGAGGGAGAGCGCGGCGGAGGGGACCATCGCGAACCCCACTGTAGGCCGCGCGATATCACGGTCCATTTTTCGGCTGGTGACGCCTCACCGCCGTACATGCGGCACGCTGTCGCACGACCGTCTTTTTTTTGAATGGCTCGCGATCCGGGCCGTACAGTCCGGCGACCACGCGCGGCGTTCACGCTCCGCGTTCCTAACTGAGGGGAAATACATGATCCGTATGCTTTCCGTTGCGCTTGCCGTCAGCCTCTTCGCCGCCCCCGTGCTCGCCGCCGAGGCGCCGAAGGACGCCATCACCCTCAAGTCGGCCAAGCAGGGCGACATCACCTTCAAGCACGAGACCCACAAGGCCCAGAAGTGCGAGGTGTGCCACGGCGCCGGCGAGCCGGGCAAGATGGCGCTCGACCAGAAGAAGGGCCACGCCACGTGCCAGGACTGCCACAAGAAGCAGGAGAACAAGGCCCTGGGGAAGTGCGACAACTGCCACAAGAAGGCGAAGTAGCACCTTCGAAGTAAGACCTTCCGCGTTCGAACTTCGAAGGGGGCCGGCCAGCGCGCCGGCCCCCTTTGCTTTACTCGTCATCCGTGAGCCCGATCGTCGACGCTCTGAAGAGCCGCGGGAAAGAGATCATCCGCCGGTGGACGGAGCGCGTCCGCGTCCGCCTCGGCGAGACGAGTCCCCGACCCGTCCTCATCGACTCCCTCCCGGAATTCGTCACGTGCCTCGGGGCGGCCCTGGAGGCGCGGGGCGGTCCCGACGCAGCCGCCACAGCCGCCGCGGCAGCAGTCGCTGCCCGCCATGGCGCCGAGCGCAGCGTGCTCGGCGTCGAGGTGGACCAGGTGGTCATGGAGTACCGGCTGCTGCGCGAGGTGATCGTGGAGGTGGCGCGCGAAGCGACCGAGGTGACGGTGGATGACGTGCTGGCGCTCTCCGATCTCCTCATCGACAGCGCCGCCGCGGGGCTCCGCGCCTGGAGCGACGAGCGCCAGGCGCTGCTCCGCCACGCGGCCGAGCTGCTGGAGCTCGGCGACGCCTTCTTCGAGCTCGACCGCGACTGGCGGTACGTCCGGGTCAACGCCAACCAGGAGCGGCTCACGGGCAAGCCGCGGAGCGAGACGCTCGGCCGCGTGTTCTGGGACGTCTGGCCCGACCTGGGCCAGCCGGGGAATCCGTACTGGGACGAGTACCACCGCGCCATGGACGAGCGCGTCCCGCGCGAGTTCGACGCGTACTACGCGCCGCTCCAACTCTGGACGGCGGTCACCGCCTATCCGGTGGAGGTCGGAGGGATCGCGGTCTTCTTCCGGGACGCGAGCGCGCGCAAGCGCACCGAGGGCGAGCTCCGGCGCGCCCGCGAGTTCGAGCAGCAGCTCATCGGGATCGTCTCGCACGACCTACGCAACCCGCTCAGCGCGATCCTGTTCGGCGCGGGCACGCTCCTGTCGAGGGACGATCTCCCCGATCGGCACCTGAGGGCGGTGGCGCGGATGCGCAGCGCGGCAGAGCGCGCCACGCGGCTCATCCACGATCTGCTCGACCTCACCCGGACGCGCCTCACCGGGAGCCTGCCCGTCGAGCCACGCACGATGGACCTCGGCGCCGTCGTCGAGGACGCGGTGAACGAGCTCCGCGACGCGAGCGGCGACCGCGAGATCGCGGTCGAGCGGCACGGATCGGCCAAGGGGATCTGGGATCCCGACCGGCTGGCGCAGGTCGCCTCGAACCTCGTCGCGAACGCGCTCAAGTACGGCCGGCCCGACCGGCCGGTCCGGGTGGAGCTCGACGGCCGGCCCTCGGAGGTGCGGCTGCGCGTCCACAACGAGGGCGATCCCATCCCGCCGGAGCTCCTCGACCGGCTGTTCCAGCCCTGGGAACGCGCTGGACAGCAGGGCGGCGCCGCGCAGGGCGTGGGGCTGGGCCTCTTCATCGTGGAGCGCATCGTGGCCGCGCACGGCGGCTGCGTCAGCGCCACCTCGACGGCCGACGCCGGCACGACCTTCGTGGTGCGGCTGCCGCGAGCTGCCGGCTCCGAGCTCAGCCCAGACGCGCCTTCCAACCCGCCAGGAGGTTGAGCGCGTCGAGCGGCCTCAGCGAGTCGAGGTCGAGCGCCGACAGCTCGTCTCGCAGCGCGGCCAGGACAGGGTCCGGCGCGGAGAAGAGCGCGAGCTGGCTCGCCGGAGCCGCGGCGGGGCGCCGCCCGCGGGCGAGCGCCGCCCGGCCGCGCTCGTCCACCTCCATCGACTCGAGGTTCTTCAGGATCTCGCGGGCGCGGGTGAGCACCTCCGCCGGCAGGCCGGCCAGCTTCGCCACCTCGATGCCGTAGCTGCGCGAGGCACCGCCCTCGACGAGCCGCCGCAGGAACACCACCTGCTCCCCGACCTCGCGCACCGCGACGGTGAGGTTCCGCACCCGCGGTCGCTCCCGCGCTAGGTCCTGCAGCTCGTGGTAGTGCGTCGCGAACAGCGTCCGGCAGCCGATCCGGTCGTGGAGGTGCTCCGCCACGGCCCACGCGATCGACACACCGTCGAAGGTGGAGGTGCCTCGGCCGATCTCGTCCAGCACCACCAGCGAGCGGCGGGTGGCATTGTGGAGGATGGCGGCCGTCTCCGTCATCTCGACCATGAAGGTCGAGCGGCCGCGCGCCAGGTCGTCGGAGGCGCCGACGCGCGTGAAGATGCGATCGACGAGCCCCACCCGCGCCCGGCGGGCCGGGACGAAGCTCCCCATCTGCGCCAGCAGGGCGATGAGCGCCGTCTGGCGCAGCACGGTGCTCTTCCCGGCCATGTTGGGGCCGGTGATGACGAGGAGCTGGGGCGGCTCCTCGCCCTCCCCGCTCGACGCCGTCGAGACGTCGTTGGGGACGAACCCGCCCGAGTCGGGGGGCAGCATCGCCTCCACCACCGGGTGCCGGCCCTCTTCGATCTCGAGCCGCTCCGAGCGGTCCACCTCCGGCCGGACGTAGCCGCGCTCGGCGGCGACGCGCGCCAGCGCGAGCAACGCGTCGGCCGTCGCCACCGCCGCCGCGGCGGTGCGGAGGCGCCGGCCCTCCTCGACCGCCCGCGCGCGCAGCTCCTCGAAGAGGCGCTCCTCGAGGGCGAAGCGCCGCTCCTCGGCCCCGAGGACCTGCTCCTCGTACTCCTTCAGCGCCGGAGTGATGAACCGCTCGCCACCGACCGTGGTCTGACGCCGCTCGTAGTCGGGCGGGACGAGGTGCAGGTTCGGCTTCGTGACCTCGAGGTAGTAACCGAACACCTTGTTGTAACGGACCTTGAGTGAGCCGATGCCGGTGCGCGCCCGCTCCTCCGCCTCGAGCCGGGCGATGATGCCCTTGCCGTCCTCGGCGATGGCCGTGATGCGGTCGAGCTCCTCCGAGTAGCCGCGCCGGATGAGCCCCCCCTCCTTGACCCCAGCCGGCGGCTCCTCGGCCACGGCGCGGTCCAGCAGCGCCGCCAGCGCCTCGAGGCCTCGCACCCCGGCGGCGCACTCGCGCAGGAGCGCGCTGCGGGGCCGGGCCGCTCCGGCGCCCTCGAGCAGCTCCTCGAGCCGTGGCAGGGCGAGGAGCGCCGCCGCCAGCGCGCGCAGGTCGCGGGCGTTGCCCTGCCGGAGCGCCAGGCGCGAGAGGAGCCGCTCCACGTCGGAGACCGGCCGCAGCGCCTCGGCCAGGTCCTCGCGCAGCAGCGCCGAGCCGACCAGCTCCTCGATCGCGTCGAGCCGCGCGCCGATGAGGGCAGGATCGAGCAGGGGCCAGCGCAGCCACTCGGCGAGCCGGCGGCCGCCAAGCGCGGTCACGCTCCGGTCGAGGACGCCGAGCAAGGATCCCTTGCGCTTGCCGCCCGCGAGCGTGCGCTCCAGCTCGAGGTTGGCGCGGGTCGCCTCGTCGAGCAGGAGCGCCTCGTCCGTGGCGAGGCGCGACAGGCGATCGACGTGCGCGGGCGCCGCCCGCTGGGTCTCCTCGAGGTAGGCGAGCGCGGCCGCGGCGGCGGCCTGCCCGAGCGCGAGGTCACCCACGCCGAACCCATCGAGCCCGACCACCCCCAGGTGGCGCCGCAGCTTCTCGCCGGGCCGGGCGAAGTCGGCCGGCTCGCGCTCGGCGAGCGGCGCCCCGACCGCCGCCACCAGCGCCGCCCCGCGCGCGTTGCCGGCGGCGTCGCGGGCGAGGAGCAGCTCACGCACGCCCGCGCGGCGCAGCTCGTCCGCGAGCCGCGCGTCGGAGGGGACCTCGCCCAGCTTCAGCTCGCCGGTGGAGGCGTCGAGGAGGGCCAGCCCACCGCCGGCCGGCTCCGCCAGAACCACGGCCCCCACGTAGGCCGCCTCCCGGGGGTCGAGCACCTGGTCGTCGAGGACCATCCCCGGCGTGACGACGCGCGTGACCTCGCGCTTCACCAGCGCCGACTTCCCGGGCTCCTCGACCTGGTCGCAGATGGCGACCTTGAAGCCGCGCTCGAGCAGCTTCGCCACGTAGCCGCGCGCCGCGTGATGCGGCACGCCGCACATCGGGACCTTGTCGTCGCCCTTCGACCGCGCGGTGAGGGTGATCTGGAGCGCCTCCGACGCCAGCAGGGCATCGTCGAAGAAGAGCTCGTAGAAGTCCCCCAGCCGGAAGAAGAGGAGCGCGTCCGGGTACCTCGCCTTCGTCTCGAGGTACTGCCGCATCATCGGTGTGGTGGCCTGGGCGATCTCGGGCGGCATCGGCGGCGCGAGCTTACGGCCGCCGTCTGACGCCCGCCCCACGAGGGCTGTCGCCGAAGCGGTGCCCCGGCTGAGCACGTGCTACGTTTGCGACCGTGCTCAAGGAGGCCTTCCAGGACCTGAACCGGCTCGGTCAGATCGCCGCCGTCGCGGCGCGGCACGGCTTCGGCGCCTACCTCGACCAGACGCGCCTCGGCGAGCTGCTCGGCAGCCGGGAGGCCGACGAGGTGCGGCAGGCCGCGGCTGGCGCGGAGCCGGCCGGGCCCGAGCCCGACCGGCGCACCGCGCAGCGATTCCGGCAGCTCCTCATCGACCTCGGACCGACCTTCATCAAGCTGGGTCAGCTCCTCTCGACGCGGCCCGACATCCTCCCGTCGCACTGGGTGGACGAGCTCTCGCAGTTGCAGGACGCGGTGCCGCCGTTCCCCATCGCCGAGGTCCGGGCGGAGATCGAGCGCGGCCTGGGCCGTCCGCTCGAGCGCTGCTTCTCCGAGCTCGAGGAGACGCCGGTCGCCTCCGCCTCGATCGCCCAGGTCCACCGCGCCCGGACCCACGAGGGCGAGCGGGTGGCCGTGAAGGTGCGGCGACCGCGCATCCGGCAGCGCATCGATTCCGACCTCTCGCTGCTCTACCAGCTCGCCAGGCTCGTCGAGGCGGTGGTCGAGGAGACCGGCGTCTACACGCCGACCGGCATCGTCGAGGAGTTCGAGCGCGCCATCCACGAGGAGCTCGACTTCGAGAACGAGGCGCAGAACGCGAGGGCCATGGCCGCGGCCTCGCGCGACCGGCCCTTCCTCGTCATCCCGCGCGTCTTCGACGATCTGAGCTCGGACGCGGTCCTCACCCTCGAGTACGTCGAGGGCGTGAAGGTGTCGGAGGTCACCGCCGACGCGGGGTACGAGCTCGAGCAGGTGGCCCGGAACATCATCGAGGCGGCCTTCCGCCAGCTCTTCGAGGACGGCCTGTTCCACGGCGACCCGCACCCGGGCAACCTGCTGGTCCTGCCCGGCAACCGGATCGCGCTGCTCGACTTCGGGCTCGTGGGCCGGGTCACCCGACGCATGCAGGAGGCGCTCGTCACGCTCATCATGGCGACGGCGCTGCGCGATCCGGAGACGGTGGCGCGGGTGCTGAACCGCATCGGCGTGGCGGAGGAGCACACGCCCATCACCGCCTTCCGGGCGGACATCCAGGCCATCTTCGACCGCTACCTCGGCCTCAAGCTCGAGGACATCCACACGTCGACGCTGCTGCGCGACCTGCTCGACCTGGCGGTGAAGCACCGCATCCGCGTCCCGAAGGAGTGGGCCCTCCTGTCCAAGGCGTCCGTCACGCTGGAGGGGATCATCCGCGGGCTCTACCCGCGGCTCGACATCCTGGAGATGGGCCTTCCCTACGCGAAGGAGCTGCTCCTGTCGCGCTTCAACCCGAGCGACGCCTCCGGGGCGATGATGAAGTCGCTCCTCAAGCTGCAGACGCTCGCGGAAGACGTCCCGGCCCAGCTCCAGCAAATCCTGATCGACCTCGAGTCGGGCAAGTTCCGCGTCAACGTCCGCTCGCCCGATCTCGACCTGATCGCGACGAACGTCCGGATGCTCGGCCTCACCCTCTTCCTCGGGCTCGTGGCGAGTGGGCTCACCCTGGGAGGCCTCGTCGTCTTCGCGCGCGACTTCGCCGGCTGGCGCTTCCTGCCCTTCCTCGGCGGCGCGGCGCTGGCGGTGGCCGGCGCGCTCTTCGGCGTGGGGCTCGTGCTGTACCTGCTCGGCGGGCCGCGGAAGAAGATCCGCCTTCGGCGCTTCCTGCGCGGCGGCGACGCGCCCCCGTAGCAGGTGGACGTGAGGCGTCGCGGAGGGCCTTCACCGTGAGTCGCCCTTCCCCGCCGCCTCGTCGCGCTCCAGCCGCGCGGCCTCACGGACCCAGCGCAGCACGTGCTTCCGGATGTCCACCGGCCAGCCGCGGACGAGTCGCTCGAACCGCCGCTCGTCGCCCGCGAACAGCGCCCGAGAAGCCTCCTCGAAGCCGGGGAGATCCCCCGCCATCGAGGTCGTGAAGCGGCTCGCCGCCTCGCGGAGGGACCGGGCCTTCTGCTTCCCGGGGTCGCGCTTGCGCGCCTCGTCGACGAGCCGGCGCAGCGCCGCGGAGATTCCGTTCGGCTGCTGTTCCAGCCACTCCCAATGGCGTGGCAGGAGCGACACCTCCCGCCCTACCACGCCGAGGCGCGGTCGCCCTGGCCGCGGCGCGGCGGCGGGCGGCAGGGCCCGCGCGAGCACCTGGTCGAGAGTGCCGCGGAGGTCGAAGTCGACCTCGCGCCCGGTCTCGTCGTCGAAGACGAGGAGCCGCGCGCGCTCGTGGCCGTCCAGCCAGGTCTTGGTGGCGGCGAGCAGCGTCCGGAGCGGGCCCGAGGCGATGAGGCGATCGTCGGCGAAGGCGCTGTAGGTCGGGGCGTCGTCCATGGCCGAGTTTTGTACCCGGATACAATTCGTCGGTCAATTTTATCCGGATGGAATCACCGGCCGCGAGACCGACCGAGAGTCCAGCTCCTCGTCGAGCGCACGGGCCGCGCCGCCGCTGTCGTCACGAGCAACCGCGACGCCGCCGAGTGGCCACCGGAGCGGCCTGTGGCGAAGAAGCGGATCCATCCCCGCTGTGCACCCGTGGCGGGCGCCTCGCCTACGTGCGCTCGGCGCAGGCGAGCGCCGCCACCGTCCCGAGCCGCCACAGCTCGAACAGCGCCGCGAGCGCCGCGCCGAGCACCGTCGTCAGGAGCCGCGGCCCGAGGACGAGCACGGGGGGCGCGCCGGCGGCGAGGCCGAGCGCGGCGGACTCCATCGCCTGCGCCGAGCCCAGCACGACGAGCGCCGCGAGCCCGAGCGCCATGCCCGCGAGCACGAAGGCCGGCGGGCGGAGCGCCACGCGCCGGAGCGCCTCGAGGAGCGCCCGCGCCGGGCGATCGCCGGCGAGCGCGGTGCGCGCCAGCGCGGCGTCGGCGGCGAGGGACGCGAGCGGCGGTCCAGCCACCGCCGACACCAGCACCACGGCGCCCAGCCCGGCGCGCACGGCCGCGACCAGCGGCGGTGCCCGGTGCAGCGCCAGGATCACCGCGGAGAGCCCGGCCGTCCACAGGTAGAGCTGCGCCGCGACCTCGACGGCGAGGCCGAGCAGCGCCGTGCCGACGAGCGGCGCGAAGCCCCAGGTGAAACCCTCCGCGAAGCGGGGCGCGGGTACGCGCTCGCCTGCGAGCGAGCCGCCCAGCGTCGGGAGCGCGCCGGCGAGCCAGGCCACCCGCAGAGCCGCCGAGGCGAGCACACCGGCCAGGAAGAGCCCCGCCAGCAGGAACAGCGAGCGCGGCGCGCTCAGCGCCGCGACGGCCCCCGAGAGCACGTCCCCGGGAGCGCGCGCACCGCCGGCCAGCCGCGCGGCGGTCCCGGCGCGGATCAGGGCCAGCGCGAGGAGCGGCGCCGGCCAGCCCAGCGCCGAGCGCAGGAAGGCGACCAGCAACGCCGGCGCGACGAGCCACGCGCTGCGGCCCGCCGCGCGCGCCCCCATCCCGAGCGCCTGGATCGTGCTGGGCTCCGTCATTTCCCGAACCCTACCGGCGGCTACCCCACCGGGCAAGGAGACGAATTCTTGCCCCTGAACGCGGGTTCCGTATACTGCTGTTCAGCGACTATTTCCAGCCCCGCCGTACCGACGGGGGGCCAGCCCCGGAGGCGCCCATGGCGACGTCGCAGCTCACCGATCGGCAGCTCGAGGTCCTCCGCTTCATCGCGACCGAGATCGAGGACAAGGGCTATCCGCCCACCATCCGCGAGATCGGCGAGGCGCTCGACATCGCCTCGACGAACGGGGTCAACGATCACCTCAAGGCGCTCGAGAAGAAGGGCTATCTCCAGCGGGACCCGGTGAAGTCCCGCGCCCTCATCCCGACGTCGGCCGCCCGCGAGGTGCTGGGCGGTAGCCGCGAGGCCAAGGTGGTCTCGCTGCTCGCCCATCGCGCGAGCAAGGGCAGCGGCCGCCTCGTCGAGATCCCCATCATCGGGCGCGTCGCCGCCGGTCAGCCCATCCTCGCCCAGGAGCAGATCGAGGACACCGTCCAGGTGGACAGCTTCTTCCTGGGCACGAGCAAGAAGGTCTACGGCCTGCGCGTCCAGGGCGACTCGATGATCGGGGACGGCATCCTGTCGGGCGACTACATCTTCGTGAAAAAGCAGCTCCAGGCCGACGACGGCGAGATCGTCGTCGCCCTCATCGACGACGAGGCCACCGTGAAGCGGGTCTACTTCGAGGGCGATCGGGTGCGCTTCCAGCCCTCCAACCCGCGTATGGCCCCCATCTACGTTCGCCGGGAGGACTTCCGGAGCACGATGATCTTGGGCGTCGTCGTCGGCGTGTACCGGAAGCTTTCCTGACGCAGCACGACAGCGGTCGCCCCCTCCTCGCCCGACTCCCGCCGGGTGGGCGTCCAGCAGGGCGTGCACCGAACGTACGACTCTGCCCAAGAGGGTCAACGGCCGAGGGTTGGGTCTCGTCCGCACCATGCCTTACCTTCCCCGCGAGTTGCGCTGAGTCGTGCCAGCGGGGGTGCAGCCATGGGGAAGGAGAACAACCGCGTCGAGATGGCGCGCAAGGGCTATCGAGACGCGCTCGAGGCCGCGCGCGCTCACCCGTCGCCCGAGACGTGGGCCAAGCTGCTCGCATCCGGGAAGCAGCTGTCGTCGGCGCAGGAGCCGAGGGCGGGACGGCCGGGTCGGCGAGGGAGGCGGAGCGCCGCGGAGCCCACGATCCACGACCTCGAGCCGGAGCCCGAGGGGCGCCCCGAGCCCGAGCTGCGGCCGGACGCCGGCGTGGAGATGGGCACGATCGACTGACGAGCGACCTCGACGTCAGGCGCGCGTCTTCGCCTGCTTGATGTACCGATCGAGATCCTCGCGGTCGATGAGCGAGAGGATCTCGATCGTGTTCTGGCGCTCCGTGCGGCGGTAGAGCAGCCGCACGTCGGTCGCGACTCGCACGCGGTAGTATCCCGGAAGGCCTTCCAGTGGCAGCGCTCGCAGGCTCGGGTGCCGGTGATCCTGCGCCAGCAAGGCGGCCTGCTTGAACGCGGCGCGCTGCACGCGCCGATCCCACCCTTCGAGCGAGTCGTAGAACTCGCGCGTGTAGAGCGGCATGAGCCAGCTGGCGGAAGCCTCCTCGGGCTCGCCGTCGGTCAGGTCGGCTCGGCCTGCGCGAGGCTCCGACGCCGCCGCGCCGGCGTCGCGCGCGGCCTGGCTCACCCGCTCCAGCTCCGACTCGAGCTCGCCCTCGCGCTCGCGCGAGCGCTCGAGGCGCCCCTCGAGCGCGCCCGGCTTCGCCTCGGCGTCCTCCAG